>DASVCZ010000028.1:0-18379 GCA_036381335.1 Patescibacteria group bacterium | reverse complement strand
TAGAGATACTCCTTTTTGTCTTCCTCTTTCAGTCGTTCCACCAATTTCTTGACATCTTGACTTCGATTTTTGGGAGCAATCATCACAATCTCGTCAGTATCGACGACGATCATGTCATCAATACCTACCAATGCAACCAATCTTCCATTAGCATGAATCAAGTTATTCTTTGAGTTGACTGCCAGTGTATGAATCTCGTCGGTATCACTTAAGATAACGTTCCCTGATAAATCTTTTTTGCCTAAGTCATATACCACTTTCCAATCCCCAACATCGTTCCAGCCAAAATCACCAGGAATAAGAACTAGGTTATCAGCTTTTTCGGAAATTGCGTAATCAATGGAAATGGATTGTGCATTGCTATAAATAGCTGGGAGAGCTTTGTGAAACGTCGGAGAATCCATTTCTCGAAGTGTCATCGTTAGCTCATACATATCTGGCATATGAGTTCGGAAAGCTTCAACTAAGGTTTGGGCTCCCCAGACATACATATTAGCGTTCCAAAAATATTTACCGGTTGAAATAAAAGCACGAGCTGTGGCTTCATTTGGTTTCTCTGTGAAACTATCGACTTTAAAGACAGAAAGATCACGTTCAATTTTTTCAATATCTTGGCCAATTTTTATGTAACCAAAACCACTAGAAGGAAAAGTGGGTGTAATACCAACCGTCACTAAGTTTTGGCCACGAGCAGCGACTGTCACTGCTGCTTTCATGACGCGGGAAAACTCTCTCTCATTAGTTACCACATGATCAGAAGCCCCATTCATCACAATGGCATCTGGATCTTTAGACAGTGCATAGAGTGAACCGACTAACATAGCTAGGGCTGTGTCTTTTTTTTCAGGCTCAGCGATGATATTTTCGTGAGGAACCTCGGGGAGTTGCTCTTTAACTTCATCCCGATACAGGCTATTAGTAACAACGATTATTTTCTCCCAAGGGATGAGCTTGACCATCCGGTTGGCAGCCACTTGCATCATAGTTTGCTTGCTGGTCAATTTAAGAAACTGCTTAGGCGTTTTGTTTCGTGATTTGGGCCATAAACGGGTGCCACCCCCGCCAGCCAAGATTACTCCATAAGTGTGATCAAGAGGATTCATACCAGCTCTCCTTTTTGCCACTGCTCCCACAAGGAGCTAATGGTGGTTCTAAACTCTTTTTGAAAGTGCTCGTTTGAGTACTTTTTGACGTGCCGGGACATTATAACAGGATCCCAAGCAGTCATTTCTAGAGTATGCATGGCTTTAACTAACTCTGCAAGACTTGATTTTGGCAGATGAATCCCCTCCCGACCGTGGCGAATAATCTCTGCCGCTCCGCTGCCACGATGCACAATCACTGGCACCCCGTGGGCGACAGCTTCCAAAGCTGTGATTCCAAAATCCTCGAGGCCAGGCATCAATAAAGCCTGAGCGCGAAGGTAAAGTCGTGCCAGCTGCCTATCACTCACGTTTTCTAAAAACTCAACTGTTGATTGGTGGAGCGATGATTGAGCCAGCTTTTTAAGTCGCTTTAATTCTTGGCCGGTGCCGACTATGACTAACCTTCGGCCAAGTTTTTGGCAAGCTTTGAGAGCGAGGTCGATTCGCTTATAGGGCACTAATCGGGAGATAACCAAATAATACTTTTGAGCTTGATGACGCCGGTCAGATGCCTGATTTGAGAGTGGAGTGTCGACAGGCGGATAGATAATGGGATTACTTGTTCGGCGATAGTACTCCTTAGTTCGATTGGCGATTAATTGGGAAATAGGAATAATGACATCAGGACGCTGGGCGGCTACTTGATCGTGGTATTTTAAATAACTAAGTACTTGAGTAAGTAGGTGATTCAAAGGCAAAGGAGTTTTTTTCTCATATTCAAAGCGGTGAGAATACAGGTGACGGTTAGGTGTTAGTAAATAACAGACGTGGAGTTGGTGCGGTTGAGTGATGACACTTTTGGCAAATGAACTGGTAATAGAAATGATGACATCGTACTTAGTCAGATCCAAGGTTTCAAAAGCTAAGGGCATTAAGAGTCCATAGGCTCTAAAGTAACGCTTTGCTAAGGGAAAGTGCTGTAAGAAGCTAGTTTTAACGTTAAAAATCTTAGCCCATTGGGCCTTTTTTTGACAATAAATGCTGGTAAACAAAGGGGCGTCGGGAAAAATATGATGAAGTGATGTCAGCACCTGCTCTGCCCCACCATAGGGTGTTGTTGCCCAGTCATACACCAGCGCCACTTTTGGACTTGTCATAACAATTGGCGATATCCCGCCAGCGTTTTTTGTGCCATGGCATCCCAGCTATAACCAGCACTGACCTTTCGACCGCGGGTAACTAGAGTATTAATGGTCTCCTGATTCAGGTGATTGAGAGTGGCCACTAAACTGTCTACATTTCGTGGATCAAAAAATAACGCTCCTTCCTGATAGACTTCTCTAAATACGGGAATATCAGAAGCAACTACCGGAATGCCGGCTGCCATAGCTTCTACTCCCGTCAACCCAAAACCTTCAGACAGTGAGGGTTGGACTAACGCCGTGGAGGCATGCAGCAAGGCTGTCAGTTCTTGATCGCTGAGATAGCCTTGGAATGTAACTTGGCCTGCCACTCCTAGTTTCTTAACTTCAGCTTTGACTTTCTGCTGAAATACATTTCGGGAACCCACCAAATGCAAATGCCAATCAGGGAGCTGAGTTAACGCCTGTAAGACGAGTGTGATATTTTTATGTGGATACAAACTCCCGACGTAGACCAAGTCTTTGTGGGAAGAGCGGTGTGTGGTCTTGGTCTGCGAAGATGACGTTTTAAATTCTCCACTGACGCCCTCTTGAGTGACCACTATTTTAGATTTTGCAGCTGGGTAATACTTGGCGAGCGTAGCTTTTACCGTTTCGGTGGGCACGTAGATAAGCTTAGCTTTATTAATTGCTCGACTAGCTACAAATCGATACGCAACATATTTTAACCAGTACACGACTGGATGAAGCGTCGTTACCTGACTGCCTTTGTATTCATGCCAGAGTAAGTCGTGAATAGTGATAGCCAATTTACCTTGGTACAACAGAGGTACATTAAAATGAGGTACATGCAGCAGGTCCAGCTGAGCGTCGTTAAAGTACCGAAGGAGGGTGAATTGCTCTGCTAACGAGTAGTGTCGAACAGGAGCAAAGCGAATTTCAATATTCGATGCCGTGTGGTCTACACTTTGGTCAAACTGAGGGACTTGTTTTTGATCGTGGAAAAAAAAGACCCAGGTGATATCAGGAGATAGCAGGGGCAGTCTGGTAATTAAATTCTCAATATACCGTCCGATGCCGGCATGAGCGTTACCGCTCAGCCGGCAATCGATGCCAATTCTCATTTTAGACATAGTGTCTAATTATTTTCTGCTTTTTTTAGCCGTTTTCTTGCCAGCTTTTCGAGTGGTTTTACGAGCGGGACTACTCTTCATTTCAGCTTGCGATTCAACTTCGTCCAGCATGGCTTCCAGCTCAGCTAAATCACTGTGATCGTGTCCACAGCCACAGTCATCACCCATGGCTTCTGCTTCCAGATCATATCGACGAGCTTTGCCTTCTCGGAGAATGTTTCCCACCATGGCGTAGATAAAGTAACCAATGCCAATCACGAAACTTACCACTGGAATATATTGCAGAACAGGTGGTTGTTCAAATAAAGCTTGGCCGCTAAAAACGTATTGGATCAACAAACTAGGTAAAATTGCTGTCACAAAAATTGCAGCAAAAATAACCAAAATGGCTTCAGCCGTTTTAATGAGTGACTGAGTTCTCAGGGCTTGTGATTTGTGACGCAAATGTGACATTAGACTCCTTTTTTGAAAAATAATAAATATTTAATACTATTACGCACCCATTGTGGATACCGGGCAGCATAATGTTTGTCGTAATATTGGAGCATTGTATCGTAAAAATGACGTTTTGTCTCACGAGCTATTTGTTTAGTAGCGCTGTGAAGACCAGATTTATTTTTGTGATGAATAAGTGTCACTTCAGGATTAAATACAATGGTAAAACCAGCTTCTCGGAATCTCTTACACCAGTCTAAATCTTCGGCGTACATGAAAAATTGCTCATCTAGATAGCCAACTTTTTTCATGGCCGAGACCCGTACGATCATGGCCGCTCCTGAACAAGCATCAATCTGGTGAGCTACCGACAAGTTTTTGTAAAACTGATGGTACTGACCAAATACTTTGGTGCGAGGAAATAATGATTCTAAACCACTAAAGTAGGTAAAGCTGGCCCAGAGATCTGGTTCCCCTCGGTGACTTGCTTGATCGAGTTCACCATTGGCAAATTCCAAACGAGGAGTAATGACGCCTACTTTGGGGTGTGCATCCATATAATCGAGTAAGACATCTAAGTTGCTGACTTTATCTAAGAATTCCACGTCCGAATTGAGAAGCATGACATACTTAGAATCAACTTGGCGTAAGGCGACATTGTTGCCAGCCGAAAAACCGTTATTGGATGTTAACTCAATAGTGTGTACCCACCTAAAAGACCGATGAACCATGGTTAAGGTATCGTCAGAACTATTGTTATCTACGACCACCACCTTGACATCTCTCTCCGCCTGAGTCAGGTAGTGTTCCTTGAGGGTCTCTAACGTTTTCTTGAGCCAGAACTTGCTATTGTAGGTCAAGATGATGATGGTTAAATCGGGTTTATTTTTCATGGTGGGTTCCTAACTCTTGATAAATAGCGTCAAGTTTCTGAGCAATATGCTGCCAGTCATAATGAGTGGTCACAAATGCTCGCCCATTTTCGCCTAGCTTTTTTTGCAGTTGCTGGTTTTGGAGAACTTGGATGGTGAGTTCAGCCAAGCCTTCGGCCGTATTGCTGGTCAGGACTTGTTCTCCGTTGGTCAATTGGAGCCCTTCCACAGCCAAGTCGGTCGCCACGATCGGTGTTTTTGAAGCCATAGCTTCTAGAATTTTATACCGAGTGCCTTTGCCACTAAAGACAGAAGCCACCAAGACATGGGCTTGGTTAAATGCGTCCCGGATGTCTGGTATCCCTCCAGTGACGGTAATAGCAGCATCTTTCTTTTGGTACTGGATAACTTGCTTAGTCGGCGCGTTGCCTACGATCCAGAGTCGAGCGTGCGGAATTTCTTTTTTTACTAGTGGCCAGATTTTTTCTACCAGAAAAGTAACGGCCTCTACATTAGGCAGCCATTTAAAGGTGCCTACCGATAAGATGGTCGGATCAGCTGGTAAGTCTTTTTTCTTTTGAGCAAACCAGGAGGAATCAACCCCATTAGAGACGACTTCAATTTTGTGAGGGTCATTAATCAAGGTAGAAATATACTTTTTATCTTCGTCGCTCATGACAATTAATTTAGTGCAGCTATTCCAGTAGTGCCGTTCCCAGCGTTTAATTTTGGCGATGTCAATTTTGAGGAAAGGTCGAAGGAAAGGGAGCTTTATGCGGCGGGAGAAACTCTCGTATCCTAAGTATTCTATTGTCTGCTCAGCCAAAATAGTGGGCGTAGTCGTTTGAGGGATGTGAGGCATCATGTAGAAAGTTTCAGCGTGAATGAGATCATATTGGTTGGTGGAAAGTTCTTCTTCGACCGCTTTAATGGTTTCAGGAACGTGGTTGCGGATGACCAAGAATGGATATGAAGAAACGGCAGTGTGTAAAATATTTCGTAAAGTAAAAGGTTTTTTGGAACGTTTAAAGACGCGAACTTTTTTACAGTATTTTTCTAATTCCGGAATGTATTGGCGCTCACTGTCCTCTTTAATTAAAGAAAACAGAGTCACGTCATGTTTATCGGCCAGCGTTTTAAGGAGATTGTAGGTCCGAATTTGGCCACCCGAAAGTAAGGGGTACGGCAGATAAGGAGTCAGCATTAAAATTTTCATTTTTTGCTTCTAAGATCGATTAAGATAAACTCATCGGTTTTTTTAATGACCTGATACTGTTTTTCGAGCATCCGAGCTTCATCGTCGTAACTGGTGGTAATGTAGTGCGTGGCTCCTTTGGCAATTTTGTCCTCGATTTCAAAGCCAATCGGCCACCCCGTACGATTTGTCTGAAATAAAAAGTGGGTGTCACCAAAAGCGGGAGCGATGACCTTAGCGTCAGGTGGAGTTAGCTTATCTACGGCTTGGCCCGCTCTAATGTATTCCCAGTGATTAACGTTGTAGTAGCCTTGCACCTGATTCCAGGCAAAAAACAACATGGTGGCTGTAATAACAGACACAACTGCCAGGCTAGTATGCATATTAATTCGTTTTTTTAGATAGTCGTAGACCAACACCAGACCGCGCCCCACAGACAAGCTAATGATTGGCAGCGCTAAGACTTGATAATAATCGTGTTGAACGTTACCACTGGCGATGACACTAAAGTAAATCAAGATGCTGGCCCACCAAGCTCCATAGACAATCAGGTCTTTTTTCAACGGCCAGATATTGACCAGCAAAAATACACTCCCTACATAGCCGAGGATGAGTTTGGTAATTCTTTCATAAAAGAGCCAGCGGAACCAGGCGGGACGAAAACGAATTAGGTTGCCGTTGAAAAGCCAGTCACGCGCGGGAATTCCTTCAGGGAAGCGAGCTATCCACCACTGCCAGCCAAGCATAGGGACCAGTGCGGCGAAAAAACCAGGCGCAGCTAAAAGCGATGTCACAAAAAAATGTCGGAAGGTAAAGGTACGGATGCTTTCGTTAAAGGCAGTGAACGCAACCAAGCCAGCATACACAGGAGCTAAAAAGAGAACAAATGGTTTGAGCAAAAGAGCAATTGCAAAAGATGTAAACGAAAGAATGTACCAACTCAAGCGTTTAGTAGTCAGCCAGTAGAAAAATGCCGTAAATGAGAAAGTGGCAAAAAACAACATAGCTGGTTCTGGCAGAATTGTTCGTGAGTAAAACACACCATACGGCAAGACCGCAAATAGTAATACCGAAACTAAGGCTACTTTTTTACCAGATAGTTGCTGAGTTAAATAATAGAGGGAAATTAAGGTGCCTAAAGAAAATAGCACCGATATAAATCGACTGACAGGAACTAAAGGCAAGACAGGGACGGCTCTGATCAGTAGCGCAATCAGCCCATTTACTAAGGGAAACTCGACCATGCGGTAGCCGAGTGGATTGTCTTCTCCCGACTGAATGTTAGAGTGATCATGATAGGTGGGTCGCAGTAGATCAATGCCATGTTTGACATATTCTCTAGTGACCGAAGCGGTATCAGCTTGACGAAAAGAGTGCCAATCGGCTACGGGCGTGGCAATGCCATACATCCGAACGAGCAGCGCCAAGATGATAATTAAAAAGAGAGGTTTTTTCATTTCAGTCTCACCTTTTTTGGTTTGGAGGCTATCTTTGCTTTGGCAGGTTGATGGTGAAGCCAGTAGTAACTGACTAAGATCCCAGCCAACGCCCAGTAGGTAAAGGCAACTTTGGAAGCAGCGAAGACGTCAATGTAGGCCGCGTTGATTAACAGTCCGATGGTAGCGCTAATAAAACCAATCCCCAATATGACTCCCCAACCAGATCGATCTTTGATTAATTTGTACGCATAAGCACACAGCACTAAGACTAAGCCATAGAAAGTGATAAACCCAAAGAGGCCCGTTTCTCCTAGGGTTCTCAAGAAATTGTTGTCGGTGCTCTCAGCCTCTGTAAAGTGATAGGTGGTATCTTTATTTAATGTTGCGTAGCCACTGCCAAATAAGGGGTTGCGTTTAAAGCCCTCTATAGCTTTAGGCCAGAGTGTCTCGAGCCGGATGCATAATGACAAACCTCGGTTGAGAGCGCATTCGGAAAAGACTCGTTCCCTTTCAGTTAAGACCACAATCGCTGATCCGGAAGCAGAGGTACTCGCTACCGGCACAATTTCAGGCACATCGACGTAGACATCGCTAGGCCGGTTTTTTTCGTCAGGCTTTTCTGTCACTGGGCGCTGGTCACTCGGGACGATGGCAATCCCTTCGTTATTATCTATTTCGACACCGTGAGTGGGTTTTTGAGCTTTAGGCAGTAGCCCAGGAATGAACAGTCCTCTGTCTTGAAGGTAGACGATGCTACTTTGAACATATTCCTTCCGTTGGGCATTAGCTTGGTGATACATTTGATTAGCAGCTGGATAACCTTCCAACACTTGTAAGAATCGCTCATACATATCTGAACCAAAATTGGCCATCAAGATAAAAACTACTATGCCTAAGAGGCTCATTCTGCTCAGTCCCCATTTAAATTTGGACCACCAATCTTTTTGGATGAAAGCTCCTATGGTGGTGACTAGAGCTGTTCCTACTAAATAGGCCAAGAAAGAAGTTCGCGAAGCACTCATGATCAGCAACCAAGAACCAAAAATGAAAACTAAATATAAGAGAATAGCCACTCTTCTTTTAAGAGTAAAATAGGAGGCACTCAGCAGCAGCGGCAGTACAATCACTAGGTACGCAGCTAAGTCATAGTGACCGCCAAAGGTAGATTGAACCCGAGCGTGCTCAGTCAGGTACAGACGAATTCCCTTGCTGAACTCTCGATTCATAGTGGAGTACACTGGCCAGTAATAATACTTTTGGCCAAAGCCATAGAGACTGACACCCAGGACTGTGATAACGATAACAGTCAACAAAACTTTAAAATCTTGGCGAGATTTAATAGCCGACATAGTCAAGAAAAAGAGGACAAAATACTCTAAGTACCGGAAGTAATGGAGCAAGGTTTTCCCTAAATGAATAGCTTCTAAAGGGACAGTCTTAGTGATTAAGACGGCAGAGATGATTGACAACAGACCGGCAAATGCGTAGGCAGCTATAAAGCCGACTACCAGCTTATCTTTGATAAGTATCTTTCGTCTTAGATATTGAACAAACCAGACTACGGCGGCGATGAAGACAAAAATATCTTCCATTCGGACGCGGACGATATATGACTCAATGGGACTAAATAAAGGAATTTTGGGATAGAGAGGAATAAAGGCAATCAAAAAGCCACATAAAACGAGCAAAATATTCTCATCGAGCCAATGTATAATCTTTTGGGTAGTCATGTTATACGTTCTTCACCGTCTGCAAGGCTGCTTTATAGACCTCAGCTTTTGATGCTTCACCTAAGATTGTACCAAATAAGAAGATTCGAAGTCTGCAGCCTAAATCAATGAGCCAGCGAACGATAGGCATTTGCCAGAGCGGCTTGTGTTTAGCCCAGATGTGTAAGTAGCCCTTAAGTTCGCCCACAAGAGCGCTCGCCGATGAAGAGCTGGCGCTCCCCAGATGGACAATAGGAGCTTGGTTTTGAATAACACTATCCCAGTGGTGGTGATGGGCCCGCAAACAGAATTCCACATCTTCCCCGTACATAAAAATCTGCTCGTCAAATAATCCTACGTCGTCAAAAACCTGGCGTCGAATCATCATGGCCGTCCCGCCTACCCAGTCCATGGGGGTTAGCTCTTGTTGAGACGAGATGGACCTTTTACCTGTATGTTGTGTGGAGGGAAAAAGTTTTCCGATTAGGGGCAAGTCGTCTAGCATTAGTAAGTGACTGGCCAGCGATACTAAAGTGGGAAAAGAGCCGCCTTGAGGTTGGATGCTGCCATCCGGGTTGCGTAGCTGAGCCGCTACAATACCTAGCTTATCGGTAGCTCTGTTAGCAATACTCGAGTAGGCGGTCAATTCATCTATTGGTCGTGAATCAAAGGTGTTGATGAGCGTTTCCAACGAACCTGGTTGGACGATAGTGTCGGAGTTGAGGAGAAGTAGGTACTGGCCGTGACTCTCTTTGATGGCTTGATTGTTGGCTCGGGCAAAACCGACGTTTTCTTTATTCTCAATTAAATTAAGGGTGACGTTTTTGAGGTTTTTTTTGAATATTTTAATGGTTTCAACGCTGTCGTCACTCGAATTATTATCAACGACGATGATCTCACTTTTTCCTTTGAGCTGAACAGATCGGTTGAGGTCGGCTACCACAGACTCCAAGGTCTGGAGGGTTAAGTGAGCCGTGTTGTAGGAGACGATGATAATGGAGAGAGTCATTGGAATAAGCGGGCTCTGCCCAAAGTGTAATTTAGTTGTGAGACACTTCGTTCCCCAATCTTTTGAGCCGGGACTCCGCCCATGATAGCCAGTGGTGGTACATCCTTGGTGACCACAGCTCCGGCGGCGATGATAGCCCCGCGGCCTATTGTGACTCCGGGCAGGATAATAGCTCGAGGCCCAATAAAGACGTAGTCCTCAATCACAACTTTTTCTTCAATTGCTTGCCAGGTAGGTGACTTCAGATCATGCTGGCTAGTCCAAATCATAACTTCTGAGGCAATATCGACATGGTCACCAATGACCAATCCACCTCGTGAATCTTTAAGTTGCTTGCGACCGTCTAATGAAAATCGCTCACCGATGATCGTGTCTTGGCCGATGATAATATGACGCGGATCATAAATTCGCCCCATCATATGGAGAGTGGAACCCTTACCAATTTTCATACCAAATAAGCGGTAAAAAAAGCGTCGGAGGTGATGAGAAGGCAGATAACCCACACCCCACCAGAGGAAGCCAGTGACTAATTCTAACCAGATGGTAGCAATCCGGTTACGTATTTTTTCAGGCAAAGATCGACGACCAGTATGTGACATGAATCTATTGTAGCAAGGAAAAGAGTGATTATCTAATCAGAAGGCAGATCCAAGTGCGCGAAAGCGGCTTCAGAAATAACCCGCCCCTGAGGGGTTTTTTTGAGAAAGCCAACTTGCATCAGGTAGGGTTCGATGACTTCTTCGATGGTTAAGGGATCTTCGTTTAAAGTGGCGGCGATGGTTGAGAGACCGACTGGACCGCCTTTATGCTTTTCAATAATGACCTGCAGGAAGCGGCGGTCGGCATCGGTTAAGCCCAAGCTATCAACAGTAGTTAATTCGAGAGCTTTGAGAACAGTCTCGACAGAAACGTGGCCACCGTTTTTAATTTGAGCGTAATCACGAACGCGCTTCAGCAACTTAAGTGCAATCCGAGGTGTGCCTCTGGCCCGGCGAGCGATCTCTAGCGCGGTATCTGGATTCAACTTAATGTCGAGTTTTTCAGCTGCCTGCGTCAAAATGTGGAGCAACTCGGCGGGTTCATAGTACTGCAAGCGGTGGATGACCCCAAACCGATCTCGAAAAGGTCCAGATAGTAAACCGAACCGAGTGGTGGCCCCCACCAAAGTAAAATGAGGCAAGTCAATTCTGACCGTCCGGGCCGAAGGCCCCTTACCGATGACGATGTCGAGGGCGTAATCCTCCATGGCAGAATAGAGCATCTCCTCAATGGGTTTGTTGAGCCGATGAATTTCATCAATGAAGAGTACATCGGCCGTTTCCAAGTTGGTTAAGATAGCTGCTAGGTCACCGGTTTTGGCTAAGGCTGTACCGGAGGTGATACGAATAGTACTGCCCATCTCGCGCGCGATCAAATGGGAGAGTGTGGTTTTGCCTAAGCCCGGCGGACCGTACAACAAAATATGATCAACCGCTTCCTGCCGAGCGCGCGCAGCCTGAATCGCAATTTGTAACGATTGTTTGACCTGAGGTTGACCATAAAAAGCGGCCCACTCTTTGACGCGCAGCGAGGTCAGGAGAAGTTCTTCCTCTGGTGTTATTTCCACTGGTACGGAGGTGACGTCTGGCATTATGTCGATAATTGTTTAATAGTTTGCTTAACTGCTTCTTCCACCGATAAGGTAGATAAATCTAAGGTCCTGACTGCGTCCTCGACTGCTTCTTCGGCAAAGCCCAAAGCCATCACCGCCTCGACAATTTCTTGATGAGCTTGTGAGCGCGGTCCCAAATCGAGTTGTTTTAATTCCCCTAGCTTACCTCGCAGTTCAATAATCACTTTTTGGGCCATTTTTTTACCTACCCGCGGGATGGCAGTAAAAAACGAAACTTGAGCTTGCTGGACGGCGTCCACCAGTCGATCCGCTCCCCGATCAATAATACTCAAGGCGGTTTTAGGGCCAACTCCCGAAACCCCTAGCACCAGTTCAAAAAGTTCCTTGTCTTTGACACTTTCAAAACCGTACAACTCTAGGGCCTCTTCCCGGACGTGAGCATAAATATAAAGCTCCAAGGTGGACTGCTGTTCGGCGCTGGCTAAGATATGAGAGGCACAATACACTTGGTAACCAACGCCATGAGTAATGATCAATAAGGAATTTTTAAGTAATCGAGGCTGACCCGAAAGAAAACCAATCATGAGTATAGTTTTACCATAACTTAACCAGAATGAGAAACACTATGAGTGAGAAGAAGGGCTAAGGCATCCATAGTATCATCCATGACGGGTTCATCTTTGATGGCCAATTGCAACCTGACCATTTTATCGACTGCGGCTTTATTGGCTTGTCCGTGGCCCGTTACGGCTAGCTTAATTGTGCCGGGATTATATTCAAATACTTTTAGACCGTGACGTAAACAGCTAGCAATGATGACACCTCGTGCTTCACTGACTCGTAAGGCGGTAGTTGTGTTCTTAGAGAAATACAATTGTTCGATCGCTAACTCAGATGGTCGGTAGGTTTCAATCACTTGGTGCAGTTCCTCTTGGATCTGGAGGTATCGATCAAAGATAGCTGCCTTCTTTTCGGTTTGGATGATGCCGTAATGAAGCTTAGTCAATTGGCCTCTTCTGACTTCATCCCCGATTGCCCACCCCACCCGGTCGTATCCAGGATCGATGGCTAAAATGCTTCGCTTAATGTCTGTCATTATTGCTTGTTCTCTCCTACTTCAATCAAAGCACCAAGTATTTTTTGAGCACTTTCTTCCCAGCTAAACTTTTTAACCTGTTTTCTCATTTCTCGTCGGTACTTAGCTTTACCTTTGGCTGTCAGCTGGAGGGCTTTTTTAATGCCATCAGCAATAGAGTGGTGACTTAGAGGATCAACCAAGATGCCAGCCTTCCCCACTACTTCTGGTAAACTCATGGCATGTGCAACTATGGGGAGTGTCCCTAAATGCATTGATTCTAAGGGTGGGATACCAAAACCTTCATAGAGGCCAACTAATATGCTGGCTTCTGCTTCCTGAAGTAAGATTTGTTTGACATCTTCGGTCACGTAGCCCGGTAACAAAATATCACTGAAAAAAGGTGACTCTTTAATTCTCTGCAGCGTGTCATCCGCCAGCCAGCCAATCTTCCCGGCAACGACCAACTGCAGTTTTTCAGAGTGATGTTGACGCTTTAATTTTGATTTTTGACGAATATCCTGACTAGCTAAACTGCGTTTAAGACTTTCAAAGGCTTCGACCATTTTGATAATGTTTTTCCGTGGTTGTAAAGTGCCGACGTATACGACATACGGTTTTTGAATGCCTAGTTTTTTCAGAGTGGCAGCTTTTTTTAATGAGGTAGCTTCTTTCGAAGGCAGTGTCACCGAGGGATACGCCACCACGATATCTGAGGCAGCTTTGCCATATTTGGCGACTATATCCTGCTTAGTGGCTTCAGAGATGGCTATCACTTTCTGAGCGTTGGTGACGCTGTATTTTGTCCAGTGAGTGAGTTGCAGCAAGTCATTCTTTTTAAATTGTTCGGGAAATTCCAAAAAAGCCACGTCCATAACCGATGATATATACGGCACCACTGAGAGACGAGGTGCATAGTGACCAGGAGTAAAAAAGACGTGATAGTTGTTTCGATGCAAAAAAAGATGTATTGGCAAAGCCCACTGGGTCCAAAACTTTTTCGGAGTCAAGATTTGGTATCTCCAACCGGGTCGTTCCTTGGGTAAATCTTTGACAGCCGGTTCCGCCAGTAAGACAGTCACCTGAATCTGGTGGCCATTGGAGGCTTTACGTGTCAGTGCCTCCATGTGTTTGATAATCTCGAAAGCATATACGTTACTGCCCACGCGGTGTGTGACATTGGCTTCGTTGCCGTCGATGGCGATCTTAAGCGGTGATACCATAGTCCTATTGTAGCTTGTTACGTGTGATATTATCTACACATAGTATGACAGAAAGACAAACCACCATTTATAGACTTGGAGATGGGAGCTTCCAGATAACGAGTTCAACTCATCTTGAATTTGAGGGAGAGCCAGTAGGCATAATTGACTTTACCAGTAGTGACACTATTGTTACTTTATTTAGTGCTTTGCGCTCCTTAGAAGTTGAGTTTTTGAAAGATGTTTTTGCTCAATATATCGGCACCCATTTTAAACTTAAGCAGTGAATGCATCAATGACTTGCAACTGCTTTCCGATACACTTCAACCGTTTCTTCCGCCACCTTTTTCCAATTAAAGAGGTGCAATCGAATAATCATTTTTTGCATTCGTTGTTTTTGGTTAAATTCTGACTCATTGAGCACAGTCATCAGCCCTTGGCGAATGCTGGCAATTGAGAGGGGGTCGACCAATTCAGCCGCATTACCAGCTACTTCGGGCATGGCAGAAACATTGGAAGTGACCACAGGACAACCAAAGTAAAAGGCTTCTAAAATGGGTAAGCCAAAGCCTTCGTACAAGCTGGGATAGGCTAATACTTCAGCTTCACTGTAGAGGACAACCAATTCTTTATCTGTTACTTTGCCCAAGAAGCGCAAGTTTTTGTGTGGTGACTGAGAAGAACGCCCAGTTTTATCCCACCCGGTGGCGCCAGCAATCACTAATTGATATTTGTCGGCTAATTGTTCCCAGGCTTTAATTAAACGCTGTAAATTTTTACGGGGTTCCCGAGTGCCGACGAATAAAATAAATGGTTTACTCAACTTTAATCGCTGTTTAATCTGTTCGTGTTCATCATCCGTCAGAGACTCAGCAGTATCGACTGTTTCCTGGGGCAGTGCCTCATAGATGACGTGGACCTTAGTAGGTGGAATTTCTAAAAGTTCGACAATATCACGTTTAGTGGCCCGGCTGACTGCAATGATTTCGGCGCCTCGTTTTTTGAGAACTTTCCAAGCCTGCTGGTGCATCTTCAAGATTTTCGGATGTGCAGTCTCCGGAAATTTAAGCATAGCTAGATCGTGAATGGTTGACACTAAGGGTAAATTTTTATCAGGTGGTTGAAGCCAGTCCCAGGAATGAAAAACTTCTATCTGTGGCAAGAGCTTTTTGATGGGGTTGAACCCCAAAAACCAGAGCCAGCTTAAGGCTGTAGGCGGGAATGATTGCAGGCGGGTAGTCAGATGTTCCAGGTGTGAAGTTTGAATAAAACGCCACAGTTCTCTTTTTTGGCGAAAGGAAGACCCATAGAGGGTGAGGCTAATGTCTTTGCGCTGGCTCAATGACCGGACTAAATTAGCAGTGTAGCGCGATACACCTCGATGATAAGGAATGGCGGAAATATCAATACCGATATGCATAATGTTTTCGAGCGTAAATTCTAACGAAACCGATGTTGGGCTGATCAATGAGATCTGCCTCCTCATAGCCAAATGTTTTAATTTCCTTGATTAGTTCATCATCAGGATCCGTCAAATCACGTAAGTAATCGAAGACTACAATATAGCGATAGTTGTTGATGACTTCAAGCTTCTCGGTCAGATTCGGCACATTTTTAATGTACAACTGGCCAGTAGTCAGTGTTTCATACGTTCCCTGGTCGTACCACCGCCAAGGTGCAAAAGGTTCGTCAAAAGAAAAGACAATTAGCGTCTCGCTAATAGGATAACGCTCAGCAATGATAGTGTGCAACGAACGCCAGTCTTCACGTTGCAGTCGCGGTTGGGAAAAATATTGCCAAGTCGAGCCAAGGTTAATCAGGAGTAACACAGTCACTAACGCCCGAGCAAGTAAGTGTTTGCTCTCCCCGAGCCAGCCGACAAGTACATAGAACACCGGCAGCAGATACAGCACTCGCTTGGGTTGAACAACTGGTACCCAAAAAGAGACCAACCAAGCGGTGAGAAACGGCACAATCAACCAGGTTAAAAGTAAAACCAGTTGTCTGTTCTTTTTTAAATGGCGAGCTATTTGACGAATTGAGGTACTTTTGATGGAGCTATAAAAGCTACCGACTACTAGGCCTAAAAGTAACAGGGTCAGGCTACCATACCATAGATTTACTTCTAAGTCGGCTACACCAAAGATAAATTTGCCAGCGACCATCACTATCGACTTAATGTGGTCAAAGCTGACCACACTTACCCAACCTGGAAGTTGCTTTTGGAACTCTCCCCCCATTCGAAGCTGACCATAAAAAGCGGGTAACCAAGGTGAGAAGCTTAAGGCGCTCACAAGCCAAGTTGAGAGGAATTGGTGTACTTGAAGTCGTCGGTAGAAGAAGATATAGGCTATCTGTGAAACCAGGAGGAAAGGATACAAATAGGAAGCATAAAGACCCAGGATGGTGCAGCCTGTATAAAGGAGAAAATAACCTAGAGTATGAGTGTTTTTACTTTGATTTTTCTCAATTTTCAGTATCAATAACCAACTTACAATGGCAAACATGGTTGGCAATGAATAGGGCCGAAGCTCCTGAGAGAAGAAAATATGGAAAGACGACGTAGCTAAAAGCAAGCTGGCAATGATGCCAGTGGTACGACTGACTAGCACCTTGCCAATCTGATACGTGCCCCAAATAGTGATGAGTCCCGGTAGTAATGCAGCCACAGTCCGTAGCCACCACTCTTCTGAACTAATGTACAAAGAGAAATGAACTATCAAGTGCATGAGAGGTGGCTGAAAATCTTTAGCAATCATTAATTGCTGAGAAAAAGGTCGTGCGCTTTCCAGAGCTTGAGCAGCTTCGTCCATCCAGAAAGAGCCATTGAGTAGAGGTAATCGCAAAATTAACCCTAGTAAGAGAATCACCCAGACCGCGTGTGGTGTTGGCCAATTTTTCATCCAATCTTTCATATTGTTGTTAGCTGTCAACGTATAAATCTCTGCTACAATTGTAACGTATGGCGAATGATTCCTTCCAGGACAAAACAGTACTCGTGACCGGCGCTGCTGGTTTTGTAGGTTCACACTTAGTGGATGCGTTACTGGCTCAAGGGGCCAAAGTCATTGGTGTTGATAATTTTATTACCGGTCGGCGCAAAAACATTGAGCATCTATTAGCAGGCCAAAGTGACTCTGGTTCGGGCTTCAGCTTCATTGAGGCCGATGTGGTCAACCCACCTCAGGAGTATCTCCCGGCTGGTACTCAGCCTGACTTTGTTCTCCATTTTGCTTCTCCAGCCAGTCCTCCCGGTTACCAAGCCAAACCCATCGAGACGTACCTGGTTAACTCGTTAGCTACTCACAATTTACTTCAATATTTGCTCGAAACACATCCGGAGGCAACGTTTCTTTTTGCCAGCACTTCTGAAGTCTACGGCGACCCTCAGGTCCACCCCCAGCCGGAGGAATACTGGGGCCATGTTAATCCTAACGGTGTCCGCTCGTGTTATGACGAAAGCAAACGTCTAGGTGAAACTATTTGCGGTGTTCATCATCGAGACTTTGGTTTAGACACCCGAATTGTGCGGATTTTTAATACCTATGGTCCTCGGATAAACCCCGAGGACGGCCGAGTGATTCCTCAGTTTATCAAGGAGTCATTAGCTCAACAGCCTCTGTCTCTCCATGGAGATGGAACCCAGACTCGTTCCTACTGTTATGTGAGTGATTTAGTGGAAGGCATTTTAAAGATGGCCACCACCGAAGGCTTAGCCGGCGAAACTATTAACTTGGGGAATCCTGATGAACACAGTATTAAAGAGACGGCTGAAATCATTCATCAATTGATTAACCCGGATCAAGAATTAAGATTAAATGTCATCCCCTTGCCGAAGGATGATCCCACTCGAAGAAAGCCTAATAACAGTAAAGCTCAACGGTTGCTCAATTGGACACCAACAGTCACTTTTGAAGAGGGGCTACGTAGAACCATTGAGCATTTTAAAACTCAGGAGTAATTCTCACTTGGTTTCCCTCAATCTCAATTTCTAGGTATTTTTGGCCAGCTTCATGCTGAGTAATGGGAGTAATAGTGACATTTTGGTCTGACTGCAGAATTTGGTTCCTTTCTTCTGCTTGAGTGACAAAAAGATAAAAATGCTTGTCGGTCAGAACGTACATTCGGGGTAACAGACGATCTTTTACAAACTGAGTGGTGTGTGAATCTCCGGGAAAGACCATGATCACATTCTGAATGGTGTCTAATTTTTCTAGTTCTAGTAATCGGTTATACCAGTACAGGCGGTTTGAATCTGTGATGGAAGCACCAGCTTGGTGATTGAAAAGTATAAAGTAGCTTTTTTGATTAAAGAAATGCTGACTGGAATCGAGATGAATGAGAGGAATAGTTAGTGAATTGGTGAAGTATTTTTTAAAGATTTCTTGTTGATCGGGCTTATGGCTCAGTTGGCCGGTTAGAATAATAAAATCTTGGGAGCTCCAACTGCGGGCGGCCGATTGTGTAGCAG
>DASVCZ010000027.1:0-15139 GCA_036381335.1 Patescibacteria group bacterium | reverse complement strand
TTTACTTTTTAAATAATTACTGACATTCTTAAAAGGCCACCTTTTATGGTTAGCTCAGGTTCTTCATTAGTTGAGACAGTAGTTTGTAGCTGAGAAGAAGATGACGACTTTCGATTCTGACGTACTCTATCGTTTGCTTGTTGTAAACGGAGGGTAGCTATATATGTATGTAATTCGTTTACTGTATCAAACTTCTTATAAGGGCTCACAGACATACAAATTAAAGCTAAGATAAATTTTTCACTTGCAAAAGGACTGAGCGTATTTTTAATTTTCAATTTTTCGTCGTCAGTTCTGTCTAGTTCTTTAAATGCCCCAAACTCAGCATCGTATTGAATGGAAAAGAGGGTCGAGATTAACTCTGTAAAAGTGGTCAGGCGTAAACTAGCGGCGTGAACAAAGAGCTCACTATGTTTGAGGAGGTGGTCTAGCTGACGATGGAAGTATTCACGTTGATACGTGATGTCTTCAGCTTTACTCATAGACATGACCTTGGGCAGGTGCTTCCGAGTATGTAGCAAATACACCACAAAAACTTAATCTAGCAAGCAAAAGCTCAGCTAGAGACCTAATCAGAATCTACCACTGTTTTCAGTAATGTTGGATCATACGGCGTGGCCTCATCAGTTTCCCTTGGGTCAATCTTAATTTCTCGAGTTTCATCCTTAGCAGTTGGGAATTTAGTCCTTTTCTTGGGTTGAGCAATATAGGGAACAGACATTTCAGTACGATAGATTGTACTTCCAGTGTTTATTTCGATCACTTTAACATAAATTTTGCCATCTCTAAACATGGTTCTCTTTTCTGGGTAGCGTTGGTTGAGAAAAACTTGGAGTTCAAGATCACCATTAGGAGAAGATAGATAAGGATAACTCTGGAATTCTTTAACATTACTGGCAGAATTAGAGGTTATATCTGGGTAAATTGGAGCTTCGCAAATTAACTTGTAAGATGTATCCGGTTTTACTTTAAGACCTTTTATTAGCAAACTATAACCCTTGGTGTTCTTAATATATTCAGTTGTGATGTGCCGTGTGTGCTCTATTTGACTCGAGTCATCAACTCCGGGGGTAGACCGAACTGCGTTGCCGAAACCCAATTTTTTGGCAGCTTTTACTACATCCTGAGTGCCCAGCTGTCGAAGCAGTTCTGCGCGTTCCACCATAATTGTATCTAAAGCCTTTGTGGCAGAACCTTGATTCGCCAAAAGGTTTTCGATGGATCGATCCAGTATATTTGTTTGTCCTGCATGATGAACACATAGATGAAGGTATTGGCGGGTGACTTCTGAGAGGGCAAGTTTTTGGAGTCGAGCGGACTCTGGAGCTTTAAAGGTGAGAGCTTCAATTTGCATATGTAACGAATATATCACAGGTTTGGTGAAAAGCAAGCTAGGTCCCTCTTTTAAAATGATTAAGCTCTTACCTCGTTTTTACGGATGATGCGGTATAATATGCACATATGACAAAAGAAGAAGCCAAAAGAACTATAGCCATAGCTTTACACGCTTTTGGAAAACAAGATCAACCTAAACTAGTAATTTCCCCCGAAGATGGCAGAGTTGAGTTAAGAAATGTTTCTTTTTCAAGTAGTGTGCTTAGTTACACTGACGATCGGGCCAGTAAAAATGTTCAAGCGACTAAATCAGGTTCGCAAATTGATATTAACTTTGGCAGCGAACGCGGTGTTTTGAGGTTTTCCTATATTGTTAATGGCACAGTATCGACTAAAGAAGGAAGTTTCTCTGTTGCTTCAAGAGATAAAGGGATCGAAGTCGATGGTCGACTATACGAGGTCTACTAATGCGTGATTTTGAACTGGCTGCCATCGCCTACATCTCCTGGGTTCTCCTCTACCACGAATCTTATTCCCGTGCTCAATACCGAGCTGAATTAAAATGTTTTGAAACTGGTGACAAGTTTATTTTCGTGCTGGAAAAAGGTCTAGACTGGCAAATAATTGATTTCAAGGATTACCGCTACGACTATCACATCATAAACGAAGGCAAGTTTGATAACTACGATTTTAAGGTCAAACATACGTATGCAAACAATGAGTTTCAGTTCAAGAAAAAAGGCGACGAGTTTGAAGTCACCGATAAATTTGGCAAGCGTGTTGAGGTCAAATTAATCAAAAACCGCGAGCAAGTGCGGGTTATTGCCTACGATTATCCTAAAGGGAAGTATACCTTTGAGGTAAGGTAACGCTCATGACTACTCAAATTTGCTCTTAACTAGGTGATATACCTCTGAGGTAGTGTAATCACCGCCCGCCATCCGAGCCGCTGCCGCATCCACAAAAAGCAAGTACTCTTCATTAGTGATTTCTCCTTGATTTTTCAAAGTTGTCAGCTTATTTATAGCTGCCTGGCAGTCGAACTCTCCCGCTGTTAGTAGCACTTCGTCCAGCAAGCGAGCGATCACACTGTTCAGAAAAGTATCGACTGGATTTTGTCGGATCCCTAATGATTCAAGCCATTTCATATTTAACTACTCCTAACTAAAATATTTTGTACGTATCTATTATACATTAGAATCAGCTTTTAACGAGCTCACATGCGCACTTTTCTAGCAAGGAAATATACGTACTGCATTTGAGAAGAGTAGGAGAATTAAAAACACTTAGATGAAGGTAGTATTGTGACCCCACGGGGAATCGAACCCCGGTTGCCGGGATGAAAACCCGGTGTCCTAACCGCTAGACGATGGGGCCAGATGGCCAATTATTTTTTCAATGTACGTCTTTTTTTCAAGACTTCGTTTGTTGTTAATGCTTCGTCCAAGTCTTAAATCGAACCCCGGTTGTCCCGATAAAATCGGGATGGCCAACCGCTAGACGATGGGGCCTCGATAATTTTTAATTTCAAATTTTAAATTATCCAAGCCAAGTTACATTTTCAAAGTGCTCGATCTCACTCGTATCAGTGATGACCGTAATGATATCAAATCTATAGTCTTTATCCAACTTCCGCTGTTGTCGGTAGACCCCAGCCACGTATTGGATGTTTCTCAACTTTTCTCTAGTCACTGCCTTACTCGGGTGCCCGTACTCATCACTCCAGCGGCTTTTAACCTCAACGAAGACGATTTCGTCTAACTCCGTATCGAGAGCGATGATGTCAATTTCTTGAGTGTTAAAGGACACGTTGACGTCAAGAATCTGATAGCCTTCCTTTTTTAAGAACTCTACCGCTTGTCGTTCACCCTGAGATCCAAAGGAAAAATTATGCTGTTGCTCTTGCTTCTGTGAAAGCACTCTTTTCTTTAACTTTAGTTGCTTGTTTACCGATTCTGCCACGGAGGTAGTATAACTTAGCTCGGCGGACTTGTCCTTGGCGCTTGACTTCAATTTTCTTGAGAGAAGGCATCATCACCGGAAAAATCTTTTCTACTCCGACGCCTCCAGTAGCCATCTTGCGGACGGTAAAGGTTTTGCCGTTGCCAGCGTTTTTGATGGCAATGACAATGCCCTCATAGACCTGGATCCGGGTCTTATCCCCTTCACTAATCTCTTGGTGAACTCGGACTGTGTCGCCGGTGCTAATAACTTGATCGTTGTAATTAAAGGATTGTGCCATAAGGTGTATATTCTACTCGACTGAAGAGAACATTGCAACTTCTTCTTGAGTGAAGCCGATTTGGAGGAGTTGATCTTTAATTACTTGAGGTGAATCACCTTTTTCTTGCCATAAATTGGTTAGAATGGCGATGGTTTCTCGGACCTCATTGGGGAAAATGACCCAAGCTTGGCTCTGGCGGGCGGCAAAATCGACCTTGAACTCGGACCAAGGTTTGCTGATCAAAGCTGCAGTAGTGATGCTCTCAGCCCCGTGGTAGTTCAGGTACTGAGTAGCTAACTTCATAGTTTCCCCTTTGTCCACGATATCGTCAAAGACCAGTACGTTTTCGCCTTGGATGCTGACAGGCAAGCTCTGGGTGATAATAGGAGTCTTGGCAGTGGTGCCAATGCCTGTGTAGAACTCGACTTGCATGGTGCTGATGTTATCGACCTGCAGGAAATCGACTAAGGAACGGGAGAAGGTTAAGCCGCCTTTAGCCAGGGCGATAATGCGGTCAAATTTCTGGTGGGATTCAATGATAGCTTTAGAGAGGTTGAAGATATCTTTTCCAAGGGTGTCCCAGGAGTAGTATTCATACGCTTGGTCGTGGATGGTGAGTTGGGTCATAGGGTATCTTACTTCTTCCTCTTCATCACCGCACTGATGTATTCAATGAAAATCGGATGGGGTTTTAAAGGCTGCGACTTATACTCCGGATGGGCCTGGGTGGCTATAAAGAAGGGATGTTCCTTTTGAGGTAACTCAATCACTTCCACAAAGAAGTCATCAGGCGACGTTCCCGAAATGACAAAGCCCTTGTCTTCTAACTGCTGGCGATACTCGTTATTAAACTCATAGCGATGCCGGTGCCGTTCCGAAATTAAGTTCTTACTCTTATCTTTAAACGCATTATGCTTACTATAAATACTATGCGCTAAGGTCCCCTTCTTCAAAATACAGTCATATGCCCCCAACCGCATACTCGCCCCATTGCCCTTAATCTTCTGATATTTTTCTTCAAAGGGAATGTCATGAATGATGGGATGTGCAGTCAAAGGATTAACCTCAGTTGTATTAGCATCTTTAAGGCCGACGATGTTACGAGCATATTCGACGCTAGCCAACTGCATGCCGTAACACAGACCCAAGTAAGGCACTTTTTTCTCTCGCGCATAAGTAATGGCTTTAATCTTGCCTTCCACTCCCCGCTCGCCCCAGCCAATGGGCACCACAATTCCGTCCACCCGCTCTAGATCCGCCACTTCCTTTTTGTGACCCTTTTCCAGGGACTCAGCGTTAATGAAGACCAGTTCCAAACCAATATCGTGATGCCAGCCAGAGTGTTCGAGCGACTCGACGAGTGAGGCGTAAGAATCTTTGAGCTCGTAGTCACCGGTGGCGATGTACTTGGCAATGATACCGATACTAATCTGCTTGCTCTTTTTAGACAGGACTTTATCCACTAATTTTTTCCACGAACCTAGTTGAGCTCGTTTGGCAGGTAGGTGCAGTTTGGCTAAGACTTTATCATCAAACTCCTGCTCTTTGAAAATCAGAGGGATTTGGTAGATGGTGTCACAGTCTGGATTGGAAATGACATCTTCTTTGTCTAGGTTACAGTAGTAGGCGACTTTTTCCTTGCGTTTGTCGTCGATGGGCAGCTCCGCCCGACCGACGATGAAATCGGGCTGGATGCCCATGGTGTTGAGGAGCCGGACTGAGAGCTGCGTCGGTTTGGATTTCAACTCGTTAATGTGACTTGGGTTGGGAAAGTAGGTGACATGGATATGAACCACGTCATTAGGCTGACGTAGTTTTAAAATCCGGTAGGTTTCGTAGTAGATGGCGTTCTGGTACTCACCGGCCGTGCCACCCAGTTCAATCAGGATAATGTCAAAACCCTTGGCCGCCTCGTCAATGCGGCGGATGACTTCTTCGGGGACGTAAGGAATGGCATCGACGGTGGCGCCGTTAAAGCGGAGGTTACGGGTGTCATCAATCACCTTGGAGTAGACCTGGCCCATGGTGGTGAAGTTTTTATGCCCGACTTCTTCCCCCAGGAAACGCTCGTAGGAACCCAGATCGAGGTCGGCTTCTAAGCCATCTTCACACAGGAAGACGTCACCATGTTCAACCGGGTTAATATTGCCGGAGTCCAAATTGAGGTAATTTTCGCATTTAATGTTGGTGACGGAGTAGCCATGACTTTTGAGCAGCACACCTAAAGAAGCGGCGGTAATGCCTTTACCCAGGCCTGACAAAACGCCGCCCGACACAAAGACGTACTTAGTTTTAGGAGCTGGAGAAGTTCGGGAAAACCCATGGAACACCATGGAAATACATTCTAAGCCTGAGTTGGCTATTACGCAAGCAGCGCTTGCACTTCTACTTCTAATTCTTTACTCCACTCGACGGTATATGGCAGCAACATCCGTTTGGGCTGTTCGCCGTTGGGAATTAAGATGACTACCGTCTGCGATCCTGGTTTTGATTTCAGTAAGGCACCGACTTTTTCTAGTGTTTCTTTGGTCGTTTTGCGGGGGATGAAAATCTCTTTGTGATTGCTCGAGCCCTCATGGCTTAGTTCCACTTCTGATGGCACTGATACCTTTTCCACGATCAGTTTTAATTCCTCGTCACGATAATCCACTTTGGCTTTAACTAAAACTACTTGATCTTGCTGAAGATAGGTTCCGTACTTTTCAAAGGCTTGAGGAAAGGCGACGAATTCTAACTTGCCGGTCGCATCCTCTAGTAGGCCAAAGGCCATCGGTTTGCCTGACGTTTTAGTAACAACTTGTCTGAGTCGAGTAATAACGCCACCAAATAAGAAAGTTTGGTCTTGATGAATAGTATGATCCAAATCACCGATGGACTTAGTCGCTTGTTTAGAAACTGCTTTCAAAGCTTGGGCCATCGGATGTTCGGTCAAGTACAAGCCCAGCAATTCTTGTTCAAAAGAAAGTAATTCTTGACGTGGATATTCAGGCAGTTTAGCAAAAGTGTCTTGCAACTGGGTAGTGTCTTGCTTAATGCCCATGAATAAATGATCCTGCCCTTCTACTTCAGAAGTTAGCGAGCCGGCTCGGTTTCGGATATCATCGAGATTTTCTAGCATGCTGGCGCGGGTGCCAAAGTGATCAAAGCTGCCTACCTTAATTAATGATTCCAGCACTTTTTTGTTAACTTTACGGCTGTCAGTTTCATGAAGGAATTGAGTCAGAGACGAAAAATCACCCACCTTTTTTTGAGTCTCTAAAATATTTTCAATGGCTGCCGTACCTACGTTTTTAATAGCGCTGAAACCAAAACGGATGGCGGTGCCGTCTAAAGAATCAGGATGGGGTTCTAAGGTAAAGTCAGCCCGGGACTTGTTAATGTCAGGGGGCAGGACTTTGATGTTCATTTTGCGACAATTTTCAATAGCGTGGGCGATTTTTTCACCGCTATTCATCGAGTGGGAGGCAGCTTCCACACTCATTAAAGCCGTCATGTACTCGACTGGGTAGTTAGCCTTGAGATAGGCAGTTTGGTATGCAATCATGGCATACGAGGCAGCGTGGGCTTTAGGGAAACCGTAGTTAGCAAAGGCTTCCACAAAGCCCCAGACTCTGTCGGCCACTTCTTTTTTGTACCCTTTTTTAACCGATTCTTCGATAAAGCGAGATTTGTTCTTATCCATGACGCTTCTCTTCTTTTTACCAATGGCGCGCCGGATTTCATCAGCTTCGGCCAGCGAGTAACCGGCCATAACGCTAAAGATTTGCATGACTTGTTCTTGGTACACCATGATGCCGTAGGTTTCTTCCAAAACAGGTTTTAATGTGTCATCGGGATAGGCGACTTTATCGGGGTTATGTTTACCTTCAATGAAGGTGGGAATCAGATCCATGGGGCCGGGTCGGTATAAGGCCACTAACGCAGTAATGTCAGAAAAAACACTGGGCTTCAAGCTTTTGGCCACTCTTCGCATGCCAGCCGACTCTAACTGGAAGACACCCATGGTTTCGCCACTGGAGAGTAGTTCAAAGGTTTTTTTGTCGTCCAAAGGTAAAGCATTGAGATCAACGTCAACATTTTTATGCACTTTTATGAGCTGAAGTGCTTTTTCTATGATCGAGAGATTGCGCAAACCAAGAAAATCAAACTTAATTAAACCTAACGCATCAGACGAGACATTACAGTCCAACACATACATGTCGTACTGGGTTAAAATCTTGCCGGTTTTAGAGTCTTTTTGAATCGGGACGTATTCGGGGAGGGGTTTGTCAGCAATAATAACTGCCGCCGCGTGGACGCTACTATGTCGAACCACACCTTCCACTTTTTTGGCTAAGTCAATTAACTTTTTAAACTTAGGTTGTTTGTAATACTCAGTTAATTCAGGAATGGTTTTGACGGCTTCGGACAAAGACACTTTGGAGCCTGGGACATTAGGAATCAGTTTGGCGATTTTGTCAGGATCTTCATAGGGCAAGCCTAGTACTCGACCGATGTCACGCACTGCCACCCGCGCTTCCATCCGACCAAAGGTAATGACGTGGGCCACATGATCTTCACCGTACTTTCGCTGAATGTAGTTAATAACTTCGTCCCGGCGGTTGTCGGCAAAGTCCATATCGATGTCCGGAGGCGTCGGACGAGAAGGATTGAGGAACCGCTCAAATCTGAGTTCATGTTGGAAAGGATTAATAGTCGTGATGTTGAGTCCGTAGGAGACCAGTGATCCGGCCGCACTTCCCCGCCCTGGTCCAACGGCAATGCCTTGATTTTTAGCCCAGTTTACAAAATCTTGGGTGATTAAAAAGTAAGCCGAGTAGCCTTTGGATTGAATAATACCGAGCTCATAGCGTGCTCGTTCTTCTATCTCAGGAGTAATTTCTGGGAACTTTCTTTTAAGACCTGCAAACACTAGTTTATCTAAATATGAATTTTCAGTCTCACCAGGTGGTAAAGGGAATTTAGGAAAGATTAATTGGCCTCGCTGAATGTCGACATTACACTGTTCTGCAATCACCATCGTATTCTTAATGGCTTCGGGATAGTCGTGAAAGAGCTCAGTCATTTCTTGCGGAGATCGCAGATGGAAGTCGGGGGAATTAAACATGGTCATCCGTTTTTCATCGCTCATCAACTTGCGCGTTTGCACACACAGCAAAGCATCTTGGGCTAGCGCGTCTTCCTGGTGCAAGTAGTGGACGTCGTTGGTGGCCACTAGCGGTAAATCTAACTTGCGTGCGATCGCAATTTGTTTTTTAGTCAGCTCTGCCATTTCTTCAATTGCAGGATGGCGTTGGATTTCAACGTAAAAACGACCTGGGAAGACCTCTTTAAACTCTTGGAAAAGCGCCAGCGCTTCTTCGTCTTTGCCGTCACTTAATAAGCGATTAAAGAGACTAGCCATACAGCCAGTCGTGACGATAATACCTTCGTTGTGTTGGAATAAAACTTCTCGATCAATCCGGGGTTTATACGAAAAGCCTTCTAAGTTACTAATAGAGACCAACTTCATTAAATTTTTATAGCCTTCAGTGGTTTGAGCCAACAAAGTCAGGTGGAACTGATCGCTGCCCATCTTAGTCTGTTTATCAAAGCGAGAGTTTTTGGCGAGATACGCTTCCAGACCAATGATGGGTTTAATGTCGGCCTTGAGACAGGCGTTGTAAAAGTGCAGCGCGCCGTACATCCCGCCGTGATCGGTCACAGCTAAGGCCGGCATACCCATTTCTTTAGCTTTTTCGACTAAAGGCGGAATTTTATTAAGACCGTCCAGCATCGAAAACTCAGTGTGAACGTGAAGATGAACAAAATCAGAGGACATGGTGAAACGATCTTATCAGGAATTCAATGCTTTTTGGAGGGCAGTTCGAATGAGGTTCATGTCAACTTTTTTGCCCAGTTTGCGCATGGTTTGACCGATAAAGAAATTGAGTAACTGGACTTCTCCATTTTGGTAGCGGGTGACTTCATCAGGATGTTCAGCTTTGACCTGATCGATTATGGTTTCAATTTCGGTGGTGTCGACTTCGGCGGTCTGATGGAGACGAACAAAGTCAGTCAAAATATCTTCAATCGATCGACCAATTTCTGCATCAATTTTTTTATTAATAATGTCACTTAATAACTTATTGGCTTCAATCTTTTTTTCGGTGGCTCTTTTTAAAATTAATTCTGTCCATTCAACCATGACCTGATAATTCGTGAAAGGTTCTGCAAATCGTGGATCAATTTGATATTCTGCTCTCCATCGTTCGATTACTTGATGTGGAAGTTCTGGAAGTGTATTTTCAATCTCCTTAATCTCCACTTTAGTAAAGTGAAGTGGTGGAATATCGGGATCTGGGAAGTAGCGATAATCTTCGGCCTCTTCTTTGGTGCGTTGAGCAAAGGTTTGGCCGATAGTGGGATTAAAACCACGAGTTTCTTGAGCCGGTGTTTGGTTTTGATTTAAGATCTCAGATTGGCGCTCTGTTTCATAAGCAATGGCTTGTTCTAGGAAGCGGAAGGAATTGATGTTTTTGACTTCGACTTTGTAGTTAGGCAATTCGTCAGTAGATTCCGATCGCAAAGAAATGTTAGCTTCTAACCGCATGCCACCTTGCTCCATATCACAGTCTCCGATGTCCAGATAACGAATTAAATCACGTAATTTTTTGCCGTATTCTTTGGCTTGGGAGGCGGTTTTAATATCCGGCTCAGTCACAATTTCAATTAGCGGTACACCTGAACGGTTGAAGTCTACTAGCGAAACTTTCTCTCCGTCTAGCGTTTGATGTAACAATTTCCCTGTATCTTCTTCTAAATGAATGCGACGAATACGAACTTTACCCTCACTAGTTTCAATGTCCCCGTCGTAACAAAAGGGAATATCGTACTGACTGATCTGATACCCTTTAGGAAGATCGGGATAAAAATAATGCTTGCGGTCGAATTTTGAGAAGAGATTAATTTTACAGTTAAGGGCGAGGCCAAGTTTGAGTGTCCAATCAATGGCTTTCTTATTGGCTACAGGTAAACCACCAGGCATACCTAAACAGACGGGACAAGTGTAGATGTTAGGTTGAGGCGCGTGGAACGGATCATTTTTGCAACCACAAAACATCTTGCTGGCAGTTTTTAACTCCGCGTGGACTTCTAAGCCGCAGACAAGGTGATACTTACTCATTGCTCCTCCAAGTATTCCAACTCGTTGCTTTCTCATAGGCGTCGCCAACTTTAATAACTAAATCTTCCCGCCACATGGGGGCCATAATATTGAGCCCTAAGAACAAATTGGTTTTTTCATCTCGGTAACAGGGAACTCCAATCGCAGGCAAGCCCACGATCGAGCTGGGCTCAAGTAGTAAATCTTCCAGCTCTCCAAACATAGCCGCTCCTTCGGTGGCGCCAATTTTTTTGGCAAAACCTGGTGACGATGGCGAAACTAAGACATCGTATTTTCCAAATAACTTTTGATAATCTTGAATGTAAAGGGTTCGAACGCGTTGAGCCAAGTTATAGTACTGATCAGCATAGCCTTTGCTCAAGGTAAAGGTCCCCAACATGATCCGGCGTTTAGCCTCATCACCGAAATGCGAGCGATCTTGACCATAACGGATACCAGTGTAACGAGCTAGGTTGCTGCTGACTTCTCCTCGCTGAACGACAGTATACACAGAAATCGCATAGTGAGGGTCAAACGCTTGGACGTACTCAGCAGAAGCTCCTAAGCTTTCTAGTACCTTTAACGCTGGCTGATAGTACTCTTTTAAGTGAGCTAACTCTGAAATATCAAAATACATGACACCAATTTTTAATCCTTTAAGATCTTGATTTAAAAACTGGGTATAGTCAGGCACTTCAGTAAGGGAAGTGGTACCATCTTGAGGATCATGGCCAGCCATATGGTTCAACAAAATAGCAGCGTCCTCTACGGTTTTAGTAATTGGCCCAGGAGAATCAGTGGATGAAGCCATGGCAACGACTCCATAGCGACTGACCCGACCATAGGTAGGCTTAAGTCCCACAGTCCCACACCAAGCTGCTGGCTGACGGATGGAACCAGCCGTTTCGGAACCAATACTAGCAATGGCCAAATCTCCTGCCACCGCGGCTGCACTACCACCTGATGAGCCTCCAGGTAGATAATCGAGATTGCGCGGATTTAAAGTGCGGCCATACTGGGACGTTTCGGTTGAAGAACCATGCGCCCATGCATCCAAGTTGGTTTTGCCGTGCATGACTGCCCCAGCGTCAGTTAATTTGCGAGTCACCGTAGAACTAAAAGCTGGAATAAAGTTGTCTAAAACTGTAGATGAAGCAGTGGTTCGCAAACCTTCAGTACAAAAATTATCCTTAATTGCCAGTGGCACGCCTTTGAGAGCTTTGTTACTTTTGACTTTGGCTTCTGTCACACTCTCTTCATTGATAGTCAGATAGGCATTAATATCTTTATTTTCATCTCCAATGGCTGTTTCTAAATCATTGTAAAGTTCATCTAACGAAAACGATTTTTTCTCTAAACCATCCAAAGCTTGCTTGAGGGTTAACGTATTTAGTGACATTTAGTCTTTCTCAATCACCTGAGGCACTACAAAATATCCATTATGCTTTCTGGTAGCATTTGCTAAGGCTTCTTCTTGGGTGAACATTAGCCTCTCATCGACTGCATCTTCGCGGGTCACATTTTCTAAGCCAGTTACCTGATGTGTTGTTGGCACATCGGCTGTATCAACTTCTTGTAATTGGTCAACCACGGCTAGGGTTTCGGTAAAAGCGGTTGCTAACTTTTCTTTTTCTTCTTCCGTGACTGGAATATGAGCCAGCTTAGCAATATGAGCAACTTGAGCGGAAGTTATTTTGGGTGAACCTGTCATGGCAAGGTATTATAACGCACGCAAAGCTTTAATTCTTTCCTTAACTGGCGGGTGTGTCTGAAACAAACCAGCAAACCAACCCACGGCGTCTTTGTGGTTTTTCAACGGGTTAGAGATATAGAGGTGGGCAGTGGCTTTGTTAGCGGCTTCAAGTGGTTCATGGTCGCCGGCAATTTTTTCTAAAGCTCGGGCTAGACCATCGGGGTTTTTAGTCATACTGGCGCCAGAGGCATCAGCTAGGAATTCTCGGCGGCGTGAGATAGCCAACTGAATGAGCTGAGCGATCAAAGGTGAAAGCAAGGCCAGCAGCAAGCCCGCTGCAAATAAGATTACTTGCAGTTGTCCTCCACTCTCATTATTCCGCCGCCGACCGCCCCCCAAGTACGACATTCTTAGAAACCAGTCAGCCAGCAGCGCCATAAAACCCACTAAAATAGTCACCACTGACATCAAGCGAATATCATAATTCTTGACATGAGAGAGTTCGTGAGCAATGACTCCCTCCAGTTCAGCCCGGTTCAGCCGGCTAAGTAGCCCGGTAGTGGCACAAATAACCGCATGCTCTGGATCACGACCAGTGGCAAAGGCGTTCATGGCAGTATCTTCAATCACGTATAGTTTTGGTCGAGGCATCCGCTGGCTCATAGCCAAGTTTTCGGTGACCGTGTAGAAATCAAAGAACTCTTCCCGTTTAGCTTCACGAGCTCCGGAAATTGACAAAATAATGGAATCAGACCACCAGTAAGACGCAAAGGACATTAAGCCAGAAACAATTAAAGCAATGCCAACAATATCAAGGCCATAACCTAGTCCCACGCTCATGACATACGTAGCACCTACGATAAAAATCATGAATAAGGTCACTATTAAAAGTGATTTGTTTTTATTTGATTGAACAAGGTCGTAATGGGTCATTACAAAGTACTTTTATAATCTTGCGCTTCTGAGTCACTGACCGATAAGTGTGAGTCAGCTTGGGCAAAAGCCATGCCTTTTTCAGCTTTAAAACCAAACAGTTTGGCTACCAAGTTGGAAGGGAAAGTAACCAAACGTACGTTGTAAGCTTGGGTAAGATCAATCACACTTCGGCGCGCATACATTAACTTATCAGCTGTGTCACGGAGTTCATCCATGAATTTGGTAACAGTTGCATCAGCTTTCATTTCTGGGTTGTCTTCCACGGCAATGGCAATTTGAGGGACGGCGGCCTGAATTTTTTCGATAGCGGCGTCAATGTCACTGGCTTTGCCACTTTCGTTAGCCTTGGCGACTGACTTACGAGCGTCGGTCAACATTTGGAAGACACCTTTTTCGTGCTTCATGTAACTTTTAACAGCGTTCTCAAGGTTAGGAAGCAAGCTGGCCTGGCGTTTTAACTGGTTGCCAATTTCCTGGATGCTGGCTTGAATTTGAGTTTTGAGAGCTTGGAGACCGTTATACACTGAAATGATGTAAACGCCGACGCCGGCTAATACAATGATCCCGATAAGTGTTGGTGACATAGAGGTCCTTTAAGAGAGTAAATAAGTAATTAGTAATTGAATAATTAAGTGACTAAGTAAATTGTACCACTCTATACTTTAGATTGTTCGATCTCCTCAGCTCCGATTCTTTTTTCGGGAGGAATCCATTTTAAGCCCAGAAAGGTATAAAATTCTTCCTCTGTTTTAAACTTCTTTATTCTATCTTGGTCACTTTTCATTTTGATCCCATGTTCGGATAAAGAGTAGCCTTGGCGTAAGGCGTACTCGCGGAGTTTAATATTGTGTTCTTTAGAACCAGTAAAATGCTGCAAAAACGAGCCCCATTCATCGAGAGCAGAGATTTTAATATCGACTTGCCAATTGTCGAGAGTCTGAATTCGGAGCAGTTGATCTCCAGCGACTATTATTCTTTTCACACTTTTCAATTGTTTCACACACTCTTTCACGCGGCCTATATCTTTGATGGCAATGCCTAGATCAATATCCCCCACGGTCTCGGTCTGACGCCGTAAACTGCCTAAGACTTCCACTTTTTCAATATCTTCACACGTTATAAGCTCTTCTTTTAAGCGGTTGGCTACCTGAAGTGCTTCGTTATATGGGATGCGTTTAGTTACTATATGATTTTCTAAAGCGGTGATTAATTCTTTTTCACTCTTTTCACCAAAGCTGTCTAAGTGTCTAATTTTGCCTTGTTGAGCCAATTTCATGGTGGTAGCTAATGCTTCTTCTTCGCTGCCTAAATTAAAAGCTGAAGCAATCTTATAGGCTTTCTTAACGCCAATCCCGTGCACAGTGGAAAGTGTGAAAACACCAGCTGGTAAGTCTTTAACGTACTCTTGAAAGGCTTTGATGTTCCCGGTGGTGAAGAGTTCGGTTAACTTTTGTTGTAAAGTGTTGCCAATGCCGGGTAACTCGGCAAACTTAGGATTACTTAAAAACATATCTTTCAACTCTTGGTCCAACTGAGCTACCGTACTGGCGGCATTGTCGTAGGCGCGGACGCGGAACTTGTTTGCTCCCTGCAGATCGAGCACACCGGAGATAAAGTCAAAGAGTTGGGAGATTTCGTGGTTGGTCAAGTTTTTGCGGAGTTTGAGTTCCATGAAGTGATTATAAATCATTACTCACTAATCGTGACTTGGCAACCTCTCGACTTTTTCGTATAATCAACGTTCATCATGAGGCCTCGTGGTGTAGCGGTTAACATGCCTCCCTGTCACGGAGGAGATCGCCGGTTC
>DASVCZ010000026.1:0-6244 GCA_036381335.1 Patescibacteria group bacterium | reverse complement strand
AACTGCCGGTCTAGTGGGAACTCAACCGACAGCGGCCTTGCCTACCGATCAAGGTCCAACCGGGCCCACCGCTGACCAGCTGGCAGCTATGCCGGAAGTGGGTGATGCCGATCACATCCGTGGGAATGCTAACGCTAAGGTTGTCTTAGTGGAGTACTCCGACTATGAATGTCCTTTCTGTGGTCGTTTCCACCCCACCATGCAACAATTGATGACAGATTTTGGGGATGAGATAGCTTGGGTTTACCGCCACTATCCATTGCCTTTCCACCCTAATGCCCAGAAGTCTGCTGAAGGTGGTGAGTGTGTGGCTGAGTTAGGTGGTGAAGAAGCATTCTGGAACTACACTGATGCGTTGTTTGAAGTCAACATTCGCGATGGGCAACTCTCTCCTGAAGCCATTACTACCGCAGCCACCGGAGCTGGTGTCAATGAAGCGGCGTTTACGGAGTGTCTCGATAGTGGCCGGATGGCGCAAGTGGTCCAAGATCAAATGAGTGCGGGTTCTAGTGCTGGCGTCAGCGGCACTCCAGGGACCTTCATCGTCGTCGATGGTGAAGCCAAGGAATTAATTCCTGGAGCCGTGCCGGTTGAGCAAGCGAAGACGATGGTGGAGCAGTATCTGTAAGACGGAACGAGAAAGTGGTCAGGTGTTCGCCTGGGTCTACCTGGGTGAAAAGAGCAATGATTTAAAGATATGATCGGGGGTAGTACTCAAATGAGTCAAAGGAAATTAACCTCGTGATTTCACATACCTTTCAAGCTTTGTTTTGAGGTTACTGATACTCTCCGCTAGAAGGTGCTTTTTTTCTTCAATTGAAAGGCCTTCAAGCGTTACATTTGCTGACCAGGTTCTAGCAGAACTATCATCTTTTTTTTCCAAAAACATTCTAAAAAAATCGTTATCAGTATCAAAATGAATGGAGTTGATTTCATCAAGGAATTGCTCTCCCTCACTCGTTTTAAACCATTCTTCAAAATCTGCAACTACGTTATACATTCCCCTTAGAGCTTGTCTGGCTTCCCCAATTCCTGCAAACCCAGTTAGGATTCCAGGTATTTTAAAGTGAAAATGACCTGTTTTAATTCCATCCTTCTGTCTAACTTCTAGTGAAGTGCCTAAAAATAAATCCGAAAAATAATTTACTTTAGAGAATCTTATCTCTCCTTCATTACCTTTGCTCACTACTTCGACTACCTTCATTTGAATAGACATATAAATTTTATTTCTTTAATTTGATGCCATCTCCTCCCTCAACCACTCCTGCAATTTCTCCCACTTGCCTTCGCCATCTTCTTTGGACATGAGAATACTTTGGCCACCACTGCTGACACCCAGTTCTAGGACGTTGTCGGTGGTCAAAGCGATGCCTTTGATTTCATAGTCTTGCACCTTTTCATACTCATCCACCATCTCCTTCATCTGGGTCAAACTAATATCGGTGGTAATGTGACTGCTGATCGTGGAAATAAAAGGAATAATTTTAGGAATAAAATCAATGGTCAGGACCCGGTCCTTAACAGCTAGCAGCAGATTGCGCTGCCGAGCAGCTCGATTAAAATCTCCGCCGTCGGTGGGTGAGTGACGAGAGCGAACGTACTTAAGGGCAGTCGATCCATCCATCAATTGTGTACCTTGAGGAAACGATAAGACTTCAAAGCGACAGGTAAACTCTTCTTCTAGCTTGCTCGCCGACACGGTGGCAGTTAAAGCAGCAATTTCTTCTTCTGTTTTGCCACAAGTATCATCTTGCTTGCCCTCAATCGGATACAACGGATCGGTGAAAGCGCGCTCAACATTAACGGTCACGCCTCCTAAGACATCGATGGCGCGTTCAAAACCATAAAAATCCACCGTCACGAAGTGCTCCACCGGAAATCCTAGCACCTGCTCTAAGGCATACTTAGCTAGTTCACCGCCCCCGGCTTCGCCGGTGAACTGGGAGGGTTTATTGCGGTAGTTGCGATCGTCAACGCCGAAGGCGTAGGCGGCGTTAATTTTCCACGAGGAAGGATTATCCTTGTCGACTGGCAGTTCCACCCACAAGTCCCGCGGCACCGAAATTAAAGTAATCTGTTGCTGATCGTGATCGATGCGCGCCACCATAATTGAATCAGTTAGTAATCCTCCATCATGACCGGCTCCGCCCCGACCGAGCAGCACGATCGTGTCCACATTTGGCTCCGGCGAGGGTGAAGGTTGCGGTAAGATCGTTTCCGACTCATTAGAGGTCACAAAACTGCGTTGATAAAGAAAGTAACTGTAGGTCAAACCCGCGCTGATTAAAAAAAGCACGGTTAAAAATAAGTCGAGAGCAATTAATTGCTTTAAGGTGAGGGAACGGAACCACTGTTTTAGTTGGTAAAGGTACTGCTTCAGCTGTCTCATCAGACTACTATCGTATCAACGATAGAGTTCCTTGGCTACACCCCCGTCGGGAACGTCTCCGGCGTGTACTCGGGTTCGGCTTCCACATACAGCGGCTCTAGTGCCTGGCTGCGATCAATGTACACATAGGCATCGTAGCGTTTGCCTAAAATTGTAGGCACATAATTCCCTATCTCACGTCGCGGATTATAGACCACCCCTACTGCCCGCTGTCCGCGCCATTGTTGGAAACTCAAATGATCTTTAACTTCGGACATCAGGATGAATCGATCGTACTCACCCACCTCATGGAACTGAGCTTCCCAGCTGGCCCAGAGTGAATCCGGCATTCGCATTTCTCGCGGTGGTAAGCCCCAAGCCTCAGCGGCAATCAAAGTTCCGCTATACGCACCTAGTCCAATTAAGTACACATTTTCCTGTCCGTACCTTTCGCGAGCAAGTTGTCCCACGTTCACCATCCCATCACGGACCATGTCAGTATACCGCGCGTCACCGATGTGGGTGTTGTGCTCCCAGACTAAGGCCTTACTCTTAGGACCATGAAAAGTAAGCAAGTTGTCTAGTACTTGCGCCATGTGATGATCCCGCACGTTCCACGACACCTCATCACCACGCAACATCGTTCGGTAGTAATGCTCGGCATTTTTGGCCACAACTGCATTTTGCTCGGCGTTAAAGTAGGCTTCCCGATCACTGGCTTGATACATAAAGCCAGCCGACCTGAGCTCAGTCAGTAAGGTGAGAACTTGATCTTCACACGAAGTAGGCACTAAGGCCGTCGCGTGGGCATATCGCTGAGCATCACGAGCGTACGGTTGAAAACATTTAAAAGCCGCATAGACCGCATCCACCGATTCCGGCACCCGCTCCTGCAGGTAGGTAATGACAATATCCAGCGACTCCCATAACCCATAGACGTCTATGCCGTAGAAGCCGATTTTCTCTTCTTCTTTATCTACCCGATCGTTATACGCCCGCAGCCATTCAATAAACTCTAGCATTTCCTGATTGGCCCACAGCCAAGTGGGCCAGCGGGTGAACTCCAACAAGACTTGGTGGGCGCTGGCACCGGCGTCGGCATAACCTTTAATGTAGCGATTAATCCGGTAACAATCAGGCCAATCGCCTTCTACGGCCACAAAAGAAATATCACCATTCAAAATCAACTGCTTAGAAATCGCCGATCGCCCCGTGTAATATTCTGAGGTCCCGTGCGACGCATCGCCCAGCATGACCACCCGTTTATCTGCAGCTTGATCGACCAACTTTTCTAAATCTTTGGGTTCTTCTAGGATATGCTGGTATTTCTCAATGACTTGGTTAATGGTCATAGGACAGAAATGCCGTTACCTCATCGTCACTGACTTCATCAAATTCTTGGTAATGTAAGCCGACCGCTTGTAAATACGTCGGCCGAAGTAAACAGACTAGCTCATCCACTTCTCCCTCCAGCAAAATAGCGGTATCGGCCGCACACACCGGTACCGCTACCACAATTTTTTGGGCATCGAGGTTGGTGACCGCTTCCATGGCCGCCAGCATGGTGTAGCCAGTAGCAATCCCGTCATCAACCAGGATGGCTGTTTTGCCAGTTAAAGAAGGCAGCGGTTCTTGATGGCGGTAGACATATTTACGTCGTTCCAGCTCTTGCCGCTCTTTGGTCATGATTGGTTGTAGTTCTCGATCTTCAATTTCCAGGGCTTGCAACAAAGCCTCGTTTAGCACTACCACACTGCCTTCGCTAATGGCACCCACCCCATACTCCGGATTTTGAGGCGCACCCAGCTTCCGGACCACAATTACTTGCAACGGAGCATGCAAAACTTGGGCTACCTCATATGCCACCGGCACTCCACCTCGAGGTAAAGCCAGAACTACTGGCTCTGGATAGTCTCGCTGAGCCAGCTCAGCCGCTAACTCCTTCCCTGCCTGCTGCCGGTTGGTAAATTTTCGATCACTCTCGGTTCCGGTAATGACACTCATATCCCGATCATACTAGCTATTCTTGTCCTCAAAGTCACAACAGTGTCAGAAATAAGTAAAAGGTTGCTTGACTATGGTCCAGGCAATATGGGAAAGTACTCAAAGTGTAAAAATAAAGTAAGAGGAAAGTAACATACATGCAAAACTTAACTTCGCTCTCGCCGCTCTATGCATCTTCCCACTTCGAACTCTTCCAAACTCCTTCGAAGAAAAGTACCAAACTCGAAATGCATGTTCCCGCCACTTTAATTACCACCAACGTCTTGCCAAACACTTTGACCGTCTTGCATCAAGAAGCGCCCTCAGTCTTAAAAACCAAGTGTTTTAATGAGTTGCATTTGCCTTTTATTGAAGAAGTCAAAAATACCGAAACTGCTCACCTGTTTGAGCATATTTTGATTGATTACATGGCATTAGAAAAAGTGAAGGCAGGCTACGACAAAGCTACCTTTAATGCCGTCACCAGTTGGAACTGGAAAAAGAATCCTGTCGGTTTTTTCACCATTGATATTAAAGCTGGAGCTCAAGATGGAGTATTTTTTCAAAAAGCCCTCATGAAAACAATTATGGTCATGGAAAAAATCTTTGCTCATACCACCGTGGTAGTGAAAGATACGTCGACAATTACCCAAGTGATTCACTAAAAAATTGCGTACCCACAACACAGCCCCACCCCGGTGAGAAGTAGAGCTGTGTCTATTCTAAAGTGGCACTAATAAGTGACTAGTCAGGTGTAACCGCGTCTGCCATCTTGGACATGAATCCTTTTTGATTCTGCCCCGACCTTTGTCCCGACTTTTGACTCCGAGCTTGACCGCCCTTGCGGCCTATTTTTTTGTAAAAGTCGGCACCATGAGTGCGAGCGGTAGTTTGGCCGCCTTTGCGACCCGCCTTCGCGTGCCCTTGAGCGTCACCGTGCCAGCCTCGACCTTTGTCTGCCATAAGAGACTCCTTGTCTCATCCCGTACCTCTCGGGTACGAGACTTACTTGTTAATTAAAAATCTGACAACGAACCATCCGTTTCAATATCATCTTTCTCTCCTAAACCACCCATGCCTTCGCTGCCCCAGTCTTCATAGTTCATGCTGTCATCTGAGCGTTGAGATTGACCACCTTTTTGTCCGGTATCGGATTGGCCCATGCCTTCATCCATGCCGGTGGTTTGGTCCATCTCATCCATACCTTGGTTTTGGTTGTTGTTGGCCATACGTGCTCCTTTTGTAACGCGACTACTACTTTTTACTTACTTCCGCCTTTGCGCCCAGCTTCTCGCGCTCGCTGGCTACCTTCTTGAAATTGACCCGGGCTGTTTTGACCACCTCGGCTTCTTTCTTCATCAGTTAACTGATGAGCGTTGCCACTTTGCTGAGCGGCCCGACCACCTTTGGCCCCCACCTGGGCGTGTTTTTGGGAATCACCATGCCAGCCACGGCCTTGGCTTTGATCGTCACTTTGATTCTGATTGCGATTTTTTGCCATCGCACCTCCTTATAGTTACTTTGTATTAAAAATCACTATAAGGAAGAGATGTAAAGTAAGTTCAAATGGCAGGTAACAGGAAAGTAATAGAAAGAATGAGCGGAAATTAAGAAGATTTTTTAACCCATTTGCCGGAGTCTTCGTCTTTTTGATAGACTTTTTTGACGGCAGCCCAAGCTACTTTGTGGGCTGTTTCTTCACGGGTATCGTTGCCGCGGCGCTCTGCGGGCTGATCGTATTGCTCCCAAGCGCTGTTGAAAGCTTCTTTATAGATTTCTTCAGCGTGAGCGGGAAGATTATCTTTGACTCGGTCGGGTAAATCGCTACGTTTTTCGTAAGGCATACAGATAGTATCTCTCCTTTAAGTAAGGAAAAGCAATGAAAAAAGTAAG
>DASVCZ010000025.1:0-23809 GCA_036381335.1 Patescibacteria group bacterium | reverse complement strand
TATCTCGAAGATGCGCCTAACGCTCAGAGTTGGTATCTCAATACCTACACTCATGACAATGGGCTTAATGACTTGATCATTAAGTACTATCGAGACGCGGTCAACGCGGTGGTGGATGGAACCAAAGATGCGGCGGCGGCTATGGCCACTGTCGAGCAAGGTACCCAGCAAGTCTTACGTCAGTACGGAGTCACCAACTAGTTCAGCTACTGATAGCCGAGCGCGTTACAATACCTCCATGGCGCTTTCTCAGTTATCTCAACAACTTTTAGCCACTATTGCCTATTGCGACCAGTTTCACTTCCCTTTAACCAAAGTTGAAGTCCAGCGCCGGTTGATTATTGAGAGCGACAAAATTAAAGCTAAGGCAGAGGCCCGCAGCGCCACCTTACCCCAGAAAATCATCCCTTCTTTAATAGAATTGATGAATCAGGGGGTGATTGGTTTTGAAAACGGTTTTTACTTTCTAACGGGCTCAGAAGAAGCGGTTGCTCTGCGCCGAGAACGGGCAGTTTACTCTTCGCTGAAGTGGGCAGAAGCGCGGGAGGTGGTGCGCATGCTCAGTTGGTTGCCTTGGATCAAAGGGGTGGCGGTGACGGGTTCGTTGGCTATGGACAACGCTATCCAAGAAGATGACATCGATTTCTTTATTATTACCCAAGAAAATAGATTATGGCTGACTCGGCCTGTCGTGATTTTGATGGCCTGGCTGAAAGGCAAACGCCGCTCTTGGCGCCACGAGGAAAAAAACAGTTGGTGTTTTAATTTATGGATGGAGGAGAACGAGTTGCACTCCCCTGGATTAAATCAATCGTTGTACACTGCGTACGAAGTCTGCCAGGCTAAGTTTCTGCTCAATCGAGAGCGGGTAGAGGAGCGGTTTATCTGGAGTAACCAGTGGGTGGCTCAATATCTGCCTTTTTATTTTATAGACCGGTGCGAAGCTCCCTCTGTAACTAGCCACCAACTCCGACCCAAGTATGTCTTTGGCCAGACGATCGACTTTTATTTTTCTTGGCTGCTTTTATTGTTGAACGAGGTGGCATTTTATAGTCAGTGGTGGTACATGTTGCCACATCGGACGCGAGAGCGGGTGACGCGGTCGTTGGCCTTTTTCCATCCCCGCGATACGCAAAAACTAGTAGATAATAAGTGGCAAGCAGCAATCAAAAAAGTCACTAAGTAAGCGATCAAGTACTTAAAATGAATATATGAATATTTCCTCTGCCATCGTTCAGCTAGCTAAAGCAACTCACCATCAAGGCCAAAAACTAGTTTTGGTTACGGGCGTCTTCGATCTGTTACATCAAGAACACGTTCATTTTTTAAAGAGGGCCAAAGCCGCAGGCGATGTTTTACTGGTGGGGATTGAGTCCGATGTCCGCGTCAAGCAGTTGAAAGGGGAGGGGAGGCCGATCGAGAATCAAGCTCTGAGGAAACAAAAAGTAGCAACGGTGCCGGGAGTTGATGGCGCCTTTATCTTACCAGAAGTTTTTGATCAACCAGAACATCACTTGGAGTTGCTTAAAATCTTGCGACCGGATATTTTGGCGGTCTCTTCACATACGCCGCACTTAGAGGAAAAGCGGCAACTGATGTCAGTTATTGGAGGCCGTGTAGAAGTGGTGCTGGAGCAGAATCCAGCAGTTTCGACCACCCAGATTATTAAGACCGGCGCCTAGTCATTTGGACTCTCTAATCCCACCCAGTGACCCTCTTCAGGCTGAGCTAATCGTAAAATAGTTTCGATTCTTCCGTCGGAAAACCTAGTAATACTGCCACTCACTTCACTTCCGGCACCATGAATTATAGGAGTCGAAAAACCTTCATTTTGATTGAATTGTTCAGGACAGTCACAGATATAGAGGACTTCAATTGGGTTGTCCTTCCCTGGACCTTGGTTGTACGCATTCACGAAGTCAACAACCTTGGTAGAATCTTTATCACCTAATGTCCACTCAAAAGATGAATTCTTAGCCATAAAGTCACGAGGCGCATAAAAACCATGTGTAACTAAAATTCTTCTTCTACCTAACTCTCTCTCTTTTACACTCTTGTCATCGGCTATTTCTTGAATCGTAACCTTATCAGAGTCATAAATATGGGGATCAGGAGGAACAATGATTAGCTCAGCTTTTTCGCTTATCCGACGTGCCCACTGATTTCCGAAGCCTTCATAATATTCAACGTCATGATCATTAACAGTTAAAAACAAATGTGGTATGTGTTCAGGGGGAATAGCTTTTTCTATCATTAGTAAAGCTTAGCACAAAGGACATTAAAGGAACTTAACTTCCAACCGAGCATCAAATGCCTGAGCGATTTTGTGAAGAAAAGCTAGGGTCGGATTACCTCTGCCAGATTCCAATCGGGAAACGACAGACTGAGTAGTGCCAATTTTCTTTGCTAATTCTTTTTGAGTTAAACCTTTCTTGATTCTGGCCTCAATCATAGCTCTAACCACAGCCATTTCAGGTTTTAACTTATCATATTCCTTTTTAAGTTCAGGATCTTTAAGGGCTTTTTTTGCCCAGCTAGAGAATGTTAAAGTTTTGTTTTTCATATAGCATATATGCTATAGCAGTTCTTTCAGTCTTTCAAGTGCAATTTTAATTTCTTTAGAAGGAGCTTTTTGAGTTTTCTTAATAAATCCATGAAGTAAGACAAAGACATTATTTTTTTTGGAATAAAATATTCGAACAGCAATTTTTCCGGATGTTCTTAATTCATAGAGGTATGTGTCAATTTTTTTAATATAAGGTGGTTTTAAATAAGGACCATAATTTTCTAAAAGTCTTACAAGGTGAATTACTTTTGCTTGAGTTGAACGGTCTAAAGATTCTAAAAATTCTTGAACAGGGTATTTGCCTCTTGGTGACTGGTAAAAAATAACTTGGTATTTCATTTTGATAAGTAACTGATGCTACCAAAAGAAATACGAAAAGGAGATTTGTATTCGCTGTGTATCTTAACTAAAAGCAGCTTTTTATATTTTGCTTACTTAACCCTTACAAAATTCCTCTTGTCTTTACTAAGCACTGCGGTAAGATGCGACTACGCCTATGAAAAAACTTTTGACTTCTTTGGTGCTTACGTTCTGTTTATTAATGGTCACTGCTCAGTCGGTGCAGGCTCAGGAACCTTCAGCCTGGGATCGGTTCACTGGCGGTATCACCAACCTCGTTCAACGCGTCTATCTGATGTTGCCGGGTGAAAAATCTGGTTTAGCTGTCCTCAATCAAACCATGAGTGCTATGCAAGATGTGAAGACCGCTCGGACAGAGAGTGTCGTCCAAGTAACTGCAGATACGGCACAAACTCCTTTTACCGGTGCCTGGACTACCCAAGGAGTGATAGAAGCAGAGGATCTTTACGATCTCACGACTTTCCGTCAACAGATGACGTTCGAGGGCTCCATTCAGAGCCAAAATCTGAGTCTGCCGGTAAGTGGGGAAATAGTTCAGGATGGCCAAACAGGGTACGTCATGTTTACTGAACTGCCAATGGTGCCATTTTTCAATACTGCGCGGGCGAAAGGCATTTGGATTAGAGTTGGCCAATCAACGGTGACACCTGAATTAAATGATGAGGAAAGACAACAGTTGCGCGCTGCTTCCGAAGAGCTACTCCGCTCGGCTACTGTCTCTACTGCTCGGAAAGAAGACCTCGATGGTACTCCAGTCTTCGTGATCGATGTCACTTTTGACGAAGAAGACGTAACTACCTATTCAACTCGAGTTTCCGAGATTCTGAATGACGGTGGACACATGACAGAAATTCAAGAGCCTCTTACTGTTACCTTGTTTATTGATCGAAATTCTTATTATCTGCGCCGACTAGTAGCCCCGTTGAGTTTTACCACTCAATCTCTGGGCGAAGTCATGGTCAATGCTGACGTCCGCTGGACGGATTATAATCAGCCGGTAGTCATCGATGTTCCTGAAGCCTTCCAGGATGTCTCCCAAGTCATGCAAGAAGTCATGCCGGGTGACGCAGAGAGAACAATCGACCTGGAAGAACTGCAAGTGATACTGGAGGGTGAAGAGAGTGACTTGCCAGCAGAGCTGGAGGGCTTATCTGAACAAGAAAGACAGCTGCTCAGAGAAATGGGAATTGAGCTATAATCAATGCATGGCTGACCTTTTTACCCGTCCCACCTTTGAATTTCCCTATACTTATAAATTCCCTGGTCAAGCATCCGACGAAAGAATTCTATATCTCACCCGCGAAAATAAAGTGGTGTTGTGGTGGCGGATAGGTATGACGGTGGCTGCTTCGTTGGCGTTAGCCATAGTGGGTACCTTGCTTGTCAATTCAGTCAGCCCGATGATTGGCACAGGAGCCGCCTCCACCCTGATTTTTGTCTTTTGGTTTTTAGCTTTGGCTTTTATTTTAGTTGGCTCCTGGTGGAGTCACGCCCTCTGGCAAAAAAGCATTGCGTTTATCACCACCAAGCGCTTGATTAAGTTTATCTATACCACGCCGTTTAATCGCCACGTCTTGGCTTTGCCTCTCGATATGATTGTCGATACGGGCGCTTACACCAAGGGCTTCATTCAGGCTCTGTTCCGGCTAGAAACGTTCACCGCCCGCAGCTCGGCTGCCAGTAGTGGTGTGGCAACGGATGACGAAGGGGGAGAACGCATCAATAAAAAATATTTTTACATTGAAAACATTGCCTTTGCCGAAGATCTGCAGCACTATCTTTCTAAGCTACTGGATGCGATCAAGCATCACCGCCATCGGCTGGATACCTTCCGGCCATTCATTCCTCACTTAAAAGGGGAAACCCGCAAAAAATTCATGGAGCAGTATCCGGAGTATTGGAGTTAAGAATGATTGAACAAGGAGACGAAGGTCAATTAGCTAGCCTGATGAACTCGCCCATAAAAGAATTTGCTTTTCAAATAGATCATACCGATGAGAACAAAGTTAAAGACACCCAGAAACTTTTTAAAGAAAAACGTGACAGCTATGTTGTTTTAAGAAAAGAAGCTTTAATAAAGCAGATTAAAGATCCAAATAGAGTACTCAATACAATTCTTCAAAATTCACAACTATATAATTCGAGTTTAGTTAGTGAAGAAACAAAGGAGTTTCTAATTGAGAGATGTGCTGAAATTATTGCTCATTTTGAATTTGGGGTTAATCAAGCAGCAGAACAAATGATGCGAATAAGCGATCAACACGAAGATCCAAATTACATTCGAAGGAAAATTAGATATTCTTGGGAAGAGGGAAAAGCTTTTGCCTATCATAAGAGCTTTACGATTCGTGAGGGAGAGACTGTTTCAGGCATTGAAAATAATTCTATTTTCCTAAATTTAGCTCGTGTTGAACAATTTATTGATGAAACCTATGCTTGGTTTAAGATTGTAGGTGGGGCAAACCAGTCAATGCTCTCATCCGATGTAGCTTTCTTTGCAGGGCTAGAGGAAGCAGCCCATTGGTTATTGGCCGAAACAAAGCAGGAAAAAAGAGATATATGGAGTTATCCAATTCCTGATCCTAATGATCCAAGCGCAACATACTATTATGCTAATAGCTATGAATTTCGAGCGTTGGTGTGGAAGGCTTATTTTGAGTTTAAATTAGGTGTTAACTATGGCTTCAAAGAAAAATTGCAAGAAGCGCGCAAACTGATTCGAGAATACGAAGAAAACAACGGGATTAAAGGTAAAAAATTGCTTTAATCTTTTCCTAATAAAAATTCTCTCAGTTCTTCGCCACTCATTCCTTTGGTTCTTTGATCCAGGGAAGACATTCCCACTTTAGTAGCAGAATGTTGATAGCCCCTCGGCCTTTCTTGAGCTAAGTTTGCTTGATGGTCTTGTTTTTGCTTGTTTTCTCTCTCGAGAAAAGGGTTTTTGGGTTCAGTCATATCTTTTAATAGTAGCATATGTCTTTTGATGTTTGCTTGACGATTTGTGGCTGACGCAGTAGAGTGACGGCATTCCTGAAAGACAAACCAACCTGACTCTAGACCACTTGCGATTGACTACTTGCAAACGGGTATTAGTCGATCTATAATAGTCTTTCTCTGTTCGGGAAAACAGAAACATGTTTCGACATTGTGCACCGCTCCTGGTACGCAATCCCTCAAAAAATTTTTACATTTTGACAAGTAAAGAAGACCTAAGAAGATCGGGCCCTTAGCTCAGTTGGCTAGAGCGCTTCATTTGCAATGAAGAGGTCGAGGGTTCGAGCCCCTTAGGGTCCACGTTAGCCATTAGATACTGGATATCGGCCGGTTTCGTACTCGCTGATATTCATTATCTAGTCGCTAACGACTAGTCCCGATAAATATAATAATTTTATTTATCGGGATTGCTCCTTAACAAGTGAAGAGAGAGTCAGTAGATTTCGCCAGTATTTTTATCGATATTAGTAAGTATGTGAACTCACGCATATAGTGGATGCCTAGGCTTGTTTGGCCGAAGAAGGACGTACTAGACCGCGAAAGTCGTCGGGGAGCTGTCACGAAGCTGTGATCCGACGGTATCCGAATAGGGAAACCTCCTTGTCAGAGATGGCAAGGGCCCTGCACCATATGGTGCAGGGGGGTAAGCCGCTGAACTGAAATATCTTAGTAAGCGGAGGAAAAGAAATCGTAAGAGATTCCCTGAGTAAGCGACGAGCGAAAAGGGAAGAGCCTAAACTCCGATTTATCGGAGGGTTGCAGGACCTCATCATTCCACGATTTTTGATAGAAGAATGATATGGAATTATCAACCATAGAGAGTGAAAGTCTCGTATTCGAAATCAAAAATCGGGATAGAGTGTTCCTAAGTAGGTTGGGAGACGGCAAACTCCCTTCTGAATCTGGGGTGACCACACTCCAAGGCTAAATACCAAACAAGACCAATAGTGAACGAGTACCGCGAGGGAAAGGTGAAAAGAAGGGTTGAAGACCCCATGAAATAGATCCTGAAACTATATGCTAACAAGCAGAGAGAGTTCCGATTTATCGGAATGATCTCGTGCCTATTGAAGAATGAGCCGGCGAGTTATATCAGCATGCAAGCATAAGTCATTTTGAATGACGGATGCGTAGTGAAAGCGAGCTTGAATAGAGCGTTAAGTATGTTGGTATAGACCCGAAACTGGGTGAGCTAACCATGACCAGGGTGAACTTCGAGTAAAATCGGAGGGAAGCCCGCACCGTTGTATGCTGCAAGATGCTCGGATGAGTTGTGGTTAGAGGTAATATGCCTATCGAACCCAGAGATAGCTGGTTCTCCCCGAAATATATTTAGGTATAGGGTCGTGTGAATCTGCGAGGGGGTAGAGCACTGATTTGGTGTATCCGGCTTCGGTCGGAGCATCTAGTCAAACTTCGAATACCTCGTAGCACTACACGGCACTCAGCAGCTGGGGGCTAAGCTCCAGCAGCGAGAGGGTAACAATCCAGACCTACAGCTAAGGTCTCTAATGAATATTAAGTGGTAAAGGAAGTGTTTTTCCTAAAACACCTAGGAGGTCGGCTCAGAAGCAGCCATCCTTTAAAGAAAGCGTAACAGCTCACTAGCCTAGGAAAAGCGCGTCGAAAATATAAGGAGGCTAAATATTCAACCGAAGCTTAGGATTTCTAATTTATTTTAGGAGTGGTAGGGGAGCGTTCTGTGTGCTGTGAAGATCAGCCGTAAGGACTGGTTGGAGCGATCAGAAGTGAGAATGCCGGCATGAGTAGCGAAATGGAAGTGAGAATCTTCCACCCCGAATGTCCAAGGTTTCCTTCGTCATGTTCGTCAGCGAAGGGTGAGGCGACCCTAAGGTGAGCCCAGGTTAACTGGGGTAACCGATGGATAACCGGTTAATATTCCGGTCCTTGGTATGTTTCGTTTGACTTGGGGAGGGACGGCGATGGCTAACGTGTGTCTAGCGGTGATGCTAGATCTAAGCAGTAAAGCAGTTGCTATAGGCAAATCCGTAGCAGCGTTTATCTGAGCTGTGATGGCCCAGTTTCCACTTCGGTGGAAACTGAGACACGCGATGTCATTGTCCTGGAAAAGCTTCGCAAGAAGAAACATATCAAATCGTACCAATAACCGACACAGGTGGACAGGTCGAGTAGACCAAGGGGAGCGAGAGAAGGTAGTTCAAGGAATTCGGCAAAATATCTGGGCGTAATTTCGAGAGATGCCCCTCCTGTACCGTCACTGGTACAGGACGCAGCGAAAGATTTGAGATCGACTGTTTACCAAAAACACAGGTCCGTGCAAACTCGTAAGAGGCAGTATACGGGCTGAGGCCTGCCCAGTGCCGGAAGGTTAATTGCGAGGGTGGTATATACCTGGTGGTTGAAGTTCGACCATCGCGTGTATACCGCCTTCAATCGAAGCCCCGGTGAACGGCAGCAGTAACTATAACTGTTCTATGGTAGCGAAGTTCCTCGACAGGGGACCTTTAAAACGAGAAATTGCTTTAAAGGAAAACCTGGCTATATGCTGGAACATCTGAGTATCTCACACTAGTTGACTTCGGTTTTTATTCGTAGTTAACTGACAATGTGATGAGTGCAGACAATCAGCAGGAAATGACTCAGTTGTTTTATTACACAGGCTTTTGTAGTGGAGAGCTTTCTTGTTCTTTAATCAAAGCAACAAATCCTATTGGCAAAGAAGGAAGTGTCAGGTATTACCCTGATATTACCTTTAGCAATGCCGATAAAGATTTGTTATTTGAAGTAAACAAGGTAATAGGGAATAACCAAGGTGTTTTATCTCCTATTAAAGGTGGGTATAACCTCAAATTTAGAGGTAAGCGAAAAGTTCAATTAATTTTAGAATTTTTTGAAAAGTATCCTCCAATTGTTGGAGATTTAACTACAAGCAAACTAACCCTGTTACATGAATCTTTAATTATTTTGAGACAAAGAACTACTCGGCAACGATCAAATGCCGATCAACAGAAGCTAGAAGCTATAAGAGCTAACTTAGTGTTATTAAAACGAAATGCTATTCCGTACAAAAGATACAACCAAATTGTGAATGAAAAAAATTGTATAGGTTATTTTCTTTCAGGTGTTTTAGATGCAGAGGGATCAGTAGGAATCAAAAGTAATGGTTCAACTGGTCAACCTTTTTTTGCAGTTGCTATGAAAGATAAAAAAATAATTGAACTTTTTCATTCTTTTTTTAATATGGGTAATATCCATTTTAGAAGCAATGATGGTCTGTATCACTTTGAAATTGGTGCTAAAAATGAAGTTTTAAAAGCTTTATCTTTGTTCATCAATAGATATCCTTCTAGGCTATCAAAAATGAAAACACGAATAGCAAAACTGCATCAGATCCTCAACGACTACACGCCAGGCTCCCGATTTAATTGGGAGATGATATAGTCTGAACTGCATAGCGATATGCAGAGTTTGTTAGAAATAACAAGCCACTCCGATTTACTCGGAGAAGTAACATAATTGTGTCGCTTAATTGGTGACCCGCACGAAAGGTTTAACGAGTCTCAAACTGTCTTGAACTATTACTCGGCGAAATTGAAATGGCCGTGAAGATGCGGCCTACTGACACCAGGACAAAAAGACCCCGTGGAGCTTTACTACTCCTTGACACTGGTTTTTTAGATGGAATTGTCTAGCATAGGTGGGAGTCTCGATATTTGTATCGGGACATCAGTGTAATACCACTCGTTTTATCTAGGAAACCTAACCTTATCTTACTGCAACGTAAGAAGGAACACTGTTTGGTAGGTAGTTTGACTGGGGAGGTTGCTTGCTAAAGAGTAACGCAAGCGCGCAATGGTACCCTTAGTCTGGATGGAAATCAGACTGGACGTGCAATAGCATATGGGTGCTTAACTGTGAGGCATACAGGCCGAGCAGATGCGAAAGCAGGTTATAGTGATCCTCGTGCACTTTGTGGAAGGTGCCGGGCTTATCGGATAAAAGCTACCCCGGGGATAACAGAGTCATCGCGCCTAAGCGTCCCTAGCGTCGGCGCGGTTTGCTACCTCGATGTCGGCTCATCGCATCCTGGGGCTGAAGAAGGTCCCAAGGGTTAGTCTGTTCGCCTATTAAAGCGGTACGCGAGCTGGGTTCAGACCGTCGTGAGACAGGTCGGCCTCTATCCGGTGTCAGCGATGGATATTTGAGAGAATTTGCCCCTAGTACGAGAGGACCGGGGTGAGGAAATCCCTAGTGTTCCTGTTGTCCCTGTCAAGGGCACTGCAGGGTAGCTACATTTCTTGTGGATAAACGCTGAAAGCATCTAAGCGTGAAGCCCTACTCAAGATGAAATATCCCCATTAGACCCCTGGGAGACTACCAGGTTGATAGGCAGCGGGTGCAAGTCTGGCAACAGATTTAGCCTAGCTGTACTAAGCGTCAATTGAACATATTTACAGTATGATATCGATAATCATGCTGGTGGACCAAATTTGCTGAAACAAAATATCTCTCTTCACTTATTTAAGGAGTAAAACCTTAACATACCAACAAACGAACCCTGTGTTCTGGTCTCTTGAGCGAGGTGGACCCAACTCTTCCCATCCCGAACAGAGTCTTGAAACGCCTCAGCGTCGACAATACTTATCGGGCAACTGATTGGGACGATAGATCGAGGCCAGAACAGAGGGTTTTTTTGTACCCTTTTTTCGGCGTATACTTACAAGAGCATGCATAGCTCCGAAACTACCCGCTACCTTGCAGAAATTTCCCTAGACGCTCGTCAGCAAGCAATAGAACATTTAAATATTGCAGGCTTCCCAGAGGTTCATATCCTGCCAACCTATTATGAACAGCGTCATGGGTGGGTGCGATGGCTGTTAGAAAGAAAAGGCCCTTTTACAGATTGGCGCTTTGCCCAGAGGGAAGGTGAATCCATAGATCCGTATAAAAATAAGAATCATCAACCAGCGGATATACTCTCACCGGTTTTTTCTGGAGAAAGCTCTTCCTGGAATTTCCGGACCACTCGCTTTTTAACAAAGCTTTGGCAGAGTTATCGGCAGCGAGTGAGCGAGACAATCCTCAAGTCCGCCGAGAGTGACTATGATGCTAGTTTTGAACGTATTCGTGGTGAAATAAGAAAAGATTTCTGGCAGGTATTTAATAGCTATGGAGCATTTTTGCGAGAGCAGGGGGCAGATTTTTCTCACCGGCAGCGGGTGACGGTAGCCGGCTCAGGGGCAGATGCCATTCGGGTAGCATATGATCTGACCTGTAGTAGTTTGCCGCCCGAGTTAGTCGCCGGATCGGCAGCCACCACCACCGAAAACGGCAGTGGCGTCTATGAACTGCCTTTGGGAGAAGACAAAAAAGGACTGGTGGCCTTGAGATCCGACCTCGATATTGAAAACACCAATCAAGAGATTTCTGATCAGGAGTTGGTCGAGTTCTATACTCGTCAAATTGACCAAGGTGTCAGCTTTATTTCTTTAACGCTGGCTTCTAAAACTGGCGTTCGGTATGACATATCGCACACGTCAGAGCCGAGTGTGATGGAACAAGTTTTGGCTTATGCAGCAGAGAAAAATGCCCAAGTGCAGCCCGTAGTAATCATTTTGGATGCTGTGCAATTAGTTGGCCGAGTACCCTTTGCTCAAGTGTTATCGTATTTGGAAAAACCTGGAGTTTCAGGACTGGTTCATACCGGGTCTAAAGGTCCCGGAGGCGCTCCACATGCCGGATGTATCATTTGGTCAGAAATGGGGCGGCAACAGGTGACAGACAATACCTCCAAATTGTCTCCGGCTCAACGGCAGCAGGTGGTTCAGAACTTGCGCTCGCGAGAAGTGGTTTATTCTCCCTATGCTATGTTGCCCGAATCCAACCGTCAGTGGGATGTGATGGCCTCACTACGCGCCATGGATAATATGGTGGCCGTAGGAGAAGCAGAAAAGATACTTGCTCACTCTTCCTATGCAGAGACAGTGGCTGCTATCAATGACTTTTACACCCAGATCTTTCATACAGCTGGTTTTCGCATCTTATCAAATGATTTACCCAATATTATTGCTATGGAACCGCCCGATGGGTTGCGTTCTGAGACTCATGCGCATGCTTTTTTGGGCCATATAGCTGAACAAGGCATTGCCTTCGGCGGGTTTCTTAAGGAAAACCACTATCCAATCTTCCGTTGGGGAATTGCCATCGATTTGATACACTTAGTACAACAGCAAGAGATATCATTGACCGAATACCAAGATCAGTTAGTGCAGGCACTTGCATCTGCTAAAGCTGCCGTACTCTCTCAATAAGGCCAAAAGCATATGACAGAAAAGCCTCCTCGCCATCAGGTCACCGAAGCTATCCAAGCTCAAGAGCTGTCGTTCCAAGTACTCGATGACACTGGAGCAGAAATTGGAGTGCGTTTTGTTCATAAGGGCAGCATTGGGGCAGAAATAGTTTCTCATAGTACAGAAATTACCATTTCTACCCCACAGGTAACGGTTATCATTGATGAAAACGAACAGCCGCAAGTATTTCCAAGTGAAGCCATTCTCACAGCAGGAGTGCAGGCTTTGGTAGACAAATTACAGCGAGAGAAAATTAAAATCGGCCAAATTTTAAAAACCAGCCCCGATAAAAAAACCCAACTTAGAATCATTATAGAGTCCTGACCCTAGAATTTCCCTCTTTACTTTGGAATCTGAAGATGTTACTTTATACACATGTTGAATCATCGTACCAATGTCCTTTTTGAAGAAAAAGAATGGCAAGCCCTGGCTAAACTGGCCAAGAGGGAAGGGGTAAGTGTAGGGAATTTACTCAGGCGCGCAGCCAAGATGCTAATTGAAGCTTCAAAGAGTAATGACCAGTATCAACTTCAAGACCAGAAAAAGATGTACTTGCAGGTGAGAGACAAAGGTCTGCATGGATATACCTGGGAACATAGTACGAGTATGCTCGTCAAAGAAGGTCGGCTAGATGCATCTCACTTACTACGAAATGAAGACACAGAGTATTTATATGAACTGGCTAAAAGAGAAAACACAGATCTCTTTACTCTCATTCGTTGGGCGATCCATAAAGAATACAATTTACCTTCTCAAAAACCTCTTTCAAACAAGGAGATTATGTTAAAAATGAAGGAAATTGCTAAGAAAACTTTTAAGGGGAAAGTTACGAGAGAAGAAATTCAAAATTGGGTAAAAGAAGGAAGAAAGTGATGAAAAAAGTAATTATTGATGCTTCAGTTTGGTTAGCACATATACTACCTGATGAAGATACTTCTAAAAAAGAAGAACAAGTTTTTGAAGAATTTTATAATAAACAATTAACTGTTTTGGCACCACCTTTGCTTAAACTTGAACTTGCCAACGGACTTTCTTCAGCAGTAAAAAGTCAAAGATTACTATGGTATGGAGCCGATGAACTCCTAGATTTCTTTTTGCAACTTCACCTTGAATACATTGACGTTGAACTTTCTAAAGCTTTGCACCTAAGTACGGATTATAATTTATCGGTATATGATGCTATGTATCTAGCCTTGGCTCAAGACTTTTCTGCAGAATTGATTACTGATGACAAAAAATTACGAGCTCTTATTTCTTGAAACTTTCAGCTTCTTTCATCTCCTCCTTGTTTCCTTTTGTGTGTTAGACTAAAAACCAGTAACAGCTTGTTAAGGAGGTATATGGGAATAGAAATGGAACTGGAACGAAAAAGCCTTGAACAATACACGCAGGAAATTACTGATCTTAAGGATCAACAGTTGACTCACGAACAACGAGCGACAGTGGCTGCTGTGTTAACGTTGATTAGCGCGTGTGGAGCGATGATTACCCCAGTGCCTTTTGGAATATTTGGCTTTGAAACTTTCCGCCAATTGTTTGCTGTTCACAATAAAGAGCAAAAAGCTCGAGAGCTAGACACTGAAAGATTCTTTGTGGGAGTAGAGAATGCATTTGAGGTAATTGGCAATGCTCATCTATTTCTCATGGAAATGAATCAGCGGAAGAAGCAAACTCCACCTCAGGAGTAACTTAAGCTATTTGGCTTACTAGATTTTTATTCCCTACAAACAGTGGTGTCTTCTGATGAATTTCAGTGGGAATTATTTCTAAAATAGCTTGTTTTCCATCAGTGGCTGCGCCTCCAGCCTGTTCAGCCAAGTAGGCAAAGGGAATGCCCTCATAGAGCAACCTCAGTTTCCCCTGGGGGTTTTTGGTATCAGCCGGGTAGAGATAGATGCCGCCTTTAAGCAGGTTGCGATGAAAGTCGGCCACCAGGGAGCCGATATAACGAGCGGTAAAGTTTTGGCCGTTGGCTTTATAGGACTCTATTAATTTTTTAAAAGGCTCCGGCCACAACGGTGAGTAGCTCTCGTTGACACTGTAGATGCTGGCGGTGTCGGGGTATTTAATGTGGGGATGAGACAGGATGTACTCGCCCAATGATTGATCGAGGGTGAAGCCGTTGACGCCTTTGCCGGTGGAGTAGACGAGGATTGTGCTGGAACCGTAGACAATGTAGCCAGCGGCGACCGCCTGTTTGCCTGGTTGAAGGTAGTCTTCAGGTGTCAGTGATTGAGTGGGTGCCGACCGTCGTTTGAAGATGACAAAGTTGGTGCCAATGCTGACATTGACGTCGATATTTGAGGAACCATCAACAGGATCCATGTAGACGATGTACTCAGCTTGCTGATGGTGAGCATCGTCAAAGACAATCAGCTCTTCAGCTTCCTCCGTGCCGACAGCACAGACATATGGTGACTGTTTCATTAAGTCCAAAAAAATATCGTTGGCAATCACGTCCAGCTTTTTTTGTTCTTGGTGGCTGGAGTTGATCGAACCGGCGGAGCCGAGAATAGAGGTTAAACCCGCTCGATTGATATCACGAGAAAGCAACTTACTAGCCAGCACCAGCTGATTAATGACGTCCGCTAATTGGTGAGACTTGGGAGAGAACTCTTCTAGTTCCAATAAGTGGCGAGTGAGATTGGTCAATGAAGACATCTGGTGTTAGGCAACGGTCACTTCTTTAGCCAAGTACACATCTTGAATCGCATTCAGAATCTCCACTCCTTGAGCCAATGGCTTCATAAAGGCTTTACGGCCAGAGATGAGACCCATACCGCCGGCTCGTTTGTTAATGACGGCGGTGGCGACGGCTTCGGCGACGTCACTTTCTCCGCCAGAGGCGCCACCAGAGTTGATTAGTCCCACTCGGCCCATGTAGGCATTTGCTACCTGGTAACGAGTCATATCGATGGGGTGATCACTCAACAAGGTGTCATACATCTGGTCATTATACTTGGAAAAGCCAATCTGGCGGAAGCCATCCACAGTTTCTGGCAACTTTTGTTTGACAATGTCAGCCCCAATGGTGGCGCCTAGGTGAATGGCTTGGCCAGTCAAGTCTGCAGCCGTTTCGTAATTAACGCCGTCCTTAGTAAACCCTTTATTACGGGTGTAACACCAGAGAATGGTGGCTAAGCCCAGTTCATGAGCCTGAGCAAAGGCTCGACTGACTTCTTGAATTTGGCGGTTAGATTCTTGAGAGCCAAAGTAAATGGTGGCTCCCACTGCCACCGCTCCCATTTCATACGCTTGGACGACATTGCTAAAGAAAATTTGGTCGTGTTTATTGGGGTACGTTAGCAGTTCGTTGTGGTTGATTTTAACGATAAAAGGAATTTGATCGGCATACTTGGCAGACATCATAGCCAGGACTCCATACGTAGAAGCCACCGCGTTGCAGCCACCTTCAATGGCTAGTTTGACAATATTTTCCGGATCAAAATAATCTTGGTTGGGGGCAAACGAAATACCAGCGGTGTGTTCGATGCCTTGGTCAACGGGCAAGATCGATAGGTAGCCTGTCCCGCTGAGACGACCGTGGTTAAAAAGTTTCTTTAAGTTGGCTTTGACTTTATCCGAGCGGTCTGAGGTACTAAACACTCGATCCACAAAATCTGCTCCCGGCAGTTGCAACCGATCTTTACTGATTTTGGGCGTAGAGAAGCCAAGTAATGATTCGGCTTTGTCGCCGAGGAGGTGTTGAATCTGTGCGTAGTCCATAGTGTCCTTTCAAAGTTCTGTATCTACCACTTTATCATTTTTAATCACTTCGCGCTTCGGTTATTAATTTTTGTTAAGGCTTCTTGATAATTAGTATCGCTGGTAATGTCGAACCAGATGCCTTGGAAAGGAAACGCCATTAGCCGATGAGTTTTGGAGAGCGTCGGGAAGATGTCTCGTTCCAGCATCGAGGGGCCGTCGGGAATCAGATCAAGAATTTTCTTCTCAAAGAGGTAGACGCCAGTGTTGACGATACTGACGGTCTGGTCGGGAGTGCTTTTTTGGAAGTCGACGATGACGTTGCCTTGGATGAAAACGTTGTCATACGTAGCCTTGCTAATCCGAGGTTTAACCGCCATCGTAGCCACCGTATTATGAGCGGTATGAAATTCCGTTAAGTCATGGAGATTAATGTCTGTCAGCACGTCGCCAGGGATGACAAAAAACCGATCACCTTCGAGGTATTTTTCAATGTGCTTTAAAGCTCCTGCTGTGCCCAGAGGCTCCGGTTCATAGACCAAGGTGGCATGGCTGTGGTGGGTTTCCAAAATAGATTCCAATTCACTGCCTTGAGCATTAGTGGCGATGACAATATTGGTGACCCCGAAACGTTGGAGGTGATCCAAAATGTAGAGAATTAGGGGACGATTATCAAGAAGCGTCAATGGACGGAAGGTGTCATGGATAGGCCCACCGGCTAAGATGACGGCGGTGGAGACAGTTGGTTCTAACGTTTTCTCGAGCAGATGCTCGATGGCGTGAGAGCGGTTACGGATTTTCTTTTTGTCGATGAGTTGATCAACTTTAGCCAGGGTGGAGTCGGAGAGGGTAATAGTAAGACGGGTTTTCATGGTTGGTTTGTAGCTGACAGTAGTTTGTTGCTAGCTATTGGTCACTAGTAGTTAACAAGCAGTGGTTTTACCCCCGGTAGTTCTTTGCCACCTAAGAATTCGAGGGCGGCGCCCCCAGCTGCCGAAATATAATCGTAGCGGCCTTCTAGGCCAAACTGTTGCACAGCGGCAATGGTGTCGCCACCACCCAGGACGGTGTGGGCGCCGCTTTTAGCGATCGCTCGCGCGATCTCGACAGTCCCTTCAGCAAACGCTTCTTCTTCAAATACCCCCATCGGTCCATTCCAAAAAATGGTGGCCGCTTCTTGCAGGACTTCCTTGTAAAGTCTGACTGTCCGCGGCCCGATATCAAGATACATCAGGTTTTTCTGTTGAGCTTGCTCGTGGTTGCCGTTGACTAGTTCAATTTCTTCCGTCTTTGGGGAATCTGGCGCGGGCGCGGCTATTACATCAATAGGCATTAAAATCTTCGGCAGGGGAATGTACCCATCCAGCAAGAGTTTGTCGCCGCGATTTTCTTCAATCATTTCTTCAGCTAAGTCGACGTAATTTACTTTCCGCTTCTGAGCATCAGGACTACTGTCTTCCAGATACGACTTTTGGACATCAATGCCTTCTGCTTTTAAAAAGTTGTTGGCTGTGCCACCCCCAATCAACACGGCGTCGGCAATCTTGGCTAAATTCTGAACAGCACCTACTTTATCCGAAATTTTTTTGCCACCAATTACCATTACAAATGGCCGTTTTGGTTTGGTAATCAATTCGCTTAACATTTCTACTTCTTTGGCAAAAGCCAGACCAGCGAATGAGGGCAGGTGCTTGGTAATTCCCACAATCGAGGCGTGAGCTCGATGAGCAGCTGAAAAGGCATCATTAATATAGACATCCCCCAACTGACTCAGTTTTTTAGCAAATGAAGCCTCATTACTTTCTTCACCAGCATCAAAGCGAAGGTTTTCTAGGAGACTGACGGGCGCGTCGGGTACTGGCTCTCCCAGGTTAATTATCGGCACTTCCAGATTCAAGAGTTCACTCAACCGCTCCGCCACCGGCCTTAGACTGTATTCGATATTTACTTTTCCCTCTGGTCGACCGAGATGCGACATAATAATTATATTGGCGTTGTGTGTCATCAGGAAGCGAATCGTCTCTAGAGAAGCTTGAATCCGGTTGTCGTCAGCTACCACTACTTGCCCATCTTTTTTAGTTAAAGGCACGTTGTAATCAGTGCGCAGGAGGACGGTTTTATTCTTGACATCAGCGGGGGAGGGAATGCGGAGTTTCATAGAACGAGTATCAAAGTAGGTAGTACCTTCTCAGCCTATCATACTTTTTCATACATTTTCAAGCCAACTATCCAGGTTTGATATAATTCTCGGCGCTATGTATAAAGAAAAACTTCGTATTCCTCGGATTGAGGTAAAGGTTGAAGATAGGCCACTCGCCACCATTACCACTATCGATTGGGAAGCTCTGTTAGAAGTACTCAGTCAAGGTCGTGTTCCCAAGCTAAAAAAGGTGATTGTTAAGGGAGAAAAGATCACTACCTTTAGCGACATCTTAAAAGTCAGACGCATGATGGATAAAAGGTTGCCATTGGCACGATACTATACCTCGAGGCGGAGTATAATCATCTATATTGATCGATTAGTTGTGGAGTCACTTTTTGGTCATATTAGCTTTGGTTCGTTAATTGAAGAGGATATAGAATTGAGCACCTTAACCGTGTTGGGTCATGAAGTTGAACACGCTCTCCAACAACCTTACATTTCTCGGGAGGGGTTGATTAAATGGTTCGGGCTGTCGGGTGTGATCGCTAGCGGGTTAAGTATAGCCGCCGGAGAAGCAGTGAACACCCAGTTATTATCGATGGCCTTCTACCTTTCCCAGTTTGGCGCAGGTAGTAGTTTTTTACTTTCTAGGATGGTGACCAACTTTTTTATTCCTTATAGTAAACGACCTCACGAACAAAAAGCTTTTCAGGCTGAAGAACGTTTAGAGGAGGAGTATAACCGCGGCCAGGGACAGCGCTTGATTGAAGTAGACATAGATTATGCTAGGATAAAAGCGGCGCTAGAACGTTGATCGGTGGTATTCACTCTCCCTCCTGACATTTCCCTCAAGTATGATACAATTCCTCCTATCTCAGTGAAAGGAGAACCCACTCGTATGGTAGATGAAACCAAAAAAGCTAAAAAAGTCACCGCTACGGCGGAGCAGGCAGAATCAAAGAAAGCTGAAAAATCCTCAGAAGCAAAAACTACAGCAGCTTCTAAAAAACCCCAGACTATGGAAGAGCTGTTAGCTCAAGTCAGTACCCCCATTGTCGTCCCTCAAAAAGGCCAGACCGTTACTGGAACCATTACTCACAAAGGCAAAAAAACCTTAGTCGTCGATATTGGCGCCAAAACTGAAGGCGTTGTTTCCGACAAAGAATACGCTTTGGCTGGTGATTTTATTGATGATCTCAAAGAAGGCGATACGATTGAAGCGGTAGTTATTTCAGCCGAGAACGATCGGGGCCAAGTCATGCTCTCCGTTAAGCAAGCGGCTCAAGACGCCAAGTGGGACTTCTTCAAGAAAGCCATGGAAGACGAAACTATTTTCGAAGCTCAAGGCATTGAAGTCAATAAAGGCGGCTTAATCGTAGTGGTCGAAGGCATGCGAGGCTTTGTGCCTTCCAGCCAATTTGGCAAACAATTCATGGGTAAAATCAAGACGCTCAAAGGCCAAACCGTCAAGATTCGGCCAATTGAAGTTGATCAAGAAAAGAATCGGTTAATTTTCTCAGAACGCCACGTCTCAGAAGCCAAGGAATTGGCACAACGCGACGAAGCGCTGCATAGTGTCGAGCCCAACGCTACCTACGAAGGTATGGTGTCTGGTGCCATGCCATTTGGCTTATTTGTGACCGTGGAAGTGCCAGTCAAAGGTGCTGAAGGTGCAATAGGTCATGTCGAAGGTTTGATCCATATTTCGGAGATCTCTTGGGAAAAAGTCAATGATCCTCGCGACTACCACAAAGTGGGCGACCGGATTAAAGTCAAAGTCCTGGGCATCGATGAAGAAAGTGGCAAACTCAACTTATCACTCAAACAGCTTAGCAATGATCCTTGGTTTGGCATCGATGAAAAATATCCAGTAGGAACTACGTTCACTGGTAAAGTTACCCGCACTGAGCCCTTTGGTGTCTTTGTGAATGTTGAAGCGGGAGTCGATGGCTTGATCCATGCCAGTAAACTGACCGGCCAAACCTACGACAAAGGGGAAGAGGTAACGGTGACAGTAGAGAGTGTCGAGCCCACCCAACGCCGGATGAGTTTGAGTGTGGTCAGCACCGAGTTACCGGTTGGATACAAGTAGAGTGAGAATTAAGAATTAGGAATTAAGAAAAAAGCGAGGTGCCTATGGCAAAACAACGCATGATCGTGACCGATGACCAACTATTGATTGATATGGAGCTGCTTTTTAATGCTATCCGAGAAGCCAATGGCGACTGGGAAAAGGTGGAAAAAGAGATGCACGCCTACCTCCAAACCATTCAAGCCATGACCGGCGAAGAGTAAGCAGAATTGCTCGATAGGACTCCCAAAAAAGATTGATTTGTGGTATAATATGAGCTGTTATGACATACGTAATTGCTTGTGGTGACGAAGGTATTCAGATCAACGAAGGAACGCGTTTAGCCATTGTCGGGGCTGGTTTTAAAGTCGATGGTTTCTCCCAAATTGTTAAGACCTGGAAAAAACTTCTGGGTAAAGATCTCCGGATTGCTGCCAGTGAAGAGAACGACTGGATTAAAGAACAATTGGGTCTCTCTACTTGGGAACAAACCAACGCCAGCGCTCAACAGCACATCCAAGCGCTGGCAGACAAAGAAAAGCTTCTCTATGCCGGTAGTTTACCCTTTGCCGACCCTCACGAGCTCGACCACGGCATTAAAGGCCACATGGTCCGGCCTCATGGAATTCACATTGCGAACAAGATTAAATTTACTCTAGGTGGGGGAGAGCAGACCTACCACTTAGGTCAGTACCTGATTTCAGCCGAGTGGTTGAGTGAAGTAGACGAAAAACTGGCTCAAGAAGTATTGGACCTGCAAGTCAACTTCTATAAAAAAATTGCCAAAAACGACGACTTAATCTTCGAATATGAACTCGAAGGTGAGTTGGGTGAAGAGAAAGCCAACGAAAACCTCAAAATCCTCAAAAAATTGGGCTACGCGAGTTAATCGCAGCTTTAAAGATAAATACGGTTAATCTTTTTTAAAAAGGTTGGCTGTAAACACTTCCACATCTACAGGAGTAAGAGGTTGAACTACTTGTAAGAAATCTTTAGCAGATAAGACGACTGATCTATTGTCTGACATAATTCTAATAGAAAAATCATCGGATTGGCGACGTGTAATCTCTCGCTTTAACAGAGGTTCAAAATGTTCCCAGCCTGTAACTGCTACGCATCGTCCATACTCCCCAGGGTTAGTAGGTTTATTAGGGTCAAAAATATTTTTTTCAGAACAAATTTCGTAGAGATTTGGCATAAGGAATAAGTTTACTCCTTTTCACCGAGTACGCAAGTAGCAATTGCATATTTGATGTGTATTTTTCTTCGCTCAAGGTTCCTTTGTTTTGGGCTTGATCAGTCCAGGGGCCAGGCGTAAAATAATGAGGTTCTTAAGTAGAGTAAAGGAGTAAAATGGTCAGTTCACAAGAAAGTACATACAATGTCCCCGCCTATGACGACGATAACCAAGGACCGGGCGATATCATTAATTGGAGAGGAGTAGAAATGCAAAGTGATACCGTAGAAAGTAATGAAGTACAAGAAATGGCGACCCGATGGCAAGCAGAAAGAGAGAAAGGTGAAGTGAGTTGGCAATCCTTTAAGGAAGCCAGCGATCAGTTTAAAGGTGATTATGTTATTGTACGACATCCCAACGATCCTCTGGTCACGTTTTTTGATGGACCTCGGGAAGAGGGTGAATACACTGTTGCTGGATATGGCCAACTGAGTGAAGCTGAGTTTTTACAAAAGTTAAAGGAGAAGCCTGTCGTCATATATAACGCGTGTATGGATAAGAGAGGTTCGTATCGAAGTTACCACCAGATTGAAGAAATGATGGCAGAGGAGGGATTAGCAGACGCTCAAATTGTCTTCTTCTCGATTGGCGGGGGCGTGGTTCAAACCAACGAGGTAGTACGAGATGGTCAGAAATTATTCGCACCTCGAGGTGAAGCGCTCTTAACCATGTATACCTACGTCAACCAAAACGCAGAAGTAGCGAAAGTATATGCATGTGGCCACGACTGCCGCTGTGGTGCTTGTGCTCACTACAATGATGACAAGGGTGTGCCAGAGCAAATTGCAGAAAAAACTGGCAATGATACCGTAGGCTACGGTGACACTTATGAGGCAGAAGTAATGAAAGGCCTAATCAAAAAAGCTAGCGAAACGTATATTCCAAAGGAATTGCAACCTAAAACCACACGTTTGCTCGCCCACTTTGAAGGTAAAAAAAGCAAAGAGTCATTTGCTCGCTTTGTTGCTATTACTTAAAGTCTTTTATCAGGCTTGATTAGATTGTCGGAGAAGAAGCCTCGGGTTGTTCTCGGTGGTCACTTTGGTTTCCGATAAAGAACTTGGCATCGGTAACTAAAAACGAGAGATAGACTTGTTCGCCATTTCGGTACTCTTTTTTAGGAACAGATACGATCAATTCTCCAGACTCACTCTGACCAAAAACACACGGTAGTGCCATGTTGGTGGTGTAAGTGTCATATGGACTAAAGACTGCCATCGATTCTAGCCGGTGTCGACCAGGCTGCCAGGCGATGCGATTACTCTCACCGTTGATAAAGTGCATCTTGGGATTGCTGGCATCAAATTTCCACACCATCGGCACGACTTCTGAGTGCCCTCGTTCTCCCAACTCACTCACCCCAGGCATTTGTGGGCGGGCAAAAGCCAGATCGGAAGTGTTTTCTATTTCTAAGGTGGGGATGACTTCAATACATATCCAAAAATGAGGACGCTGAGGATGCTCGGCATACTCTTGGTATGTGATCCAAAATTCCTCAGCATCTACTCCTCTTAGGAGTCCTCTTTCAGCGGTGGCATTAGGAGTATCAAAAAGGTCATCATACTCGGCGTGTGGTTCTTGAGTAAGCTTAAACTCCTGGGCAATTGAGACTTCTTGAAAGCTCTCTTCTGCTTTAGCCCAGACTTTTTCCAACTGCTGGCGAAACTCCGGTGTGAATATATGTTCTGAGGTGAATATTTGCTTTTCAGCCTGAGTGCGTTGAGCTTCTTGGAGCTTTTCTGCTTTTTCTTGGATACTTTTAAGTAACTGATGGTAAAGGTCAAGAGTGTCTTGAGCAACTTCTGTCCGTTTACCAGCCAGCAGTGTAGTCACGTTATGAATAAGGCCACTACCAGGAAGACGGTGTTTTTTTTCTCGGTTTGTAATGCCCGTTTTATCCAAAAAGTCATAATATCCTTCAATAATAGCTTCATTCATTAACTCTGTCTGAGGTTCCAACCCAGTTTTTTGGGCCACCATTTCTTCTAATCGTCCGCGCAAGGGTACGTGGGAAGAACGAATAGCTGCATCATAAAGTTCACCTCTAGCAATCAGGGTAGTAAAAATCTCAGCCGTAGTATACTCAGGGTTTTCTTGAGGTGCAATTGGTTTCTCGGAAGTGTTTGGCTGCTCCAACTCAGCATCATAGCGAGGTATCATGCAGTTATTGTAGACCTGAAAAATGATCTCTAAAAGCGGCGCTCATGTGTATCACTAATATGTATTTTAATGCTTGCCAAGCCTTTAAGTCGGCCTATAATACGTGGCATGAGTGCTTCAGATGCCACAGAACTAGGAAAAGGTACTAGCATCAAGACTTTTCCCAATTTTTATAACTTGGGGCAAGGTCTCTTTGGTCGTCGCCCTGAGGCAATTCCCCAAGATGGACAATCCCATTTTC
>DASVCZ010000024.1:0-6701 GCA_036381335.1 Patescibacteria group bacterium | reverse complement strand
GGGTCCGGTGGACTTCCTTGAGAGTAATACCCGCTTGATCAGCTAAGGTGCGCAAGGCTTCCGAGAAAGTCATGCCTTCATACTTTTCCAAAAAGGTAAAGGCGTCGCCACTTTCACCACAGCCAAAACACTTATAACGTTGCAAGACTTCACTCACAAAAAATGAAGGACTTTTTTCACTATGAAAAGGACACAAACCGCGAAAGTTACTTCCCGACCGTTTTAACTCCACTCGCTCACCAATGACTTGAATGATATCCGATGCTTGCTTGACCTCTTGAATCTGAGAACTCATTGAGAAATTCCTATTACCGCTAATTTTGTTATATATTTGTGGCAAAAAGGGTGGTTTCGACGACGATGATAGCCATTGTTATCTGAGGAGGAAAAACCAGTTCTTTTTGACCAAAGAGATGCGAAAGTAGGGTGATGGGAGTTTTTCAATGTGTTCCTTAGCATAGCAGTAACTCCACCTCTAGAATATACTGGATTGAGGTTCCTGTAAAGAGATAACCCGTACATTACCCAAAAATTAGGCGCATGGTATACAATAATGGATATGAGTAAGAAAAAACAACCGTATCACCAGACTCCCTTTAGCCAATACTTTCGCGTTCTCGATGAAATAGATAAAGGCAAGCGCTATTCTAAAGAATTTGGTTCGATTATGATTTTGGGACTCCTAGAAGAACTAGGTGAAATGGCTCGGGCCTACCTGGCAGAGCACGGACGTAAAAAAACCAATTTAGCTGCTCAACAAGATGAGAGTTACGAACAAGAGTTGGGCGATATTTTATTGACAATTCTCCGCTTTGCCCGGATCAAGAACATCAACCTGCACGAACGTTTAATGTATTCCTTGGAAAAAGTGAAGGCTAGACAAACACAACCAAAAACAAAGTAGGCCCTAATCTAAAATGGTAAGTACGTTTTAATTTCACCTACCAGCGGTGAGGTTACAGCCATTTGGAAGAGCCAGACACTGACGACAGCATACACGGCTATTAAACCGAAAACTGCCAGCAAACCTAAAAGCCACCGATTTTCTTTTTTATAGACGTAGCTCCCTACAAACTCATCGTGCCAGGCTTGGTGATTTCTATTAAACGCCACAGCCCAAAACCCAACACCTAATAAGACAGCGCTGACTCCCTTGGTTACGTTTTCGCGCATAAAGGCTTGAGTTCTCGTCAACAGCTTGCCCTTATCGTCGGCAACTTCAAGGCCAACAATGGCTTTACCTAAAGTTTTACCCCAAGTGGAAATGCAGTAAAAATGGTACAAGAATTGGACGAATAACAAGGGCAACATTACATACGCCACTAAGTAAAAGAAATTGGTGACGCCGTCAGTAATGTTAGGTTGAGACAACATGACATAGATCACAAATAGGAAAGGTAAATTTAAAACCAACATGTCAATTTTCCAGGCAATCACACGAATGATGACGTTGGCGTATTTGTCGGAGTGGTGAAGTTTTAGATTAAACATAGTTTTATTTTTTTAAAGCTCTAAACGCATAATGCCAAGTGCTGTATGTAAAGACTTTTAAAATTCCTTGGATCAACGTCATGGCAGGGATGGTTAAAAGAAAAGTAATGCCCACAGGCACAAAGGTCATGGGAGTGAAAGAATCATTCATCAAATCCCGCATAACAGTACCAAACCCAACTCCTAAAACTGGTAAGAAAACGGCAAAAACAACAATGCCCGTGACAATGGCGTTGGCTAAGGCTAAGCGAATGCTTTTCCAGATATTACCATCAACCAGCGCATAGGCTTGGTCATACGCTTCTTGACCACTCAGATTTTCTTCCACACAGTAATAGAAGGCGTAGTTAATGGCGAAAGCCAATCGAATCAACTTGTAGAAAAACCAACACACCGCCACTATCCCGGCTATGACACTGATAAAACCTAGACCATCAGCTAGAGCATTTACAAATGCTAAGGCAATTGCCCCACCAGCCCCAATCAGCAAGGCCAATACAATAAACTTTAAAAGGGGGATAAGGGAAATCCAAATCAGGGATGTAACTTTGGTGACTGCATAAGAGCTAATTGCCGCTAGCTCAATTTTTTTATCCACTGCGGCTTGTGCAATGCCCTGGATTAAAGCTCCTTGGGACCAAGTACCTAAGAAGAGACCAAAAACGATCAGACCCACCACTACCATCAGGAATTCGAGGCCGATAATAGCCCAGACGTGCAGTGGGACGTTTTTTAAACCGTTGACAAAAGGGGTTAACATCTCTTCGCGCTTCTGACCAAATTCCATAGCATGTAAGCCAACGCCTACAGGTCCTCTAATATCTTCCTGAGCTTCCACATCTACGCCGTGAATCTCACCATTATGTGCACCCGCCTCTTCGACCACTTCAAAATCTGAGTAAGGAGATTCAGGTAACTGTTGTTCTTGTTGCTGATTTTCTTGAAACTGTTGGAAATCACTGGCGTCGAAAGAAGAGTTACCACCCCCACCGCCACCTGAGGCAAACAAACTGACAGCTAAGCCCAAAATCCACAGCTTTTTATTTTGCCAGGTTAAATCCCAAGACTGGTTGTAAAAGTCGCTAATACTCCAGTGAGAATTTTTTTTGTGGTGATCGGAAGAAGAAGTTTTACTAGCTACCATACGATTATTGTAGCAGATGGCGTTCAATTTCCATCAATCGGTTATACTTACTGATCCGTTCTCCGCGGGTAGGGCCAACCTTAATATACGCACCGTTAACCGCCACCGCTAAGTCCACCATAGCCGTATCATTCGTTTCACCCCCACCCCGATGTGAAGGCACACTCATCATGCCGTGTTGCTTTGCGAGCAAACAGGTGTCAACCGTTTCGGTTAAGGAACCGATCTGATTAAGTTTAATTAAAATGGCAGAAATAGCGTTCAGGTCGATAGCTTTTTGTAAACGAATGGTGTTGGTGACTGTTAAGTCATCACCTATTAACTGGACGTCAAACTGTTTGCAGATTTGATGCAACTTAACCCAATTATCCCAGTCGTCTTCAGCTAAGGGATCTTCAATGCTGACAATAGGATATTTTTCTAACCAATTTTTGAAATAAGAAATCATTTCTGTAGAAGTCAACATTTTATTTTCCAATGGCAAATGATACTGGCCATCTTTATAGAGTTCGCTAGTTGCAGGATCAAGAGAAATCCCAATATCTTTGCCTGGTTCGTAGCCAGCTTTCTTGATTGCTTCTAACATAAACGCAAAAGGAGCTTCATTAGAAGCAATCCCATTAGGCGCAAAGGCGCCTTCGTTACCAACATTGGTTGAAAGATTATTCTCCTTAAGGACTTTAGCTAAGGCATGATAGCTTTCTAAACATTTGCGAATTCTTTCAGAACTTGGTTCGTGAGCAATTCCACTGAGAGAATATTCCTGAAAGTCGGTGGTGTTATCGGCGTGCTTGCCACCTTCAATCACCACCATCATCGGGCGGGGTAGCTGAGAATAATCCGGTTGAGTGTTAAAAGTTTCCGCAATGTGCTGGAAGAGCTCCTGCTTCTTAGCGCTCGCTGCCGCTCGCGCCACCGCCAACGACACTGCCAAAATCGCATTCCCCCCTAGTTTGGCCTTATTAGGTGTGCCATCTAAGGCAATCATGGAGTGGTCAATAGCGCGTTGATCCTCGGCAGCTTTCCCAACCAAGGTAGGAGCAATCGTTTCCTCAATTGTCTTCACTACGCCAAGCATGCCCTTGCCGTGGTAACGGCTTTGATCTCCATCAGTTAAAACGGTCGCTTCGTGAGAACCGGCGGACGCCCCGTAGGGAACAGAGGCCACACCAACTGAGCCATTCTCAAGTTCCACTCGTGCTTCCACCGTCGGATACCCACCAGAGGCTAAGACTTCGTAGGCGTTGATTTTGGAAATGTTCATGAAAGGCTCCTCTTACGTTACCTACTATTTTACTCATCCAAGAAGAGATTTTAGTATAGTACTGCCTTGAAGGATTTCAAGGGAAGAAAACTAATCCCGACTAAAGAGAGAAAGAAACGATCTCCAAACACTACCTACAGCGCTAAAGAAACGTTTAACTCCTTTGGGTGATTCAGCAACTGGTTCAGGGATGGGAGTGGGACTTGGTTCAGCTGAAGCTTCAATTACAGGCGAAGGCTCGGGACTGGGAGAAGGAGTGACTATGATAGTTGGTGAACTCTTGGGAGAAGCTGAGGGTTTAATGGCGGTTGTTGAACTGGGTTTCACGCTTAGTTTAGGACTGAGAACGGTTTCACCAGTTGAACCCAAGTAGACCTCAAATTGAGGACCGGGTGAACCGTCGGCTGGTTTAACATCAAAGACGAAGCGGCCATACGTGGCAGTTCCACAGCGAGCTTTGACATGACCATTGCTATCAGAAGTTCGTTGAGTGGTAGTACAGTACGCACCATTTAAATCTTTATGAGCCACAAATTCAAAATCCTTACCAACGATCGGATAAAAGTTTCCATCACGATAATCATTCATTTGCACAATAAATTCGAATGAAGATTGATGAATGACTTCACCGTGTTGAAAGTTAACCGGATGCCATTGACCACCACCAGCGTGGACCGAGAATGCGACGGTCATAAAGAAGGAAAAGAAAAAAATGAGAAGAGCGTGAATTTTAATCATAGTTAAGTCTGTATTATATCTTAAAAAAGATAAAAAGCTCTCTAATAAAGTCAACTGGCTCAGGGACTAATTTTAGAGAGAATTTAAGATAATCTCCTGATATAATTGAAGTTCTCATCCCGGAAAGGATGAATCAGGAAGCGTCGCATAGTGGCCAATTGCACAGGGTTGCTAACCCTGACCCGTTTTTCGGGTTCGTGGGTTCGAATCCCACCGCTTCCGCCACCGCCGTTGGCAGGGTGTCGCGGGTTCCAGACCCAGGTGCTCCGCATTACTTAGTGTGAGTACCTGGCACCAGAACTATTTTTCTCGAGCATATCATCAACCCAACTTTTGACCTTTGAAATCATTTCTTCGGTTGGTGGGCCGTCTAGTTCCAGTGTCGGTGACAGAATACAGGCATCCATCTGCTGTAACTTTTCAAACATAACTTGACCACTTTGAGCAAATTGCGGGTATGACGAGTCGCCTAACGCAAAGAGGGCAAACTTAGTGTGATCACAGGTGTGATGATGGGCACCAGCAGCTCCAAAAAACATCTCTGCAATCGGGTTGAGATCACCGTCGCTATACGTAGAGCCACCCAAGAAAACCAGGTCATACTTCTTAAAGTCATCGGCATTTGCTTCCAGTAAGTCATAGATGGTGGTTGAGATCCCTTTACTTTCCAAGTAAGACTCAATCTCTTGGGCAACTGCCAGTGTATTTCCTGAAAGGGTAGCAAAAGCAATAGCAATTTTCATAGGTTCGGGAGCATTGTCTCACTTATGTAAAGTCACTGCTATGATTAGTTGCTACGCTTCTGGGAGAAAATCGAGTATAATCTAACCCTACTCCACATCTAGGAGGTGTCGCATAGTGGTCAATTGCACACGCTTGGAAAGCGTGAGCCTCACGGCTTCGCAGGTTCGAATCCTGTCACCTCCGCAAAAAATATTTAAGGGCATTTATGTCAGCCGAACAATTTCGTACACATTTACTCATTCACCACTCAGGCAAATTTGATTATCAACGGGCGGATGAAAAAACGATTGCTCATTTTTTAGCTAATTTCTTAGCTGGGAATGGTACAACTATACTTAGGCCATTGTCTGAAGATCCTCAATGGAGAGAAAGGGAAATACAATCCAGAAAGAGATATGTTGAGGCTTTAGACTTTAATTCATTTGAAGATTTATTTGAGGCGTATTTAGTTCTGATTAACGAATTGCGTTTGGAACTAGATGAAAAAAGCTGGAACAGGTATTTTAATGGGTACGGATTGAGTTACGATTAAGAAGATTGAAGAGTGGTGTCATGCTAGCAACTCCTCCCAATACGCTGTGTCCATATACCCCTGACTAAAACGAAAGTAATCTTGCTTAATTAGGTTAACTTTTTCTTGAAGCACCCGACCAGCTTCAGTGTTTTTTAAACGTTTAATTATCTCGAGGAGTCGCACGTGGGATGAAGCCATCATCATTTTCTCTGCTATGTCAGCTCTTTCCTCTTGGGCGGTAGGAGGTGGAGAATCAAGCGTTTGAACTTCGGGCCATCGCAAGTTATCTTGCTCATATCCATGGTCATGCCAATCACAGGCATGATAAACCTCGTGGTGAAAAGTATGCGCAAAAGTTTTTTTGACGTAAACCGCTGCCGAGTCGAGCACAATGACTCCTGTGTTGGAATCAAATACACCATTGATGTTTTTGCCTGCTCGTCTTACGTTTTTCAGCAACGCCAAGCTGGCAATGTTATTTCTGATAAAAAAATCAGGTGGATATTTTTGGACTTCACGCACAATGATGCTGACACATATTTTTAGTTCTGTATCAGTGGCGGTCTCTCCAGATATATGAAACCGGTCAAAAATACCTAACCCTCTTTCAATCGTCAGGTGATACCTATCTCTTAACCACCGAATATTAGCTTCAAACTGAGTGTCATCCTCAGGAGTGTTGTCAGGAGTAAGAGGCGCTCTCAGATAGTCATCTCCGGCTTTGACCGTCAAGTACAGTGCCCCAAAACCAGAGGGGCTGACTTGAAAAAAGCGCGACGAGAGAGGCGTTCAGTCATGGCCCAGAT
>DASVCZ010000023.1:0-11556 GCA_036381335.1 Patescibacteria group bacterium | reverse complement strand
TTTGAAGTTATCTAAAATTGCTTGCCACCCACTTTTCTGCATTTCAACAGAGTTCTCGCTTTCCGGATCAAAAGTTTCTACTACTTTTGTTCCTTCTGGCACCTGGGTGAACTCCACTTTAACATGCCGACCATCTGACATGTCGTATTCAATCAGAGCCTGCTCATTGACGACCGTGTACATGCCAGTGAAATCAAAGCTGGCGCTTTTATCTTTGGCGGCCATGGTGGTTTTAAACTTTCCGCCCACCCGGACATCATTCTCGGCGCCGTACGCTTCCCAGTCATCCGTGGCAAAGGCCCAGTTCTCAATGTGCGCTGGTCCATTCCAGTACTCCCAGACTTTAGACACTGGGGCGTTGATAACTGTTTCGACGGTGATAGGGGGTTGAGGCATAGTATTCCTTTATGTGTGTACTTTTATGAGGCCAAGTATACCAAAATTAGATGATGGAGACATCGGGATCCCACCAGGTAAGAGTAGGGGCCCCTGCTTTGATTGGCAAGCAATTCTCATACTCTTCTGAATTGCACTTGCAATCAATTCCCAAACTATGTTATTTTCCGGCCAGTAGTAATTACCACTGCTCACGCTCACTATGGCACACTTTCGCGAACACGAAACTCGATTACACCCCAAATATGAAAAATACGATCTCTCAGGAATTCAGTGGGAGCCACACCCAACCATCGTCAATCAGGATGGTCAACCCTTACCAGTGATTAAAGGCGCTCGAAAGGCCGGAGCCATTATGAACAACTTAGCCCTCGGACCTCGAGAAGTCGAGAAACTACTGGCCGAAGCTTCCCAGTCGAAAGAATTGCCCCCAGCTTTTGGAATGAATCTATTAGGCATGCTGTTCGTGGTCATTAATACTAAAGAAGATATCTTAAATGGGCTAAGTCGCCCAGATATCTTTTTGCCCTCAATTTTCCAAACTAGATTCTTTGCCCCATTTATTGGAGAAGGACCACCAAGTAGCTTAGGCGAACAACATGACTTGCACAAAGCTACATATAATCGAGTGTTCATGACTGAGCTGAGCAAATTACAAGATGCGTTAGTTGGAATTTTGCCTAATGAAATTGAAAAAATTATTACTCAACTCAAGCAGGGTGATTTTAACTTAGCTGAAATGAATACCATTATTGGCAAGTCGACATTCGAGCTGATATTTGCGGGAGAGTTTTCCGACCAAGAAAAGAAGTTCTTAATCAACTTTGTTGACAAAGTGTTTGCCAAAGCGCCATTGGGTGCGCTACTCCCAGAAGGGGTGATGAAAGTTGCTGCTTGGTTATACTTCAGAAAAAATAAGGCTCATGGTTTGGTCGATAAGGTTGTAGAACGGCGTATTTTGAGTCACCTTCGCACTCTTGAGTCACCCAATCAACCAGACATTACTGATCGCTTTGTAGAAGAATATTTACAGTTAAAGGCAATTCAGCCAGATACTCATGCAGAAAAGTGGGAGGAAGCAGTCTCCCATCAACCTGCCTTAGCTGAAGTTAGGCAGTTAGTTCTTGATGCAGCTTTAAGCGCCATGGCAGTCAGCTTTGATAATACCAGCGCTGCTCTTAAAGCGGCTTTGGTAGAGCTGTCGCTTAATCCTGATATTCTCCAAGAGCTGTATCAAGAATATCGCTCACATCAGGCACCTGACACACTTAGACCAACTCAATTTCCAAAGCTACTTTCATTCATTTATGCTCTCTTGCAAAAATGGAGTCCTACTTCTAAAACAGGCAAACACCTCGCTCAAGAGACCATGATTGCTGGATATACCTTACCAGCCGACACCGAGGTATTACTTAACTTATGGAAAGTGGGACGAGGCAATGAAGAACAGTATCTCAATGATCATACCCCACTGAGTGCTTTTTATCCCTCTCAAGAACTGGGGGGAGCCCAATTAATGAGGGCCCTGGCTAATCTGCCTATGTTTGGCCAACAAGTCGAAAAGAGAACTGGGGAAGATAAAATTCCGCCGGAGAGTGGGCGAGAATGTCCCGGTCGTTTGCTGGCTCTCCATATTTTGTTTAAGTTTTTGACTGAAATTATTACCCATTTTGAAGCAATTGAACTGAGATCTTCACTCTCAGTGGCAAATAAATCAACCTTACATCTGGATGGAAGAGTAGCTGCTACTGAAAGGGTCGGTCAGTAAGCAAGTAAGTGTCTATCATACACACCTAGCTGAGGTGAGCTAACGCAAAAGGCCTGGGGCACTGCCCCAGGCCTTGATAGTTATTAGGTGTTACATCTTAAGAAGATCTACTAAGTATATGGCTACGTATTATTTTTTGAGCTTCATCAGGAGTTTTCACCAGGATGAGTCTGACGTTGTTGTCTTGACTAATCTTTTTGGACACCATACTGTCAACAGCATTAGGCACAATGTTAACGGCAAAAGCCCCAATTTGATTCAAGAATGCCGTTGCTTGTTTGATTTCAGGGGAATTTAAGGCATCCTTCCAGACCTTGGGGTCAGCTAGGCCCATCTCGTCAGCTTCAAGAGTGACCACATAGAAATCCTTATTTACCCGTTGCATTAGCTCTAGGACTTTTAATCCATACTGCTGGTTAACTTTTTCTGTTGATTTACTGTGTCGCGCATTCAAAATGAAACTGACACCAGTTGGTTCTCCACTCAGTTCAATAGTGGCAATTATCACCGTGTGAGCATCAGTCATTTCTCCCCACGATCCAGCTTGTTCCAAGGCATCATTTAAAGAATGTGGAGTATCTAAATCGATCACGATGTGGCCTATTTCTTTAGCAACAGGCTTTTCTTGATCAGTGGACTCTTCATCTCTAGATCCTCTAGTCAATATTTCCATCTCTTCAGGTGAGAGGCTAGATTCGTCAGTGTGGCCTTCATTAGTTCCCTTGCGTTCTTGAGTCATGAGTGACTCCTTTCTAGAAAAATTAATACGTGCAGGTTAGATACTTATAGCATACATATTGCGATTTGGTCACCAGTGGGAAAATTGGTGCTTGGTTCGGATTTACTTTGTATTACGATAATTATTTATTGACAAACGATAAATGATTGGTTATACTACTCCACATCAACCTAAAATGAGGAGCCAAGTATGACTCGAAGTTCTACCTTATTTTTACGATTAGTCATTGTCTTAATAGCGGTGGCCACAGGCGTGGGCATGCTCTGGTTTCCTCAAACTGAAGGCAGAGCGGCGCACTTAGATCTCATCAGTATTTATTCAGATCCGCTTATTATTTTCGTGTATATTGGTTCAATTCCCTTTTTCGTAGGGTTATACCAGGCATTTAAATTACTACATTTAATTGACGCCAATAAAGCTTTTTCCCAAGCTGCGGTTAATACCCTCAAGACTATGAAATTGGCGGCTGTCAGTTTGATCGGTTTTATTGCTTTAGCAGTGCTTTACCTTCGTTTCTTTATTCAAGGTGAGGATACCGCCGGCCCGATAGCGCTGGCTATTTACATGGCACTGGCTTTCAGTGTCATTGCCACCGCTGCCAGTATTTTTCAAAAGCTTTTCCAAAATGCAGTGGATATTAAATCGGAAAATGATTTAACCGTTTAAGGCACACTTATGGCAATAATTATCAACATCGACGTCATGCTGGCTAAACGCAAAATGAGCGTGACTGAACTAGCCGAGAAGGTGGGGATTACTATGGCTAATTTATCAATCTTAAAAAATGATAAAGCCAAAGCCATTCGTTTCTCAACTCTGGAAGCAATTTGCCAAGCCTTAGACTGCCAACCAGGAGATATTTTAGAATATAAAAGTGAAGTGAATGAGTAAAAATAATAAAAAGGAGCTGCCATGAAAAACAAAAACTTTCTCCGTCCGGCGTTAGTGACTGGGGGAATCTTACTCGTCCCTTTGCTGGGTCAATGGCCTTGGGGAGTGGGTGACTTTGTGATTATGGGCATTTTGTTGATGGCCACGGGATTGATGATTGAGTTTGTCCTGACCCAAGTCAAAGGTACTAATCATCGAATTGCTGTGGTCTTAACTGTGTTAGCTGCATTCTTCGTCATCTGGGCTCAATTAGCGGTAGGATTAATTACCAAAGGCTTTTGGGGTCTAGAATGTTTGGCTGATCGTGGTGTGTCTCAACTCGTGGACTGTGCCAATGACGTCAGGAGAACGGAATATTAATTAACAATATATTTAAATCTCTATGAAAATAATTAGCATTTTTTTTGGCATACTTTTTGTGATCATTGGTGTTTTGAATGCCTGGTTGGTACATCCAGTTCCGGGAATCTTTTACCTGGTGTTGTCACTGGTTTACTTGCCTATAACAGATACCATGCTTAAGAAACGATTTGGTTTCACCATTCCCTTCGCGGTCAAAATGGTGGTGGGTCTAGTTATTCTTTGGGGCACGTTGGCAGTTGGTGACTTAGCAGAAATACTTGGATTATAAAGATTGCTTGGCTATTGAGTGACCGTGATCTGACCCGTCATCGCTGGATGAAGTTGGCAATGATAGTGATAGGTGCCCGCTTCTGAAAAAGTGAAAGAGAACGAAGCACCGTTGGCCATTTGCCCACTATCAAACTCCCCGGTATCACTGGTGACGGTATGAGGAACTTGATCTTGATTGACCCAAGTGACTGTTTGGCCCACTTTGACTTCAATGTGTGCCGGAGCAAAATTCATACTTTGTATAGTCACGGTTGGAGCAGCAGTAGGCACTGTTTGCCCTTCTGCCGAGGTAGGTGCAGAAGTTGGGGTGGATGACATAGGATTCCTTTGACAGGCAGCAAAAAGTATGCCGGCTGCGATTACTATTACACTATACGAAATGAGTGAGAGTTTATTCATAGTATCAGTATAGCAAATAGAGCTTGTGGGTGCCTTAAGATTTTTTCTTATTCAGCATATGTCGGACCGACGGGCTGATTGCCTTATCCTTGCGGTGAATACACCCGATCCAGCAACAGGGTCGGCGCATGCCTTCCTTAAGTTCACTGATCGTCCTTTTGACATGTTCTTTTCTGGTTGCGTCTTTCTTAACAAAAGTCACCCAGCAAATCCATTCATTACGAGCCAGAGGAGTTAAACTTTCCCAGGCAGCTAGGGCTTTGGAGTCGGCAGTTAAAACTGTTCGTAAGTCTGCGGGAAGTTGGTGGGCGGTGCCGCTGGAAATAGTATTACTAGGCATGGAATTATTTCTTTTTAGTACGTGCTTTCTCTTCTTCTGCTTTAGCTTGCTCTTGGGCTAGCTTCTTAATAATCGCGGTGGGTACTGGCTGGTCATATCGTATTTGAAAGGTTTTACTGCCAGTTTTATAGCCTTTTTCTTCTAAAGTCTGACGAATTTCACTGGTAAGTTGACCATCCCAAATCTCAAAACCGATATGCTGCTTGTAGACGTCATAGCCGACCACCCAGCGATGGTGTTTATAGTAGGGTTTGCCGTAGCCTATTTTTTCTTCAGCTTGGGGAATGGCAGATTTTACCGCGGCTCGGATTTCTCTCAGATGAGCCTGAGCCACTTGTGGTGCGTCAGCAATATATTCATCAACATTTTCAACTGAGTAGTTAGTCATAAAGTTATTATAACAAAGCTTCCTCAGATGCCCGCCCCGCTTAACTCAATACCTGTAAGACCAAGGCAGCAACTTCAAGAGAAAGGAGTGAAGCTCCGGCCTGAACCGCAATTTTAGTAGTTACCCACTTTTCTTCAGCTCCTCCAAACAGCGCGGCACTCGCTTGAGCCGGGACGATGAAACCTACCCATAACCAAAATGCGAGCACATAAGGATTGATCGTGGGAGGAACTATGTGCATTAAGTAAGCGAGCACGCCGGTCATGATCATGGTTATCACAAATTGTACAGCGTAGATAGGTGGCATGGCTTTCATCATTTTTTCTTGCGTAGACTTAGGTAGTTTATCGAAACCATGCATCTTGCCCCAAAGGTTGCCGAACAAAAAAGTGTACCAGACCGCTCCCACCACAAATTGAGCGACACTGGCGGCAATGAGTGCGATGATATTGAGTGACATAGAGATCTCCTTTTCTTTTTTTACTTTTTCGTCTCCCGTAAGAGGGCCGCCCAGAGTCTGAGCATTAATGGCTTAGAATCTTGGATGGCTTTTATGTTGTTTTCTTTGAGCTCGTACGCAGGTAGATTTGGATTGTGATGTACATTATCTAGATCGACAATACGTAGCCTATATTCTCCATCTGGATAAATAACGACAAAAATACTATCCCCAGCTAATTTTATCCCGGCACTAGCAGTTTCTTCCGCAATCAATTCAGCTCTATGATCAAAATCTCTTTCCCAGCTGCCTCTATCACCACCAATGTTCGTGTTAGTAATGAAGTTAGAAATAAAATGAGGGTTATCTTTATTAATTCTTTGAGCTTCATTCATGGTAGCTGTAGGGTTGTCATTGGTGGAAACAACTAAATTTCGGCCACCCTCAGAAAGATCAGTCATAAATAAACCTTCATGCGCGTATCGTAAGGTAGGCAAGGCATATTCACGACCGTGGGGAAGACTTATTAAGATCGAATTTATATCTACAGCTTTAATTCCGCGATCAGGATCTGGCCTATCAAATTTTTTGTAGGCAAAATGCCATGGCTCTTTTCCTTCACCACGCGAAAGAGTAATTCTTCTGACCGCCCCAATTTGACCCTGGCCCAGCAGTGATTCAGAAAGCGCAGGCACTTCCACTTCACTGGTGGCTCCCTCGCCCCTACGATACACAGTCATGGTTGGGTTTTCAGAGTCCGTAAACATATGTGGTCATTTTACACTAAAAAACCTGCCAAGAAGGCAGGTGATGATGAGTGACTGGAAAGTGAAATTATTTAACTATATCGTCAATACTGGCAATTATGAATGCACCACCAAGTTCCATCCCTAATGTCAGGAGATCGGTGGCTACCAGGCCATCGCCTAAAAAGTTTAGTTTATCAGCAGCTAGGTAAACTATGCCTGTATATCCTGCGAAGATTACCAATTTAATGAGAAGGTTTGCCAGATTTTCGGTATCAATTTCGGCACGCTGAGGATGTTTTTCGTCATTCATATGCTACTTAAGTATAGCAGAGTTTAAAGTTTCTTATTTGAATATAAGGTAATGGTCATGTAGTACTTGTGAAAGAAAGTAGTTTTATTCCACTTTTCCTAACCAATCTACATTTGATCCACCGTTAAGACGGGCCACTTTACCAGTTGATGTTTCGGCTATAACCGTTCCACACAAATTGAGCACAATATGATCGTTATCGGCTAACCAATCATGACGGAAGCAAGCTGGCCCGCTTGGGTAAAAGGAGCCTCGCACTGTTCCACAATGAAATAATTCTTTACCATCAACAATGAACTTCCCATCCTGGAGTTCAATATTTTTTGTCCCATCAGGGCTTAAACTTCGATGAGCATGGACCATTTGATCAATCTGGTAACGACCCATGATCTCATGAAAGACTTCTGTTTCTAAGTTATTTTTTTTAGTCAGCAGATTAACTGTATAGAGATCTGGCTGTGGAGGTCTACTTTTCGTCAGATCTTCATTTTTACGTAGTCCAATCAGCAAAACTTCATCATTTTGACTCAAACCATAAATAAAAGGAGTTTGATCAGTTGGGAAAGTCATAATGTTCGTTTTGTCGGTTCCATCTAAGTTGACAGTCCACAGTGCATGATCTTGCATAAAAGCTAATTTGCCAATTTTTTCAGCTACGTAGAGATTATTGATAACCCCAGGTACTACCACAGTACTTTGATCAGTATTACTGAGTTGAGAAACAATGCCACGATAGTCTAGGTAGTAAAAAGTGGTAGGGCCATTCGGCCAGCTTAAATCCCTGAGTTGAGCGTTCACAATGTTTGCTTCACACACACTATTGAGGTCACCACTTTGGTAACTAAGGTAACGAAGAAAAAGGTATCCAATAAAAAAAAGACAACTGGCAATAACCACAATATATAAAGGATAGTTTTTGGTGGGAGAAGGTTTCTTCATATTGAGTTAGTATAGCAGGCTCTTAAGGAAACCTTTCTGCCAGAGAAAAACAAACTCTGGATGAAATTTTTCACCATCTTCGACCATTGTCGCTATCTGCTCAAGAGTAAAGAACCTTATTTTTGCTACTTCATTGGCATCTGGTGAGAATGGCCCATTGTGTTTTAGAGTATGAATGTAAAGTCGATCTTGGGTTATTTCATCCTGGTAGAGAACTTCTTCAACGTACTGGGGTGCTCCTTCAATGCCAGCTTCTTCTTTTAACTCTCGGACAGCTGCTTGCAAAGGAGTTTCACCTGGTTCAATACCTCCGGCTACGGCAACGTCCCAATGTGAAGGGTATGACGTGTCGTAAGCGGCCCGGAGTTGTAATGCATGTTCGCCTTTATCATTTACAATCAGGACTACAGAGCTTTCTTTTTGTTTCATAATTCATCTTCCAACACTCTTAACACCTTGTCACAAATGTACTGATGTCCCTTTTGATTGGGATGCAAACCATCTTCGTATAAGTACTCGTCCTTCCATTCTTTAGGTGTCAACTCAACTCCCACAAAAGGAATATTTTTAGCCAGGCAAATTTCTTGCCATTTTGCTTCAAACAGTTTTCTTCGTTCATTAGTGAAATATGATTTTCCCCCAGTCAGGGGATTATGCTTAGGGTTGGTCTTAGCTTCATCAACATAGCCGCCACCAACTGCGACAACAAGATCGCTTTTTTCTTTTAATGTCTCTAACAAATCTGACATTTGAGACTCATACTCTTCTAGGGTTGAAGCATAATTAGTGGGAGTAGTTTCAGCCTTAGAGTTATTGCCGCCAATTGAAACAATAGTAATGATTTTGCCACTACGACCATACTGTTCTAGGAGAAGTGGAAATAATTGTTGTGCAAACTCAATCTTGGCTCCCGATTTACCAAAGTTAAAAACTTCAATCTTTTCACCTATTCCGCCTTGAGCGTACATTTTATGATGTAAAGTCTGTTTAATGAGATCTGCCCAACCACCATGTTCTGCTCCCACGCCATACACACTACTAGAGCCTAAGATGAAAATTTGGGTCATAATTACTTGCCGCTTATTTATAATCTTCCTTGTATCTTGCTAAAACAAAACTCTCCACTGTAAGTGGTAAAAATAAATCGGTTACTATCAACATCTAAGATCGAAAAAATGCCAGGATTGTTATCTGGAAATTTCTCCGCAGTAATATTTTCAGTAAATGACGGCGTAGAAATATAATGGGTATCTCCCAATTTTTGGTGTGTGAGTAAGTGAACGTGACCATTAATACAAAGTTGGGGATTCAAGTGCTTTAAGGCCTCTACCACTGCCCGAGCGTTACCCAAGTACATATTCTGTGGTTGGTCTTCAAAGTAAAAAGTCCCAGACACATCAATGGGAACCAAGGAGTAATGAGAAAATACTAACGTCGGCTTTGAGTTAACAGGTAGCGATTTTAGCCACTCAATTCTTTCCGGTGGGAGGAACGCGTGATTATCTTCATTCAATTCCATATCGAGCCAAATAATTCTAAAGTCTTGAAACTCTTGTACTCCAAAAAAGTTAGGCTCTATGCCAGCGTTTTTATACACATCTGTGAGCTCATTTAAGCTGAAGGCTCTTAACTCATGATTGCCTACTAGATGGATTTTAGGAACACTAATTTTGTTGAGAAGATCAAGTGTTTTAGTGATATTAGCTGCATCAGTTTCTTTGACTTGTGTATCACTCAGAGAGTCGCCCGTATGAACTACAACATCAAAATGTAGTGTATTAAATAGAGGAATCAAGGCTGATAACGTTTCCTCGGCTTGAGTGTTTGCTTGGCGCACAATTCCTGGTTGAGACGTTGATTCTCTTGATTCACCTATGTGAATGTCACCAATTATTAAAATCTTCATGGTAGCTTCTTAGCTGATTACTTTCCAAGTTCTTGGGCTAGTCCGATAAGGATGCCTTCAGGTCCGCGGATGTAGCAGAGCTTGTACGTGTCTTGGTAGTTGACGACTTCACCGACGAGTTCAGCGCCATGCTTTTGGAGCCTAGCGAGTGTTCCGTCGATGTCTTCGACAGTGAACATAACCCGGAGGTAGCCCAGGGCGTTGACTGGAGCATGCCGGTGATCAGCCACGATAGGCGGGGTGATAAATCTCGATAGCTCAAGTCGACTATGGCCATCGGGGGTGACCATCATCGCCACTTCAACTTGCTGGTTTCCTAGGCCAGTGACTCGTCCGGCCCATTCGCCTTCGATCATCATTCGTCCTTCAAGGGTTAGGCCGAGCTCAGTGAAGAAAGCAATGACTTCATCAAGAGATTCTACGACGATACCCATATTATCCATGCGCTTGAGGTTAGGTTGGGGGGAGGTCATATGTTTCATAGTATCACTATAGCGAGTTTATTTATCACGCATTACCGCTAAAAAGTTAGTATTGTAAAAAATTTCGTGAATCTCTTTATATTCTTTTATTGGCCAAAAACCATTATGTAAAATTCGGTATATTTGGTAGTTCTCATTTAAGAGTTGAAAGAAATCTTTAAAATACGTTCGTGAATCAATATTAGTCCCTCCAAATTCAAACTGAATTGCTTTAATTGATCTTTTTGCAAGCATCTTTTTTGCTCCCTGAAGCGCCATTAACTCATGCCCCTCAATATCCATTCTTAAAAAATCAATTTTTTCAATCATATATTCAGCACAAAAAGAATCGAGCGTAGTAAGCACAATTTTTTCAGAATGAGAAAAAGTTAAATCAGTATGGGACAAATCTCTTTCATATAAACTTGCCAAACCGGATCCTGCCTTGTTAGCAAACAACTTATGTGTCTGTTTTTTACTAGACAACCCCTTCATAACTAACTGAACTTCTTTATTTCGTTTATATTTTTTTTGTAAAACAGCAAATGATGTTTTAGACGGTTCAAAGGCAACAATTTTAGCTGAAGGAAATACATTGATTACCTGCTCTATATTCTGTCCAGTGTGTGCACCCACATCAAAAATTATTGGTTTATTTGCAAAAATATTTTCTTGTTTTAAAAAGGTCAAAACATTTTTTTCACCACTACTATTAGCAGCTCCTGTAGAAGCTTTATTCATCCCTACTAATGAAAAGAAAAATATAGTCTCAAAAAATGGTTGCAATAACGGTATAGATAGGTGAGAAAGAAGCCGTATGAGTAAACGTGTCATGGAATGCATTATACATTCATTCTCTGATTTGCGCTGAAATATAAAAATATGCTACCTTAAACTATTGAAAACCAGAAATAACATTGAAAACTACAACTTTATCTCACCCTTCAACTTCAACTTGAAAACCACCGTAGGCCATTTGCTTCATATCAAACGGCATTTGCATATCTTGGTACTCTTTCATTTGTTCATCCATCTCTGCCATGACTTTTGCATTGACTTCATCGCGATGTTTTTTATCTTTAAAAATAATAAAAGAGAACCAGACTGTTTCATTATTACTAACTCCGGCCATGTCGGTAAAGGCTCGAGCTTTTTCACTACCCATTTCCTGAGGCACTAGGTCATCACCACGGCACTC
>DASVCZ010000022.1:0-6244 GCA_036381335.1 Patescibacteria group bacterium | reverse complement strand
GTTAGTTTGATAGACAATTTTGGTCAGCCACGGAGCCAAGTTCTGCACTGGTCGGCTGTGACCAGTCTTCTCCACATAGGGTAGTGTCTCTTGTGAGATAAATCCTCGCCGAGCACTATCTGGTGAAATGAGCAAGGTGTCCACTTGCCGGTTTCGAACCGCTTCCGTCACTTCTTTCCAGCCAGTAGCCCATTGGTGAAACTCTTTATTTTTAAGGGCTAGTAATTGGTCAATCTGCTCTTTCTGTTGAGCTTGAATTAACCGGTGCGTGTGTTCAATAATTTGGGCTTTAGTTTTAGGCAGCTCGGAACTAATGATTGGTTGGAGGTGGTGGATTTTGGTGAGTTCATTTTCTGCCCAGTTCCCAATGATGGCGCTGAAATCATCGCTGATAAAGAAAACCAGTTGTTTCCACTCGGCTGCTGGTGTCAGGTACGGCTCCAACGCCGCTTGGACCCGATTAAGCACCATTTGGTTGCCGGAGAGTTGGCGTCGCTGAACTGCTTCATAACCGGTACCATGAGAAACTTTACCGGCAGTACCCATGTTCATCTCCACGTATGATTCACTTTCTCCTAGGTAGGCCCAGATATTTTCAATTTCCTGAACTTGATTGAGTTCGCCATTTACTAGAGTGTAGATAGTGGCGCCCTCACTGCTTAGCTTTACGACTAAGGCTCGGACACTGGTTTCTTCCAGTAAAAAGAGCGGTCGTAAGTCAAAGGTTTTACCCAGATAAGTGTGAGTTCCTATCTCCACCGGTAAATCCACCATAGTGGCGGCAATGCTTTCATCAAAAGCATGAACACTGGCGTGCTCAATTTCGGCTAATGACAAACGAGCGAAGACACCCAAAGTTTTAGGATTCTTTTGGCCCCGCATTTTTCTCTCAAAAAAGCTGGCGATTCTTTGATGCGCATCGTGGTAGGGTTCGGTCAAAGGGTGGCTTCTCAAAGTATCAACAATGGTGCTTCTGATGAGGGTTTTTAGGTGACGATCAATAACCGTGGCGGTGGGAATATACAATGACAAGTACATCGAGCTGGCTAAACCGTCATCTAACTCTAGAATTTCATTTATCAAAGCTCGGTAAGGGGACATGGCTGTACTGTAAGAAATCTGTTTAGCAAGCTAGTGAGACGGAAGTAAGAGAAGGGTAAGTTTCTAAGTCTCTAAGTTACTTAGTCACCCAGTAACTCAGTCACTCATAACTGTTTGCTTGCACACATTCAAGAAATAAAGTACAACTAGATACTTCTGCAGAAACAACGGGGGAAGGAGCGTGCACCTTCCCTCGTTTTATATTACCCTGGCTCGTCTTCTGCCTCGAAATAAGTGCATCAGCTTACCTACCAGGCGCATGACCACCATCCCACTGGTAACTTTGACCACTTTATCTTTGGCGGTGGTATATGCTTTGTAGACATACCAAGCTCCAATTGCCAGGACGCCCAAAAATATAATATTGAGGATAGCTACAATAATACCTAGGGTATAAAAGACCTCTTGGAGAGTAATATCCATGATCAACTTTCTTTCTCCCTGTTAGGCGATTTCATCTAATCTCTTAAAGTCACTTTGCAAGTACTTGCGCAACTTATCAGCATTTTTCTTTGGTAATTGGTGATGTTCTTGAATGTAGGCTACGGTGTCATCCACCAAATGAGCGTATTTCTTCTCATCAATGCTGTCCAGCTGGTCACCTAAATCAGCTAAAGTATTGGAAAGTGAGCGCCGAGTCTCGTCGTAAATGGCTCGCGCCTTAGCTGTATTTTCGTTAAAGATATCTTTGATTCGGGCAGCCCGTTCGTCTGTGTTCATCATGTCACCCAGAGAGCTGGTAGCATTCTGGGCCATATTTTTAATTTTTTGTTTGTGTTGGTCGGGCAACAACATCATGGCCACGCCTCCCAGGGCGACCCCAGTTAAAAATGCCAAGCCAGTACTGCCTGGTGCGCTCATGCTTTGATTACGATGGTACATACGACTCCTTTCTTTTTAATGTAAATGTAAACTACCTACTTCTTCAGCTCCGTGCAGTGTCAAAATACTTTTGACGACTGTTTCTTGTTCGGGATCGATGGTAACGGCCACCAACACGTCACCGGCTTGAATTCGGTGCTCAAACATCCGAGCTCGCTCTTCGGGAAAACCAGCATCGGTAAAGGCACCTAAGAGACCGCCCGCCACAGCACCGGTGGCTGCCCCCAACAGCGCGGCCAGTGGTCCACCCAGCAAGAGGACGCCCACTCCAGCAATGGTCACCGGCGTGGCGGCAGCCAGCAGGCCACCTAGAGCTCCCACCACGGTCCCGGCGGCCACTCCAGTAGCGGCTCCCTCCGACACATCCTCTTTTACTTGGTGAGCACTCAGCTTACCCTTTAGTTCATCTTTAGCAATAACCGAGACATCTTCTGTGAAGTTGGCTTGGTACAAATCAGCCACGGCTTCACCTGCAGCTTGGGAATCGGTAAATAAACCGGCAACAAGAATTTTCATATAGGTGTAGTTTCCCTTTGCTTGGTAATAATTGACCAGCAGAATTGTAAGAGATTAGCAAGAGTTTGCCCAAACTGCTAGTTTTTTGTAAGAACGTCGTCTATACTCCTAAATATATGCCAGCAGTTATCACTTTGATTGAAGACGACCACGATATTTCCGAATACCTCCAAAACATTTTGGCCGAAGAAGGCTATGAGGTGTATAGCGAAGATAGCGGTTCTAAAGGACTGAAGCTGATTGAAAAGGTGGGTCCTGACCTAGTCTTGCTTGATCTGCACTTGCCCGACATTCCGGGAGAAACAATTTGCAAGCAAATTCGCAAAGAGTATCCAGCCATGAAAGTGATCATGATCACGGCCAAAGACACGCCGGAGGATTTAGCGCGGGGTCTGAACTTAGGGGCTGATGACTATATTGCCAAGCCAGTGGCGCCGGAAGAGTTGCTGGCCCGGGTCCAAGCACGGTTGCGGACGGGCGGTGGCGATAATAAGAAGTTGGTGCTGGGAGATTTGGAGATGGACCTAAGTGGGCACGAAGTCTATCGCGGAGACAAGGAACTGCACCTGTCGCCTCAAGAATTTAAGCTGCTCGAGTACTTAATGCAAAACCCCAACCGAGTGCTAACGCGAGAAATGATCTTGTCTCGCATCTGGGGCGGCTCGCCGGACATTGAAACTCGCGTCGTCGACGTCTACATTGGCTACTTGCGCAAAAAAGTCGATAAAGGTTTTAAACCACAACTCATTCATTCCGTCCGCGGTTTTGGGTATATGTTGAAGGAAGAGTAATTATTCTAATTGCAGCGAGTAATTCTGGAGCAAGATACTGTACATCAAAAACTTTTCGGCACTTTCAAGGGTCAGTGATGTTTCTGATTGAATATCTTTCACGATCTTAGCGATGTATTCCTTAAGTTCATGATTACTCAGTTCTTCAGCCCATTTTTTTGCTTCTAAGAAAAATCTTTCAGCAGCTTGATTAGATCCACGTTGGGTCAAGGTTGCCACGCGTAGTAAATCGTTAGAGAGGGATCCAATTAAAAGTTTCTTTTCGGTCATAAAACTTCTTTAAAAAAGTACTCGGTTAATTCTTTATATACCTTACGAATTTCTTCACTTTGAATTTCATTCTTAGTATTATTATCTCTAGGTCTGATATTAATAAAAGAATTGAAGTCAATTTCCCTGGTTTCCAGGTCAATTCCACCGCCCCAAAGGTCACTTTGTTTTGAACCATCTTCCAAAAGTAACTGCTCTCCTTCGAAATGCCTACTCATGCCAGCCGAGCAAATTCGTTTTTCAATGTCGATGACTGTTTTGATGTAGACTTCAAATTGCTCTTTGAGCTGGTCAATTTCTTCGAGTGTGAAAGGTTCTGATTTAGTAATGATCATTATTCAACATGATATCAAAGGGCAGGGAAATAACAACATTACTTTTACCTGGTGATACGATACAATACTGATATTGCTCGCTATGTCGCACCTCTTCCTCACCTCAACTGTCAACTACGTTGCTCAGGACTTGCCTCGTCACTTTGCCAAGCCTCTCACAGGTCAAAGGTGTGTTTTTATCGATACAGCCACCGAAGTAGAAGCTGGGGATAAAAAATGGGTCAGTGACGATAAAGAAGCTTTGGAAAATATTGGTCTAGACGTTTTCAATTACACCTTAACTGATAAAACTCAAGCACAAATTAAAAAAGATTTAGATCAAGTTGATGTCATCTATATCGAAGGTGGCAATACTTTTTACCTCTTAGAAAAAGCGCAGCAAAGTGGATTCATTGAAGTGATCCGAGACTATGTTCTTAACCAAGGTAAACCGTATATTGGTACCAGCGCTGGCTCTGTTATTGCCGGACCTGATTTAACTCCCACTAAAAATCTCGATAATGTCCGCAAAGCACCAAATATTCAAGGTTATGACGGATTTAATTTAGTCAATTTTGTCCTCTTACCTCACTGGGGATCAAAGAGCTTTAGAGAGCTTTATCTTAACCAACGCTTGGATTTTGCCTATACCAAGGACCAACATCCGTTAGTGGTGTTAACGGACTATCAATACGTACATGTTAAAGATGGAATGAATCAAATTATTGATGTCAGGAGATAGGATGAAACAATACTATGGGTACTTATCACTCTTATTAACAGCTTTTATATTTGCTACTTTTGGCATTTATATTCGGGTTCTCAATCAGGATCTAACTACTTACCAACAAATCTTCTTTAGAGGTTTTCTGGGGTTTATTTTAGCGTTAGTTTTTGCAGCTTTTCTTAAGAAAAAGCCCAGTTTAACTCAAGTTTCAAAATCTGTATTAGCCGGATATATTTTCTTTTTTCCTCTTTCAGCAATTTTCTTCACTTTTTCTATCTTAAATACCAAAATTGCAACCACACTTTTTGGTTTTTATGTCAGCTCGTTAGTGGCAACTTTATTATTAGGCAAACTTTACTTTAAAGAACAAATAGGTGTGGTTCAAAAAATTGCACTTGCACTCGCGTTCGCAGGTTTAGCGATTTATACCTACCCACTTTCTTGGGAAAGTTTAAATATAGGTTTAGTTTTTTCTCTCGTTGCTGGTACTTTCGATAGTTTTGCCCAAGCGCTTCGTAAATACATTACGGGCAAGGTAGATAGATTAATCTTAGTTGTCATCCAAATGTTTGGAGTTGCGCTCGTATCCTTACCTTTTGTTTTTCTTACTCTTAATCAAGGAGTTCCAGAAATCTCCTTGTTAACCTGGGGAGTAGGTATTTGGTATGGATTGATGTTAATTGCTGTCAATTATTTACTACTTTACGCCTTTTCAAACTTTGATTTAAACCTGGGAACAATTGTGCTCTCATCCGAGCTATTTTTTGCTGTTATGTTAGCATTTTTAATTTTTGGTGAGACTACCACCGCTCAAGAGCTAATGGGAGCGATAGTGATATTTATGGCTACAACTTTAGCTGGAGTTGATGCTAATGTTTTTGCCAAAATGTTTAAGTGGAGTAAATAATGGGCATCTTTTACGGCATCTTTGCATCACTCTCTTTCTCTCTCTTCTACACTTTTCTCAAAAAGAGTTATGAAGATTTCCCTCCCTCAATTGCCTTCTTCTTTGACATGCTTCTGGGACTAGTAATTTGGATCCCGTTCTCTTTGTTCCTAGGATTTGAAGTCAGCGATTTACCTCAGGTTGCAATTTATGCAGCTATTAGTGCGTTGCTCTCAGAAGCATTTAGTTTTTATGTAGTTTCTAAGGGTGAAGTTAGTCTGACTGGAACTATTTTTTCTTCTTATCCCATCTACACCATTTTATTTGCGCTTATTTTATTAGGTGAAACTCTAAGTCTGGAAAAGTCAATTGTAGTAGGAATCACTCTTTTTGGAAGTCTACTAGCTGCACTCCCTCAGAAGTTAACTTGGGATGACTTTAAACAAAAAAGCTTTATTTTATGGGCAGTTGCTGGAGCAATAGCGGCGGGCTTTTCCGATACTCTCTCAAAGGGAATTATTGACCAGACCAGTGCGGCTGCTTTCTTATTTTGCTTAGCTTTATTCCAAGTTCCTCTCAGTTTAGCGTACTTAAAAATAGAAAAACAAAGTCTCAATCAATTTGGAACAATTTTTCAAAACATAGGTAAGTATTCTTACTCCTTGCTTGGTGCACTTTTTAATGCTCTTGGCCTGATTGGTTTGTGGTTGGCTTTTGAACATACTCAAGCATCAATTGCTTCTCCTTTAACTGGTTC
>DASVCZ010000021.1:0-3947 GCA_036381335.1 Patescibacteria group bacterium | reverse complement strand
AGCTTGCAGGACGTAGAGAGCAACCCTAACTACGTTTTTGTCGAAGGCAGTATTAATGACGGTGAGCTGGTGAATAAACTGATGGCTGACGCCGACATAGTGGTTCACTTTGCCGCTGAAACTCACGTCGACCGGTCGATTCTTGAACCAGCGGTTTTTTTGAAAACCAATATTTTAGGGACACAGACGTTATTAGAAGCAGCCTTGAAACATAAGATTAGCCGTTTTCATCACATTTCTACCGACGAAGTGTTTGGATCGTTGGAGCTCGATTCAACCAAAAAATTCGATGAGCAGACACCATACGATCCCCGGAGCCCTTACTCTGCCAGCAAAGCTGGTTCCGATCACTTAGTCCGCGCCTATGGTGAAACTTTTGGGCTGCCGTTTACACTCACCAACTGTTCCAACAATTATGGCGAGTACCATCACCCAGAAAAATTATTTCCACTAGCAATCACTAATCTTTTAGAAGGTAAAAAAGTACCTGTCTATGGTGATGGGCTTAATGTTCGCGATTGGCTGTACGTTCAAGATCATTGCTCCGCCATCGATCGAGTGCTAACAGATGGTAAAACTGGGGAGACGTATTTAATTGGCGGCTTAACTGAAGATATCTCTAACTTGGATGTAGTTAAGATGATTATTCGGCTGCTCGGAGCTTCGGAAGAAAGTATCGAGTTTGTGAAGGACCGAGCAGGTCACGACCGTCGCTATGCCGTTGATTGGTCCAAAATTAATAAAGAATTAGGCTGGGAACCTTCAGTTACGTTAGAAGAAGGTCTGCACCGAACGATCGCCTGGTATAAAGCTAATGAATCCTGGTGGAAACCGCTAAAGGAAGCCAGTAAAGAGTTTTTTGCCAAAAATTATCAGTAATTGAAGAATTGATTGTATGATCCATACTTTTAAGCCCACTCCTGACAATCAAGTTGACCAGTACGCGTACCAAACACCAATTGAAGGCCTGCTCTACATCGAGCACAAGCGGTTTGATGACAACCGAGGTTTTTACGCCGAGTTGGATCGAGTACCAGAAATTGAAAAAGCTTTAGACATCGATTTTAAAGTCAAACAAATTAACCTCTCTCATTCTAAACCCAACGTTATTCGAGGTATCCACGCTGAGAACTGGAATAAATTGCTAATGATTACTCGTGGCACAATCTTTGCTGCCTGGGTCGATTTTCGAAAAGAATCAGCTACCTTTGGTGAGGTGGTGACGATGACGGTGGGGGATCATAACGAAACAGCTTTATTTGGCAGCGTCTTTGTCAGTGCTGGCATTGGTAACTCATTTTGTGTGACTGATGGTCCCGTGGACTATCTCTATGCCGTTGATCAACTCTACGCCGAACGAGACCCGAGTGGCGATGTAGCCATTTCGGTCTTCGATCCAGAATTAGCTATCCCCTGGCCGATTACCAAAGAGCACCTGGTTATTTCTGATCGCGATCTACAAGCTGTCAGTTTTAAAGAGAAGTTTTCCTTATGAAAAAAAGCCTTTTAACTACTGGCTTAAATGGCTTAGTCGGCTCCAAATTTCGAGACCTCTATGCTGACACCTATGAATATGGCTCTCTGGACATTTCTAATCCCGATCAGCCAGTCGACATCACCGACGCCAGCCAAGTTGTAACGGCTTTTAAAAATTCTAGCGCTGACTCAGTTATCCATCTGGCTGCCTACACTGACGTCACGGGAGCCTGGGAACAACGCAACGATAAAAATGGCATTGCCTATAAAGTCAACGTTACCGGCACTGAAAACATTATCACGGCCTGCCGAGAAACAGGCAAACACCTGATTCACGTCTCCACCGCTTTTGTTTTTGATGGTAATAAAGAAGGTCTCTACACTGAAGAAGATCCTATGAATCCCATTGAATGGTACGGCCAAACTAAAGCCTGGGCCGAAGAAGCGGTACAGCAATCAGATATTGACTGGACCATCCTCCGCATTGATTTTCCTTTCCGTTCAGATCCCTCTCCTCGACCAGATATCGTCCGAAAAACACTGGCCGCCATCGAAAAGGGCTACCCTTTGTTTAGTAATCACTACTTCGGCCCCACTTTTATTGATGATTTCGCTAAAATTCTAGATTGGTCTGTTCGCACCCGTACTCCAGGTCTATTTCACGCCAGTAGCGGTGAAAAGTGGTCCGATTATCAGTTGGGGTTGGCTTTGAAAGAACAGTTTCACCTGGAGACAGACATTAAAGACGGCAACTTAGACGACTACTTGAAAACCCTAAACCGCCCCTATCAACGTAATACTGCCATGGATTGTAGCAAGCTTAAAAGCCAGCTCGAATTTAGTCTTACTCCTGTCAGCCAGGCGCTCAGCCAAGTACATCTTAGCTAACATGAATCTACAACTAAAACGTGTAACTACCTTATTCTTAACCTGGGAATTTTTTGTCCTTTTTTTATTGTGTGTCGCCTCATTTGTTATTAGAGCCTACAAAATAAATGAACTTCTCACCATTACCTACGATCAAGGCCGCGATCTTTTTTTCTTGGAAGGTATCACGCAAGGTGACTTGAAATTAGTAGGCCCCACTACTGGTATTGCCGGCGTTTTTTTAGGTCCGTATTTTTATTACTTTTTGCTCCCAGGCTTTGTACTAGCCTACGGCAACCCGGTGGGAGTAGTTCTGTGGCAAATTCTAGGAATTTGTTTGAGCTTACTTTTCTTTTATTTCTTGTTAAAACCCTATCTTGGTAAATGGTGGGCACTGATCGGTTATTTTTTATTGGTGATTAACCCTGGTTCAATCGAACAATCACGCCAAATTTGGAACCCTTCACTAACCGTTATGACCATGCTGCCTGCTGTCTATTTTTTATTTACTTCGTTGAAAAAGCCTTGGCTATTGGCTGTCAGCACTCTCCTCTTTGGCTTGGCTCTCCAAACAGAGTTAGCCTACGTCATTTTTTTGATGCCTTTAGGAGCTGGATGGATACTCTACTTTAATCATCTCCAGCATCAAACGCTTCAGCCAGCACTTTACTCATGGAAAGTGCTCCTGGTCAGTGCTTTGCTTTTCGGGGCGACTGTGGTACCTCAGCTAGCGTTTGAAGTCAAAAATGATCTAATGATGTCCAAGGCGATCCTGACGGAGATTCAAGATCCAGCCCGAAAAGTACCTTTGTCGCAGGTCTGGCGCTATCGACCGCATGCGCTGATGGCCGAACTCAATGATTCCTTAACGGCTAAAGCGCCCGGCAGCCGATATTTATTGTGGGCCGTGTTTGCCATTTCTGTGATCAATCTGGTCATGGTCTGGGAGCGTCGCCATGAGCCGAAGTTTCAGCCAATAGCTCCACTGCTTTTATTCTGGTCTGCTTACTTTTGGCTGCCTTTAATTGGGATGATGTTTCACACTGGCAATTACGGTAATTTCTTCAATTACTATGTGACCGCTCACTATTTACCAATGATAGCCATGGTCGTCATTTTTTTGTCTCAGCTGAAGTTTCAACGGATAACTGCTTCAGCATTAGTCAGTCTCTACATCGTCATCTTTGCTCGCTACGCATTTTTCATCTATGACACCTCTATCTTTCAATTTTCGCTCGCTCACCAAATAAATGCGCTCAAGCATGCTCGAGAGTTAAAAACCCAAACAGACACTCCCATCGAGATGTATGTGGGTAATGGATTGCCCAAAGGCTATGAGTACGTTAACCACTGGTTGGAAAAAACTGGCCAGGTGGAACCAATGCACTGGACCATGAATGGCAACGATGAGTATATTGTCATGTACGAGCCATTTCAGGACAAAACTACCAGGTTTTTCTTTTTAAAGTGGCGTCAAGAATACATTGATGGTCACAACTGCACTGGCCAAAAAAGTTTCGGTATTATTAAAATCAGAAAATGTTATAAGGTAAGTAAATAATAAACTCCAAAACTCTGACTGGCTGTCAATTTATCCAGAGATC
>DASVCZ010000020.1:0-35093 GCA_036381335.1 Patescibacteria group bacterium | reverse complement strand
TTGTCAGACCATTACTTAAAATTTGAGTCCTATTACTTGAAGTGTAAACAGAGTCGTTAAATTTGGCATAAAAGTCTTCAGCGGTGGTGTTGGGATGGTAACTAATAAGGTACGTTCCTGTTAAAAAATCAGCTCCTCCTTCTTCACTTGATCTAGTCAACTCATAAAGAACTTGTTGGTTGCCAGCAGTTTGATTACGAGAAATGACTCTTAGATCATTTGGATAACTAAAGCTAAATCCCAAGTTATTATTTTCTAGAGTCTCCCAATCAACTGGTTTTGATTCTGAGCTAACTGGACATTCTGCAAACTCACAATTCGGACCAGTTCTACCTACTGAGCTACCATCGGGACAGATCTTCGCGTCCAGGGTGCAAACTACACCTTCTTCAGATGAAGGTGAAGCTTCAACAACTGGATTTTCAGAAGAAATATTATTTTTGGTAGCGCTCAAACCAAAGTAATAACCACCAGCAGCCACAATAGGAAGTAAAATTAGTAAACCTACTACTGCTATTTTTAAAGTGTGTGAAGATGTCGAAGGCACAACTTGAGTTTCAGAAGTAAATTGAGGTTGAGGGTTTTGGGGAAAAGTATTTTCCATACTCTCAGTATCTCATCATCAGAGTTGAGGAACAATAGGTTCGAGTCCTTGCTGCAGGAACTAGTGAAAGATGTGGGAACCTATTTATTTGTTCCCTACATAAATCATTAAAGCTATTACCAAAGGTAACACTGAAAACATTAACAATTTACCTCTCAATTTCCAATAAAAATAAATTACACTCAGTGGAACAAATAGATGGACAACTAAGCCCTCAAGATTCCAGAACATGCTGGTGTTTGTATCTCGAATAATTTCATTGGTAAATTTGTAGTTATAAAAGTCAAAAAAACATCAGCGGTCCTAGAAATAGGTAACCAACACCAAAAACTACTAATAAATTCCCCAAAAATATTTTTGGGAAGGAGACTTGCCGAGAAAACAAAGCTACCAGTGAACTACCTAGTAAAATAAGGATAGTTTGGGGAGCAAAGACAATTGAAGCAAATAATCCTAAAAATGGAAAAATTAATAATGGATTGAGGCTGCTAAGTTCCATACGCACACCCTTTTCTTTTAGGTTAATTATAGCTTAGGTTCGATTCCTTGATGCAGGGACTAGTGAAGGGTGTTGGAACCTGGTTTAGTACTGATCGTGGGTTACTAAGTCAAAAAAGGTATATACGTCCCCCTCTTTGATAGCTAAAGCTCTGAAATTTCCTTCAATCCATACCGCATATTGTTCAGATCGCTTACCTTTGAGTTTATGCAATCGCAATCCTAAGTGGTAAGGGTTGTTTTGAAATAAAGCAAACTGTTTCTTGAGTCTACTAGACAACTGAGAATTATTTTTGGTAAATTTAGCTGCTTTTTTACGGAAACTTTGAGTAAAGTAAAGTGTCATAAGTTATCAATAAATTCATCAATGTTATCAACAGCAATAGTTTTACCAGCTCGATATTCCTTCAAGGCTTCTAACCCTGCTTGTTCAGTCTTTCTACTCATTTCAAATACAGGAATGGTGCCCTCCTTGACAAACGACTCAGCAGCTTTACTAATGATAAAACGCAATGTTTTGGGCAAAGAATATCCAAATCGGTTGCCGTATCCTTCAATAATAGCTGCTTCTTCTTTGGTTAAAGTGAGTTGAACTTTATTCATAGTAGATTAATTGTAGTATAAAAGTAGGAGAAAATCAATGATTTGGGATGACTTTAGTCACCTGCAGGGACTAGTGGAAAATCTAGAAGTTTATAAATTGACATATTGACATATTTATGCTAATCTCTGTCTATGCAATTAAGTAGAACCACCGTCCGCCTTCGTCCTCAGCTCAAAAAAGCCGCTGAGTTAAAAGCGTTAAATCTCAACCTGACTTTCCAAGCTTTACTAGAGAAAGCCCTTGAGATGTACCTCTCTCAAGAAAGTCGGCGCCAGGCCAAAAAAATAGTCTTTCATGCCCGCAGCGTAGGAACATATCCCGAAACTTTAACCCGAGAAGATATCTATGCTGATTGATTCAAATATTATCATTTACTCTTTAGATGATACTTCTCCGAAACACCACCTAGCTCAAAACTTCCTACTTCACCATCAGAACCAACTTGTGGTAGCTCAGCAAAATATTTTTGAAACCTTACGAATACTAACTCACCGCAAATTCCCTAATCCTTTCCCTGTTAACGAGGCTATTAAGGCATTACGTGCTATTACTGAACAAGCTACCATTATTTTTCCTAACTTGGAAACACATGATTTAGCTTTGGAGTTAATTCAAAAGTATAGGGTTACGGGCACTGAAGTCTTTGATGCCTACTTGGTAGCCACTGCTTTAAACAATGGGATTGAGGAAATTGCCTCTGATAATACGAAACATCTGCAAAAATATGAGGAAATTACGGTTGTGAATCCATTTAGATAATCTGCAGGGACTGGTGGAGGATGTGAGAACCTATTTCACACTCTTACCAGGAAATTGATTTGAGAATTTCAATTAGCTCTTGCTGAATCTCAACGTTTGTTGGCTGATCACTAGCACCATTCTTTGAAAATTTAGCGAATAAGTATGAACGCCCATTTTTATCCATAATGTAGTCATTGTAGCCATTGAAAACCTTCCCTTGGTTATTCACTTTATTGGGAATGTACTCTGCTAGAGATGCAGCACCAAAAATACCAGCAGATCTATTTTGGTCAGTTAGTGCACTAAACGGCGTTGCATTTTTAAATAGGTAATACTTTTTACCCTGAATCGTGACTTCATCTCTAAACTTTAAATACTCGGTAAATTCCTGATCTGAAGTAAAAATACCACCAACTTCAGCTCCACTCGAACCTTGATCAATTCCGATAAAGAGCATCTCACCTTTTTTTTCTAGTAAAACACCATGATCAAAGCCATCTAAATTATTTTGATCGAAGAACACTTTATTTGTTTGTGTGTCGCTCAGTGTCCAGTTGGAAGGGTAAGAGAATTTAAAAGACTCATGGCTATACTGCTTATTCCCATTTTCTGTTTCTGAGGGACATGCTGCAAACTCACAGTTTGGACCTGATCTACCTACTGAACTACCATCGGGACAAACTTTTGCGTCCATAGTACACGCAACTCCTTGTTCAGCAGATGGAGATGCCATCACGATTGGATTATCTGAAGAACTATTATTCTTACTAGCGCTCTTGCCAAGGTAATAACCACTCACAGCAACAACAGGCAATAAAATCATTAAACCCACTACTGCCATTTTTAAAGTGTTTGAGGAAGTTGAGGGAGCAAGTTGAGTTTCAGAGGTAGAGTTGGGTTGAGGGTTTTGTGGCAGGGTATTTTCCATGCGTTAACTATCTCACAAAAGGTTGATTGGAAACAATAGGTTCGAGCTTCTACTTAGCCCCACCCTATTTTGAAGAAACTTACTTGAGAGAAAATATTTTGCAGGGACTGGTGGAGGATGTGGGAACCTATTTCCTCCACCCTGATACAATGTTGTCATGTTAGACCCAGATAAAATTTCTTTCCGCGAATTACGTTTCGATGATTTACCTCTCCTCCATGACTGGCTCAATACACCACATGTTCATGAGTGGTACGACAAGGATGAGCAAAATACACTGGACGAGATCAAAGAAAAGTATGGCAAGAAGATTAACAAAGAAGAGCCGACAGATAGTTATTTAATCATGTATGACAATCAACCAATAGGTTACATTCAAACAGCCAAAGTGAAAGACTGGCCAACGCTTGAATCTGTGGTCGGGAAGAATCAACAGGCCGCCTCCATTGATTTGTTTATCGGAGAACCTAACTACCTGGGTAAGGGTTTAGGAAGTCAGGTAATCAGAAAATTTTTAACTGTCGTGGTTTTTCAACGACCAGACATAATTAAATGCTTCATTGACCCTGAACCAAGTAATGTCCGCGCCATTAAGTCATATGAGAAAGCCGGCTTTAAATACCTTAAAACTGTTCAAATCCCTGGAGAGCCAGAACCTGCTTATTTAATGGAGATAAAAAAGGAAGACTTAGTACACTATGTCCAATAACAACACTCCTAGTTATGATGTAGCCGACTACTTAAAAAAAGCACTTCCCTATTTTCCTCCTACTGAAAAAAATACATTAGCGAGACAAGATCACATTAAAGCAACACCAGAAGATTATGCGGCCGTTGGAGATTATCTTTACTTCACAGCTAGAACTGTTTTTCTTCAATCTCATGGTGTAATTGCTTTTTTTCTTGCACAACAAGCAATTGAGAACTATTTAAAAGGACTTTTGAAACATTTAGGCAATAACAAGATGATAAGTGATCACAATCTTGAGGAGATTCTAAAAAAAGTTAAAAAAATGACTAAAGAGCCTTTTTTCCATTCAGACGAATGTCTAGCAATAATTAAATGTTTTAACCCTTTTAACCAATTACCCAGATATCCTGTACATTTTACTCGCCCATATAACGCAAGTTATGGATATATCTACCCTGATACTATTTATTTTCTTGACCATTTTGTGAAGGAATATAGAAAGCTTTACCCTACCCCTCCAGGAAAATGGAACCTGTTTAAAGAAGAATTGCCGTTTGAGATGGCAATGTTTAAACATTCTATTGATCCAAAGCTCATTGAGATTTTTAAAGATAAGAATGTGAATTTTAGCTAATTATTCTATGAATTTTACATACAGTTTTTTATTAAAGAACCCACTTTCCTCTACTTCGTAGACAGTGCCATTAATAAAGCACTGTTCTTTCAAAAACTCTTTAAAAGCCTGCGCGCCTGCTCTAGAAAATGTGTATATCTCTTTATCTTTACCATTTTGAGTAAAGTTTAGTAAGGCTTTTTTTGCTAACAACATTCCTTGCAGTTTAATGAGTTCATTTTGATAGCCTGCATCGAAAGCAAAGTCAACTAAATCTCCGTCACTTAGCTTTGCTATGGTTTCTACTAGGCCTTGGTTGAGCTCTGATAGAAAATCCACACTCTCAGCTTTTGTAATGCTTTGCTTTGTGAACAGAATTATATTCTTTTGGGCTTGATTCATAGTTCTTCAAAAGTACTTTAAGTTTAACTAAATTCTATCTGAAAAATAGCATAAATGCTAGTTATAGTCTGTAGAGCAATAGTCTTCATTTCTTTACTCTCAGAGTGTGAGAAAGAAACAAGTTGACCTTACACTCAGGAAAAAATTTGGCCTCAAAATCCGAGAGTTGAGAAAAAAACTCGACATATCTCAAGAAGAACTGGGATTTCGCACTAATCTGCATCGGACATATATTGGAGCGATTGAAAGAGGTGAACAAAACGTTTCCCTCGATAATATTGGTATCATTGCAAAAAACCTTAAAGTGCCTGTCGCGGAATTGTTTAACTTCTAGTTCTACACAAGCAACTTTAATTTTCTGGATACTTTGAACATCCACTTGTTGTCCAAATCTTCGAGTCTACCGTACATTTTTAACAAACGACTATGTTTTTTAGTTGGTTTACCTCGGTAATACCAACGTTTCATTGCTTCCTCCATTGTTCCAATCCTATCCTCGAGTCGATGGCAACTCGATATGAGACCTCGAGAAAAGCTCTTGCTCCTGTAGTTTAAAAACGAGCATTCCCTGCAAGAAAACAAGTCAATTCCAAACTTAGAGAAAGGTGAATAAAGTTTCACTACTCTCTTATGGCAAAATGGGCAATTAAACCACCACCTAGATCCTCCATAATTACAGCTAGTACAAGATAACGATATTTCCTGAACAACCTTCTGAGTCACTTCATTCCAGTAACGAAGTTTAAGGACAGGTTCTGAATGCTCTCCTCTAATTAAATAGGCATACAATTTAAGCATCACCTCTTCATTACTCATGTAATGAGCTACTACTCCACCCTTACCTTTGTTCAATAAGGTCTTCAGGGAATAGGTTGACAACTCAAAGCTTCTTTCTTTGAACACTTGCACTGCTTCTCCCCCTTTTTCTACCGAAATAATTAGCAATACCTCTTCTTTACTGAGTACTACTTTCAAACGTTGAGAGTATAACAGAGGTATAATTCACCCAAATGCTGGGGGATGATTTATTACCACACATAAAAAACTTAAATCCTGAAGAGCTAAGAACCTTCCTAACTTTAACTTCTGCTGGTTACCGACGATTAATCGAAAGAATAAGAAAGAAACATAAACTAGGTTCTAATGAGGAGCTAGACTCTGGAGAATATTCCAGAGATGCTGATATCAAGTTAATGATAATGAAACAAGTTCCCAAAGAGAAAAGACGACTTTATGACTTTGCGGTTAGAGTCGGTGAAAAATTTGATGATGATGCCTTTGACGGGTGGTTAAGTAAGATTGAGCTGTCTGTTGATATTGAACAAGCTCTAGAAGTAGTTCCTATAAGTGAAGATGTACTGCACAGATCATTGTCGGGATATTCTTTGCAAAGGATAGTGGGAGCTTATGGGCTTCCTATTTATCATGGTTCAAAAGAGGTGCCAATAACCGAAGATGGTTGGTACATCAAAGTCACACCATTTACTCATAAGTCAACAGTCTCTGAATCCTATGAAGCCATTTGGAAGGAATTTAAGGAGATTGCAAAAATGGCAGATAGCGTTGGCTATGATCCCGATAAAAGACCTGAAAGAAGTAGAAGAACGAGCCAAAAACGCGTTAGTTGGTATCTTGAGGTTGAGGACTATATATATGACTTTTTAGATTCACCCGATTTGACCTATCAGGATGAAGATGAAGAACTAAGACTTAAGGATGCCATCAACGCTGTCTCACAAGCTCACAACTCAATTTTTTCTCGAGTAAAAGACGCTCATTATGATCTGCAGAATCGTTTTTCTATACCAAAATTAAAGCAATTCGAAAAGTTGGTTATAAGCAAGCCTTAAGAGCAATTTTTATTTCACTTAGCCACTTAAACTTACCTCAGTTCTAAAGCTGGGGCTATTTAGTAACTAAAGAAGACCGTTTAACACCCCAGCGTTGAGCGGTCTTTTTTGGATCATGCCAACTATGTCAGAGCAATATCATCTAAAAGTCTACAAAACTGATGGAACAGTACTGAGTCTCACAACCAAAAAGAAAAGACGGATATCCTTTTCTATCCAGGCTGTAGAAAACTCAGAAGTTGAAAAATATTTGTTACGCGTTAGCTACCTCCTAATTGAAAACAATTTCGGCAAAAGGATAGTTCCTCTTAATGAAGGCATCTATTTAAATCAAAATGACCTAAAACTCGCTTGGAAGTGCTTTACAGAAAAATGACATTCATTGATGAATCAGCAGTTAAAGAACTGCAAGCCATACTAAAAGAAGATTACTCCCAGAACCTCTCGATGAGTGAGACTAAAACAGTGGGAGTGAAATTAATTAACTTATACAAAACTTTATGGTTACCAAGCATCCATGCAACTAAGAAACCTCAATCCCTTCTCCGGACTCAGACAGATAAATAAGGGCTACGTTTGTCTGCCTCGAAAATTCACCTTAAATCAACTAAGGGGCGAGCTTAAACCTCAGGAACTAGGTTACTTTATGATTTTTCTTATGTCTGCTGATTGGGATACAAATAAATATAGACACGGCATTATTCGCCACTCATTCTCGGATCTAGCAAAAATTTGGAAAGTCAGTGAAACGACCTTACGTCAAAACAGCCATAAACTAATCAAAAGAGGGCTGTTAAAAAAAGAAAAGGGGTCACTAAAAATCATCAATTTCGAGCAGTTCACTGCTAGAGAGGCTCAAAAGAACGCAAAAGAAGAAATTACAAATGGGCAATTAATGACTGACTTCCCTGAGCTGTTTCTTGACGATGAAATCTCATTAAATGACCAGATAAAGGAAGATGATACCTTTAAAGATTCCTTTAAGACTTAATATAAAGTCCTTTTAGGGTATATGATGACTATAAATATCTATGAAATACTTCGTTTATTGTCGTAAGAGTACCGAGGGTGAAGACCGCCAAATACTCTCTCTACCCGCTCAAAAACGGGAGCTTCAAGACTTAGCAAGAAAACATAAGTTAGAGATTGTAGAGATCTTTTCAGAGGCAGCCAGTGCCTACAAACTCGGACGGCCTCAATTCAATGAAATGTTACGTCGGTTACAAGAAGGAGAAGCTGACGCTATCTTGACGTGGACATATTCCAGATTAGCAAGAAATGCACTAGATGGAGCTATGCTTATTCATTCCCTTGATGAAGGCATTATTAAAGAAATTAGAACACCTGGTGGCTATTGTGACGGCAGTGGTAACAGTAAATTCATGCTTCAACTTGAGTTTGCCATGAGCAAAAAGACCTCAGATGATAATTCAGAAGCAGTTATTCGTGGCAATAAAGAAAAAATACTACGCGGATGGGACATTCGTAGACATGCCGGATACAGATTTGTCGAGGAACCACTAACTGGAGAGAAAATAATTGATACAGACCCGGAACGCTTTGATCTAGTAAAAAATGCTCTTCACCTGATTCTCCAACATCGGAGTGTTACTGAAGTGTTAGAAATTTTGAATACTCAATGGGGCTATCGAACTCCTAAAACCAGAAAACTTGGCGGAAAACCTATGAGTTTGTCGAACTTCTATAAAATTCTTCACGAAGAGTTTTATTGTGGCTGGATTTACACAGCTGATGGTGAGCGAATAAAAGCCAAACACGTACCGATGATCACTGAAGCAGAATACTGGAATATTCAGGAAATACTGGGTAAAAAAGGCAAACCACGACCCAAATGGTTGGAGTTACCTTATCGAGGATTAATTAAGTGTGGAGAATGTGACTGTAGCGTATGTATGGAAGAAAAGATTCAGTGCATTTGTAGTGCATGTAAAACTAAGTTTGCTTCCAAGAACCGTACAGACTGCCCCGAATGTGGCTTATCTATCGATAAAATGAATAACCCCACTCATCTCCATTACGTGTATGGTAGATGTACTAAGAAAAAAGTAAACATTAAATGTAGCCAGAAAACAATCAAAATTGAAGAATTAGAACACATCCTTTCTGAATACCTTTTGGGTCTCAACTTATCTCCCCGTGTAACTGAGTGGGTGCTTAAACAACTGGAGAAACAAAATGCCACACAATTTCAAACAAACTCTCAGGTTCGACAAAACTTAGAAAGAAACATTGAGGAAATTCAAAAACAGCTTGATTCACTCTTAGCTAGCTTCACCTCTCCTAGCAATGCTGCACACGAGCTTATCACCCCCGATGAATATAAAGAGCATAAACGTAAGTTGATTACTTCTAAAGCTAAGATCCAGGAGCAACTAACTGATTCGCTTGCCCAATCTGATACCTGGATGGAAACAGCTGAAGGAGCTTTTGATTTTGCTCGTACTGCTTACACTAGATTTAATACGGGAGACTACAAAACTCGGACAGAGATCATTAAACAATTAGGCTTGAACCTAACTTTAAAAGATCGAAAAATCACTATTGATCAACCTCAACCTTGGTTATTTATGTATAAAGCCAATCAAAAACTGGCTGAACTGAAAAACCGAAGGCTCGAACCTGAGAAAAGTATTGATAATTACGATAAAACAGGAATTGTCGATGAGGTGATTTCTACTTTGCAGGGCTGGAGAGAATCGAACTCCCGCCAAGGGTTTTGGAGACCCCTGTTCTACCACTAAACTACAGCCCTACTCTTTAAAGATCTTGAGTAGATATTCTAACACGCTGATCTGCCCCTTGCTCGGGTTCTTCAACCTGCTGACTTAGTAACCAAATTCTTGCTATACTAACTCCTATGTCTACACTCCTCGACCCCACCCTGACTAAAGTCCTAGCCCAGGACAAACACAACCTAGAAACTACCGCCTTACCCATCGTCACCGTCTCCGCCACCTACCGCGAAGACATCAAGGGTCTCTACGGTTACCCCGAGAACGAAAGTATTCCCGACGTGGTGTTTTCGCGCGCTCACTACTCGATGGCAGCTGGCATTGCTATTACAGCCTGGGGTAAGAAGCTCCAGCCTGAAAAAGCTTGGGTGGTAGACCCCACTAATTATGTCTCTCATAAGAACTGGCGCAGCATTGAATTGACCGAGTTTGTCGGCAAAACCTTGGCCCGCCAGCCTTTGCTCAAACGCTTAAAAGACTTAATCGACTCCTTTGGCCGGAGTAAACTTCCCATTTTGGGTAGTATTGCCCCACCGTTGCTCCACTTGACCCAGCACGTCCAGCGACCGATTCTATCTCTGCACATTGCCGCCGGTAATATTCTGGCAGAACAAGGCAAAACCGTGGTCCAAATGGTGACTGACCCCCACATCCGGGATGAGTACCTCAATAATGTGGACAAAGAAAACTTTTACTTATTAGTCTTTGATGAAAAAACCAAAACCGACGCTTTGGAGAAAGCGAGCTTACTCGGTAAACAAGCCAATCCTGACCGAATCATCGTCACAGGGCCGCCGGTTGACCCCCGAATCGTGGCCAATCGACTCAAGAAACACCCGTGGCGCTCCGGCGTCCTTCGGCTTTGCATGACAACCGGCGGCCTAGGAACTAATAAAGTCGAAATTCGCCAGCTGCTCACCCAGCTCTTGCCAGAGCTGCGCAAACGCCCCTCTCCTTACCAGTTAATGATCTACTGTGGCACCCATAAAGATATTTTGGACATGGTCAAAAATATGGCTAAGGAAGCCCGGGTGAAACTGAACGTGATTTCCGATCTCAAAGCGCCCCGCCCCAAGGCCGATATGCTCTTAACCGCGCTCTATCACCCGCAAATCGTTGATGCCAACGAAATCTTGATCAAGTACTCTTTCCCCTGGGCTCATGGCTTTATCAGCAAGCCATCTGGCGACATGGCCTATGATGCAGCCGCTAGTGGCAGCTTCTTGCTGACACTCAAAGAGTGGGGTGAATGGGAGTACAACATCATGGAAATTTTTAAACAGAAAGGCATTGCTCGCCGTGCTGAAACCGATCACATCGTGGCTCAACTGGAAGCGTTAACCAGCTCTCAAGGCAAGTCTGAATCTTGGGTGGAGCAAGCCATGCGCAGCGCGTTGACAATTGACCGCCAGTTTCGCCTGGGAACGGAAGAAATTATTCGGGCGTATAAGAAAATTAAGTAACTTAGGCTGCCGTAGACACCGCTAACTCTGCTGGTTCTGCCACAACGGTAGCAGGCTGCTTGAAGTACTTGTTCAAGACACGAGCGGCAAACTTAATCTGGACCCAATCTTTATACTTGGTGCCTGGGTCTAACAAGTCGAACATATTTATATCTCGGTGGGTGGTTTCTCTGTCTTTCCACGACTGATCATTAAGCCAGCCCGCATGAGCCAACCGACACAGAAGCTCTTTTACCTGGATATCTACAGGCTCGTTATCACTCTCGTTGACAATACTCTCTATCACCTCTTGGGCACTTTTGCCCTGCGTTTCCAAATACGAGAGGCCAGTCAGTAAGGAAATAAAGCCGACTGAGTTAAAGGCAACTTGCCGGCGAATGTTTTCATCCCCTGCAATGTAGGCTTCTAAATGGCTCGCCTGAAGTACTGTTTCAGGATAGACACCTTGAATTTCTTCAGGCCGACGAACATAGGCATCGTAGTACCCTTGGTCGGCAGCACTGGCGAATTCTAGTATTTTGGCTTTGTTTTTTAGAATGCCCTGCTCCAAGTATGTCAGCTCATCCCACCCTGAGTTGGCAGAAAATCGATGAGGAGAAGCAGTTTGGACCAAGGGAACATTCATTTTAGCCGCCAGCACTTGAGCCGCACTTACAGCTTGATCGAAGGCTTTCGACTTGGCTCGCCCATCCAACAGGTTATATGGCTTGAAATCAGCTTTCTCTGTTTCGGTGCCCATGACCAACTGATTCTTCATCCATAACGCGTGAGAAATACGGGCCAGTAAATCTGCTTGGTGAGGTTTAAGCGTGCCCGTAGCAATCTCGGCAATAGCTTCCCGGACAGTTTGCCCCTCCCTTACCATCACACCAATCCCCTCCTGAAGCGTCACTATGCCGACGCTGTTTTGATCAAAGAGAATGTCAAGCTCTGCTGGATCTTGAGAGGTTTCTGGTGCTAAGGAGGAGATCTCGCTATGCCTTTGATGAGTTTTTTGGGCAACTTCAATTAAAAACGCCTTGTCTTTCAGGAGAGAAGCTATCTGCTGCATGTCAGTGTGATTTTGCAGCTCTCGGCTGACATGAGAAATTGTACGTTCAATTTGACGTAGCTCTGGGTCAATGCTTAACTGAAAATTAACTTTACTTTGTTCGGAAAAAGTAGTTGCTCTCTTGAAGCCCATCCGACCCACCAATCGCTGAACTACCATTTCTCTGATTTCTTCAGCCCGGGAGCGTCTCTGTTCTTGGAGTTCGACTAACTGCTCAGGTAATGACAAGGGAGATTTCTCTACCATATGCCTTTACTTTAGCTTCTTCATCATCTTATGGGAAGTGGTCTTTTGGCAGACTTTACAGTACTTGTTGAGAGGAAATGTGCCTTCTCCACCAGTCTGTTTCTTAAGTTGTTCGTTATTTTTGTTGTAATCGGTGACGTAGTTGAAAGATTTACAGACACTACATTGCAAACCAACACTCTGTCGTGGACCTTTTTTAGATTTTGCCATAGTAACCTCGCTTTTTTCTTTAAGAGATGTATTTTACCCGACTTATTTGAAAATATCTAGTACTCGAGCATTTTCCGTCTGAGCCTTCTCAGGGATTCGAACCCTGGACCTACGGTTTACAAAACCGTCGCTCTAACCAACTGAGCTAAGAAGGCGTGGTTTCGGGTTAATCCCGAGCCGTTATTGTACCAGTTTTACTTCAAATACAAAATCTGTACTCACTCCCGAAGAATGGGCAAAGAGGCGAAGATAATCCCAATCACAAATGCATCTCTTTTGTGATCAGAGCATGTTAAATTAATTGATACATTAAAATTATTTTCGGAACACTTTTAAGAAGAAGAACCCTTAGGAATTCGCACTAACTTTGCTGTGGTGCCAGGTCTAGGATTCGAACCTAGGAAGACGAATGTCAGCAGATTTACAGTCTGCCCCCGTTGGCCACTTGGGTAACCTGGCGTGGATTTATTATAACAGTGAGCCCAGAGAGGGAATCGGACCCTCGACCTGTCCGATACATCGGACCGTTCTGCTCTCAATGACTCTTGAGCCTTCGCCGGGATTCGAACCCGGTACCTGTCCGATTTTATCGGACCGCTCTGATCCTGTAGCTGAGCCCAGAGAGGGAATCGGACCCTCGACCTCCTTCTTACCAAGAAGGCGTTCTGCCACTGAACTATCTGGGCACTTTTCTGTCATACCACAAGGCTTCTATTGTACCCGACTTTTGAAAAAAAACCACAAAAAAAACTGAACCGCCAAGTGTGAGAGGGTAGCTCTTCCCCGGATAAACCAGGTGGGTAAACTGTCGATACGCCCACGGGCGCACCAGAACAAGCCATGAACCCTAAGCTATAAAGAGTTGAGGAAAATTGCCATCTCCCTCCCACACTCGAATGTTCAGTTACTTTCAGTATACCAAAAATCGCCTCAGTCGGTGTAAGAATCAAGTAAACTCAGCCAACCACTGCCCCACTTTGGGACCATACTTTTCGTGTTCGATGACGAATTTCAGATGAGCCCGGAAGTAATTTTCTGGATCACCAGTGGTCATCCACTCACCCTGGGTTTTACCGACTAAAATTCTGTCAGTTTTGGCCACTTTGGTGATGGCATCTACCGTCCATAGTTCGTTATCCAAACCGGTGTTACTAGGATCAAGATGCTGGAGCACCGTCGGAGTTAATAAATAACGACCATAAGAAGCCAGACGGGAAGGCTCAGTACCTTTGGCCGGTTTTTCAACAATGAAATCTAAGTCTGTCTCTGACCCGGCTTTAAAGGTAATGATGCCGTACTTGTCTACCACTTCTGGACTGACTTCTTGAGACATAATAATGCCAGCCACATCAGGGTGAGCTTCGTATAAATCAACCATGGTTTTAGCGTCACCTTGAGTGCCAAAGACAACGTCATCACTATAGATAACCAAAAATGCTTCTTCTCCTTCCAGAAAACGCTGAGCCGAAGCTACAGGCGAACCATTACCATACGGCAAACTTTCATCTTGAGTAATGACCACAATTTTAGGAAAATCTAGGACGTGCTGAACCGGCTCATAGCGATCTTCTTTGCCTTGAGCCTGCAGTTGTTTCCGGATGCGGTTAACACCGTTGTTGAAATAATCTTCATAAATAGGCTTACCCTCGGGAGTAGCTACGATGATAATCTCTTCAATGCCAGCTTCCGCACACTCTTCCACCATGAATTGCATGATCGGCCGGTTGCCCAGAGGCAACATCGCTTTGGGAATAGTCTTGGTAATGGGTAAGTAACGGCTGGCAAAACCAGCATCGGTGATAACTGCTTTTCTGACTCGCTTAGGCATGTCGTTGTTCATGACAACTCCTTTAAATGGTTGATAAGAACCACTAGCAGAATACCGTGAGGGCAAATAAAAGTCAATCTAAGGCAGAGGGATTGAGAAATTGAGAGATCTCTCTATAATGAGGATCATGCTTCGTTTACTTACTTTAACTGCCCTCTTTTTTGCCTGTTTTCAACTGTCAAGTGTGGCAGCAAAAGCTCAAATGTTACGAAATACTCCTACCCCACCTCCCGGCTGTTTTTATCAACGGGTGGAATGTATCCAGGCTCCTTGTGATCCCATTATGGTTTGTCCTGACGATACCACTGACGCCAGCTCTTCCTCTACTCCAGATCTTACTTGTGTCAGAGCAGGCTGCAGTGGACAACTATGTCTTAGTCAAGCAGCAGCGGCTGAGTTAGGCACAACCACCTGCCAATTTTTGCCTGAGTACGCCTGCTACCAGCAAGCTACCTGTGAAGTTCAGCCCACCGGGGAGTGTGGTTTTACTGAGAGTGACGAAGTAGTCGCCTGTCTGGCTGAAGCTGGGATCCAAGAGCCCGCTCCTCTTCCAGGTGATTTTAATCAAGATCAAATAGTTAATTTGTTGGACTACTCTTTTTTCGTTCAAAAATATAAAAGTAATACCTTTGACGCTACTATTGATTTAAATGAAGATCAACGGATCAATTTACTCGACTACAGTCTTTTTGTTCGCTATTACAACAGCTAAGTCTGTACAAGCATAAAAAAGCTCAGTATAGTTATAACAGACATGACTACTTCTGCTGCCCGTTTTGCTCAAGCGCCCAAAAAAAACAACTGGTATTTGATCAGTGGTTTAGCATTCTTACTCTTACTGGTCTTTAGTGCCGTGGGCATAGTTATTTTCCAAAGTACCTTAGAAGAGCCACAAGATATTCGACAGCAAGCCATGGTGGCCGATGGAGAAGTTGAACTCAGTTTCACTCCAGCCAGCGGCACCAGTTTGACTCCCAACCAGTCCCAAATCATTGATCTGAAAATGAATACTCACGGTCATCAAATTGACGGGGTGGAACTTATTTTTAACTTGGTTGGGCCTGGGTTTAACTCTACTCCGGAATTGATAGTTACCAATGCTAGCCTGGAAACACAAGTTCAAGAAGTCGAGCAAAGTGCAGATGGCTACTTAGTTTCTCTAGAAGCGCTCGTGCCTGTGAACGGCTCTTTTTCTACTACCCAACCGACTACCTTTGCTCAACTGACCATCAACCCGTCGGCAGCTGGTGAGGTGGAGTTGAACTTTGACGTCGAAGATTCAATCGTCACTATTCGAAATGCCGACCCGATTGAAGATGAGTTAAAAACAATTGAGACTATCAGTTATACCGTGGCGGCCACCGACACTACCGATGAACCTAGTCCTACGCCTTCGGTAGATCCTACGCCCTCACCATCGGTCTCCCCTTCGCCATCGGTGTCACCATCTCCCGGAGTGGGCGGCGCTACTTACCAGCAATGTAACGAGTCGTGCTCGAGCAATGATGAGTGTGCCCCTAACTTCCGCTGCTACGATACCGGCTCAAGTGATGGCAAGCGCTGCCGACTGGTCACGAATGTGACCAGCACCAGCTGTGCCGCGCCGCCTGATGATGGCCTTCAACGTAGTTGTAACGAGTACTGTGCGGACGCTCGAGAATGTGCCAGCGGCTACACCTGTCATTTTAATCGCTGCCGTCATCCTCAAAATGTAGAGAGCCAGAGCTGTGCTGCACCCACTACCAGTCAGCAACAAACCATTGCTCAAAATTGTAACAAGTCATGTGCCAGCAATCGGGAATGTGCAGCCAACATGCGCTGTTTCTACGGGACCTGCCGCTTAGCCAGCAATCCGAGTAGCAGTAGTTGTTCCGTCGCGACTAAGCCCACTGTTTCTTCTACTTACCAAACCAAAGGTGGAACTACAACGCCAACCGCTTCACCCACCTCCGGTTCTTCAGCCACTACTTCTGGCCAAGCCAGTACTACTAGTGGCACTATTTTTAGAGCTTCTCCTCGGCCGGTTGCCAGCCCTCTACCACAATCACCCGCACCCATCGACCAGCCAGCTGCAGAAGCCACTTTGCTTGATACTCTCATGTCACCATTAGTTAAAACAGCCCTCTTGGCTTTCGGTGGCGTCATTCTCTTACTGTTTATCCTCTGGTTGCTCAGAAAAGTTATGGGTGGCACCTCCCGCCCACCTCAATCACCTACTAATCAGCCTGGCAATCAAGCATATGAACAAGAGCTGCAAGCTAAAATTGATGCGCTCAAACAAGCCCCTGCGTCACCCACACCCGCGGCTCGCGTCCAGTCTCCCCCACCTCAGTCACCGTCATCTCAACCGCCAGTACCTCAACCACCGGCAGTTACAACTAAGCCTGCAACACCTCCAATCAAGCCAGTCGTGCCTCCCGTCGAGCCAGTTGCCTCTCCCTCTTCCTTGCCTCCTTATAAGCCAGAGGTTAAACCAACGCCTTTAACTGACAAACCGGTAGTGGAGACTCCCGTTTTTACTCGATCTGCACCAGCAACACCTTCACCAATCCCAGTTCAACCAGCAGCCCCTACGTCCCCACCTCGCTCTTCCATGCTGGAGCGGATTCGCAACAAAGGGATCACTCCCCCTAATTCTGACACTCCCTAAGTGTTGAGTGCCTAGCTTTCCTTGATGTGATACAATACAAATCTCATGTTGAATCCACTTACGTATTTGAGCGAAGTCCAGCAGGAACTGCAAAAAGTTTCTTGGCCCACCTACGAGCAGACTGCCAAGATGACAGCGTTAGTCATTACTATCAGCGCCGTAGTTGCTCTCTACTTAGTGGGACTCGACTATATGTTTAATGAATTAGTATCATTTTTAATTAGCGCTTAATTTTATTAACTAGGACGCACCACTTTATGAACGACGCTCAAAATGTACCGGCAGTACCAGAAACTCAAGAAGTCAAAGTTGACTCTACCAACGTGATTCGCATCTCGGATCAAGAAAACAAGAAAGCGCGCTGGTTCGTAGTTCATACTTACTCGGGTCACGAAAATAAAGTTGCTGAGACCCTCAAACAACGGGCTCAAACCCTTCATTTAACCGACAAAATTATTGCCGCGCTCATCCCCACTCAAGAAAAAATTCAGATTAAACGTGGCCAACGCAAGACGGTCAACGAAAAAATCTTCCCTGGCTACATGTTGATTCAAATGGAATTGACTGATGACGCCTGGTTGGCTGTCCGGACCACTCAAGGTGTGACTGGTTTTGTGGGTGTCGGCGCCAAGCCTAAACCACTGCCTAAGCACGAAGTGGAAGCGATTCAGAAGTACATGACTCAAGCTGCTCCTCAATACAAGGCCGAGTTTGTGGATGGTGAAGCCGTCAAGATCGTGGACGGTCCGTTCAACGAATTCTTGGGCACTGTTAACTCAATTGACGAAGAACGCGGCAAGGTGGAAGTCTTGGTCTCTATCTTTGGTCGCGAGACCCCCGTCGAGCTGGACTTCTTGCAGGTGCAGAAGGTTTCCTAACACCTACTCCTGCCCGGAAAACTATGAGTTTACCAAAATTCCCTGAAAGTGAGTTGTTTATTGGTTCCCTATCAGACCAAGAACGGGTTCGGTACTGGTTAATTTGGCTACTAATTACTATTATTCTGTCAGTCAATGCTACTCTCTTGCCCCTCTCTTACCGATCTAATGAAAAACTAGTGCTCCATTCGTTACAGGAAATAGGCTATCAACCACACGATTCCGAAATTCATTTAACTCCAGTTAATCCCCAAAAACTCGACCTCATTTTGAAAGCCATCATTTTTAAATCACATGAGCTACCTCCCGAACTTGAAGTCAGAATACTCATCAATCTAGATGTATATTCTCGACCCTTAAATTACTACGGCTATCCCCACGAACTGATCATCACTCAAGATGCCATAACAATTACGGTGGATGAAGTAGTTGGTCCTCAGGTGATAGCCCCTGATTTAGCCATGGAGTACCTGACTTTTTTTAAAACTTTTCCTTCGTATTCTGTCAGATTATTGACTGTGAGTGAGCAGGGTCGGATTCAGGCTCAAGATAGCTTTGATGTGGTAGCGAGTAAGTAGCCTCTTTTGACTTTTCCCCTACCTCTGGTATAATCTCCTTTACTTCTGTTGACTTCGAGTTAATGGAAGGAGCGCAGGAATGTGCGAAGAACCTCAAGTGCCTAAGTTACTAAGTCTTTAAGTAACTAAGCTCCCCCTTCGCCTTTTCCCGCCAACAAAAGTTTAAAAATTAGTAATTTGAAATTAAAAATTATTTTTTAAGGTACATATGGCCAAAAAAATTGTCAATGTCCTCAAGTTGAATCTGCCAGCTGGCGCAGCTAACCCCGCTCCTCCTGTCGGTCCTATCTTGGGTCAAGCTGGTATTAACATGATGGATTTCTTGAAACAATATAACGACGCTACCGCCGACAAGCGCGGCCAAGTCATCCCAGCGGAAATTACCATTTACGAAGACCGCTCGTTCACTTTTGTCCTCAAATTGCCCCCAGTTTCGGCCATGATTATGCAGAAATTGAAGCTGAAAAAAGGCAGCAGCGCTCCTAACAAAGACAAAGCCGTCGGTAAGTTAACTCAAGACCAAGTCAAAGAGATTGCTCAAGAAAAACTGCCTGATTTGAACACCAACGATCTGCAAGGAGCGATCAACACTGTAGTAGGTACCGCCAAAAGTATGGGCGTTGAAATTGTCTAAGGAGAAATATGTCTAAAAAACGCAACGTCGATATGTCCGCCGAACCCATGGAAGTTAAAATCGTGGCTGCTGCTCCAGAAGTAGTTGAAGTTACGGCTAATGATGAGATCACGGAAGTCAACGCCGAAGCAGGAACTGAACAAGCCTCGGCCATAGGCCGATCGACCTCTGGTCGAAAGAAATCTCAGGGTCGCAGTAAGAAATACCAGGCCGTTCGGTCTAACGTCGATAAAACCAAGTTATACGATCCCTTTGCCGCTATCGAGCTGGTCAAACGACTCTCGTATTCTTCTTTTGAAGGCACTATTTCCGCTCACGGGGTAACTCGTGATGAAGGCATGAATGTCGAGGTCAGTTTCCCCCACACAACTGGTAAGAAACGGACTGTCGCCATCTTAGATGACAAAGTTATGGCCGATATTGAAGCTGGCAATGTGACTTTTGACGTCCTGCTGGCTCGTCCTGATCAAATGAAGGATCTAACTAGATTTGCTCGCGTCTTGGGTCCTAAAGGCTTAATGCCCAATCCTAAGACTGGTACCTTAACTACCGATCCTGAAAAGAAAAAGCAAGAACTGGAAGGTGGTAAAGTCACCATCAAAGGCGAGAAAAAAGCGCCTCTCTTCCACGCTGTGATTGGTAAAACCGGCATGGAGACTAAGGAACTGGTTGAGAACTTAACGGCGTTGATCAATGCTTACAAAAACAAGTTGGTTAAATTAACCATCGCCGCCTCGATGAGCCCGGGGGTGAAAGTTGATTTCAGTCAGGTGGAGTGAGTGAGTGACTAAGTTACTAAGTAACTAAGTAATTGAGTAAATAAGTAAATTAAGAAAGCCCTGCGGTAATCCGGAGGGCTTTTTGGTTGCCTATGATACAATCCGATCATGACTGAAAATGAAAAAGACCTGCTCAGGCTGTCTTTCCTCACTTGTCTGGCTCATTATTATCTCATTTAGCAAAACTGGAGAAAGAATCATTAAGACTTTTAAAAAGTAATTACTACAAAATCTGCCTTAGAAAGTTCCATATGGCCAAAATTACTCGAATTGATCAAGAGTACAATTCATCAGTCCCCATAATTGAAGTTGAGGGGGCATTAAACAGCTTCGGAGCGGCTCAGTTGGCCGATGTTTTTCAAGAAATTATATTGGAAGCTCAAAAGAATGTGATCCCTTTTATTGTCCTCGCTTTACACATTGATCAGATGTCTTCTAGTGGCTTACGAACCCTCAAAGCAGCTCAAAGGGTGCTGGCAAAAGAGATTAGAATCATTCCTAACGAACATGCCCAAAAAATGCTTGAATTGGCTGGAGATGATAGGTTGTACCCCTTTTATCCCTCAGTTGAAGCAGCCTTAAGAGGTCAAGAATAACTAGCGTTTCTCAGCAATCTCGCGCTGGAGTCGGCTGACGAACTCGGCCACTGCCAGCACTTCCTGCTCCCCGCCGTCGCGGTGCCGGATAGCTACTTGGTTGCTTTCCATTTCTTTGTCCCCAATCACCACCATGTAGGGCACTTTTTCGTGCTGAGCGTTGCGAATTTTCTTGGATAAACTTTCGGAAGAGTTGTCGAGGTCAACCCGGATGTTTCTAGCTTGCAACTGGTCGACAAAGTCCTTAGACCAAGCGTGGTGGCGATCTGCAATTGGCAACACTTTGACTTGCACCGGCGCCAGCCAGACTGGGAACTTACCCGCGTAATGCTCAATCAGGAACGCCATCACCCGCTCGATGGCGCCAATAGACGACCGGTGAACTACAATCGGTTGTTCCTCTTCTCCTTTTTCATTGATGTACTTGAGTTTAAACCGCTGCGGCATAACAAAATCGTACTGGACCGTAAAGGCAGTATCTTCCTTGCCATTGACGTTTCTCATCTGAACATCAATCTTAGGTCCATAGAAAGCCGCTTCCCCCGCCGCCTCCACAAAGTGGGCATTCCGTTCCTGCAACACCCGACGCAAAATATCTTCAGCAAAATCCCATGACGCATCGTCTTTGAAGTACTTTTCCTCATCCGAGCGATCCCCTAATGACAAGCGGTAGCTGTAATTTTCTCCAGCCTTGAGACCAAACACATCGGCAATATACTCAATCAAATCGAGGACGCCATGAATTTCTGATTCTGCCTGCGACTTCATAGCAATAATGTGAGCATCAGCCAAACAAAAACTCCGTACCCGCTGCAGGCCACTTAATTCGCCCGACTGTTCGTAGCGATAAAGCTTAGCCAACTCCGCGTAGCGCAGCGGCAACTCTTTGTACGAGTGCGGCTGGTGGTCATATAGTTCAAAATGGTGCGGACACGTCATTGGGCGCAGCATGTACTCTTCTTCATCGATAGTGATGGGCGCATACATTGATTCTTTGTAGTAAGGATAGTGGCCTGACTTGCGATAGAGGTCAAGATTAGCAATGTCAGGAGTGTAGACGTGGAGATAGCCGCGCTTCAGCTCTTCGTCAACGATGAACCGTTCTAGCTCCCGGCGAACCGTGGATCCCTTAGGCGTCCACAAAGGCAAACCCTTACCCACCGTTTCAGAAAACACAAATAAATCCAACTCTTTCCCCAATTTTTTATGATCACGTTCCTTGGCTTCTTCCCGCATCTTCAGATATTCTTCAAGCTCTTCTTGCGAAGGAAATGCCGTGCCGTAAATGCGCGTTAACATGGGATTCTTTTCATCCCCTCGCCAATAGGCACCAGCCACTGACAGCAATTTAAAGTGCTTCAACTCTTGGCTAGGGTTCTCGACATGGCCACCTCGACACAGATCACGGAAGTTGCCCGACTGGTAGACAGATAGCGTCTGCCCTGCTCCGGCAAATTCCTCGATCAACTCCTGTTTGTACTGATTGCCAGGATATTCTTGTTTGGCTTCTTCCGCCGAGACTTCGTGTCGCTCAAAGCTGGTCCATTTTTTGACTAATTCCCGCATTTTTTGCTCAATTTTGGGAAAATCTTTTTCGGAAATAGGCTGGTTAAATTCGAAATCATAATAGAAACCATCTTCAATAGCCGGGCCAATGGTCCGCTTAGTGTCTGGCCATAGCTCCATGACTGCTGCTGCTAGCAAATGAGCTGCCGAGTGACGAAGATGATCTAAATGTGACATAGGTTCCTTCTAGGTAATTTTAACATTAAAAAACCCCGCTTGGCGGGGTGCAATTATTGATGTGTAACCACCAAAAACTACTCCCCAACTGGGAAGGTAGTAGTGGTAGTAGTTGCAATTACGTACTTAGACATCAAGGATGAAGTATACCATATATTACAAATCAAGAAATGCTTTCTTCCTCCTCCTCTTCGGATCCAAACTGGTTTTCAGTCTGTAAAGCAGGGACAGCAGCGTCTTTTAGCTCCAGCCGCTGTGAGACTGGACTCACCCAGAGATAGGCAGTATTGATGCCCATGGCTGCTGCCAAGTCTTCTAGTCCTTTTTTGGTGTAGGGCAAATGAGACATTGCCATATACTCCTTTCTCTGAATGCCTACGTAGTATGTAGACCTCCAGAAAGTAAAAAGCCCCCGGGTTAGTGGGGGCTTTGTTGGTTGCTTTTACTTCTAGGTTTCATCTTTTTTCTCTTTCCCTGCCAACATCACCCCGATCCCGCACTTTGCGGGGTTGGGTCTTAATCTTAATGTTGGTAAGGTGGCAGTAAGAAAAACACATATATAAGTTAAGTATATCACCGTAAGAAATACGTAAGAGGTGTGTGATACTATGGCATTAATATTTTTCCCTCACTTTCATTCCAGACACGTTCGACTCTACATTTAACTTGTCAACGTGATTGATAGTCTTCTTTGTTCTCACTCTCAAAATCACCTATTCAACCTTAAGGGACACTCACCCCAAGTGGTGACGGTGATTTTGACGGTCTGTCATGAAAGATGAGGGAAATATCACTATCAATACCGATAATGATCTGGTTTGTAAGGACCTTTAGCATTAACACCCAAGTACTCGGCTTGTTCCTTGGTTAGTTTGGTTAATTTAACGCCGATTTGTTCCAGGTGTAGGGCGGCCACTTTTTCATCCAGATGCTTGGGTAGCATGTACACCCCCACCGGGTACTGATCGCTTTTGGTATATAACTCGATTTGAGCCAAGACTTGATTGGAAAACGAGTTGGACATAACGAAAGAAGGATGCCCCATGGCGCACCCCAAATTGACCAAGCGACCTTCGGCCAGCAAGATAATCCGATGCCCTTCTGGCCTACCGGCAGAGGGAGGAAAAGTGTAGATGTCTACCTGAGGTTTTAAGGTTTTCTTCTTGATACCTTTATAGGCGTTCAATTCTGCGACTTGGATCTCGATGTCGAAATGACCAATATTACAGACTATCGCGGTGTCCTTCATCTTGGCCATATGCTCGATGCGAACCACGTCTTTGCAGCCGGTGGCTGTCACAAAAATATCGACTTCACTCAGGACGTCTTCAATCCGCTTGACTTCATACCCCTCCATAGCGGCTTGAAGAGCGCAAATAGGATCAACCTCACCGATAATAACCCGGGCTCCGTTGTTGCGCAAAGATTGGGCACTGCCCTTACCCACATCGCCATAGCCAGCCACAAAGGCTACCTTGCCTGCCAGCATGACGTCGGTAGCGCGTCTAATCGCATCCACCAGCGACTCTCGGCAGCCGTACAGGTTGTCAAACTTAGATTTGGTCACCGAATCATTGACATTAATCGCCGGGATTTTTAATTTGCCGGCCTTCATCATCTGGTACAAATGGTGAACGCCGGTGGTGGTTTCTTCTGACACCCCTTTGATTTCATCCAACATCTCAGGATGCTTATCATGAACCCAAGCTGTTAAATCACCGCCGTCATCAAGCAGCATATTGGGGCCAATCACTTTGCCTTTTTTATCTTTAAACATCAAGGTTTGTTCGGTGCACCACCAGTATTCTTTTTCAGTTTCGCCTTTCCAGGCAAAAACTGGTGTCCCCTTCTTAGCAATGGCGGCGGCCGCGTGATCCTGGGTAGAGAAAATATTACACGAGGCCCACCGGACTTCTGCTCCCAACGCTTGCAAGGTTTCAATCAGAACTGCTGTCTGCACAGTCATATGGAGCGATCCAGCAATTCTGGCCCCTTTGAGGGGTTTTTGACTACTAAATTCTTGCCGAATACTCATTAACCCTGGCATCTCTTTTTCAGCCAACGTAATCTCGTCCCGTCCCCATTGAGCCAGAGTAATGTCTTTAACTTTGTAATCTACTTTTTGATTTTTCATAAAAATCCTTCGTACGTTGCTGTATACCTCTTCTCGATGTCCTTTCGGGTAAAAGTATGCTCCTGGGCGCCGTGTTTTTCCACCACAAAAGAAGCCGCTACTGATCCCAACTGAGCACATCGTTCTAGATCCCACTCTCTCACATAGCCGTACAAAAATCCAGCTCTAAAGGCGTCCCCGGCTCCGGTGGGATCAATCACTTTTTTAATCTTAACGGCCGGCACCTTGGTGTTTTTGGTTTTCTCTCTCCCACTTCCCGTTTTTATAATTGACCCCTTCTCCCCTAGCGTCACCACAATTGTTTTGACTTTTTGTAACAACTCCTGCTCGGTCCAGCCTGTTTTTTGCTGGAGGACTTCGTACTCGTAGTCGTTGATAATCAGCAGCTCGGTGGCCGCTACCCCAGCTCTGATATCGTCGGCCGAGATGTTGTTGATCTGTTGGCCCACATCATAGAACAAACGTCTTTTGGCGGCAGCACACTGCTGGACTTGAACCGCCATCTGGGTGGGGTCGTGAGGCGAGATCACAACTAAGGTATCGGCAGGACTAAGATCGTGTAGCGATAGACTCTGAGCATCACTCATCGCGCCTGGATAAAAGCCTCCAATTTGGCAGTTGTGAGTATCAGTCATGACAGTGAAGGTGGCTGTAGGCAAATGAGAGTAGTAGACGGTATCCGTCTGGACCCCTAACTCTGCTAAATCTGCCATGTAGTGGCGTGCATTCTCACCTACCGAGGCCAGCAGGCTAGGTTTTTCTCCTAGCAGAGCCAGCGAATAGGCAATATTAGCCGCCACCCCACCCCGAGTTTCTTTGAGCTCGTTTAAGAGCAGACTTAACGACAAAACATGGAGTTTATCAGGCTGAATGACTTCGGCAAAACTACCCGGGTAAATCATGATCCGGTCCACCGCCACCGAGCCAGTCAAGACTAAATGAGGAATTGCCATTTACTTCAACATCCCAAAGAATGAGTTGACCAGGGACAGCACCAGACTAAAGGCTAAGGCCCACAAAATACCTGATACGGCAAAGCCAGAGACCAAGGTGGTGGCTAGAAATACTAAGCCCACATTAATCACAAAAGTGAAAAGCCCCAAGGTTAAGAGGTTGATCGGGAGAGTCAGCAGCAGTAACACTGGCTTGAGAAAGGCGTTTAATACCCCCAGGACTACCGCCACAATTAACGCAGTCACAAAACTGTCGACCTCAACACCAGGCAGCACATAGGCGGTGATGAAAACAGCAATACCACTTAAGAGAAGATTTAGAAGAATTTTCATGAACCTATCTTACACCATCTATCAACTTAAATTAAGTCGTCTGCGTTATTCTTCTTCGGTTTCAAGAGGGATCAGCCACTCTATTTCTTGAGTATCACCCCTTCGACTAGTACTAATCAGTTTAATTTTGCCTTTTTCTGTTACTTCTGTGGTAACGATTAAGGCATATTCTCCCTCTTGTGCTGCTCGTTCAAACTCAGCCTTGTTGGTGAAGTGTGTTATGTCATATAAATGAGTCAAGGTTTCCAGGATCATGGCATCGTACTCACTGCCATCTAGATAGACAAGTGATCTATAGCTACTATCAGGAAAGGTGTGTTCGTGACTAACCATGGATACTTTATACACTTCCCCTTGTGGAGCTACAAGCTGGCAATTGCTCGCGCGGGCAAAAATTTCTCCTTACCAAAAACTAACGGAGAGGAGGTTGTTGAGTGTTGATGACCTGCTCTATGTTATAGCCCAAGGCATACAAAGCATCGACGGAGAGTGGGACCGTGGTGGGATGACCATCTGGATAACTTTTTTCTAGTGTAACTTTCCCATTTGTGGGGTTAAAAATAACAGCCACGGCAAACATACTTAGTTCTCTTTGAGCTTTTAGGGCTGCATATTCTCGGTGATCCACCAAACTATACTCATATGTTTTGCCACAGACTGCCTGGACAGCTCTTTCCACTGCTGGATTGTGTCCAACCACTAAGATTCTTCCTTTTGATTCCTTTGACATACGAAATTGCTTCCTTACACATTTATTACTTATTAACAAAAGAAATATATCACTCATTTTTGAGGCTGCAAGTAAGAAAAAATGTGGTATACTAGTCTCTCGATCCCAAGACAGCGTGTGGAGTCCCGATGAAATCGGGGCGACATCCCGACTTTAGTCGGGGTGCACATCCTTAATCTCACGCCGAGGAGAAATGAAGACTTTTGTTTCTTAACGTTCCGATTGGTCGGAACCCTCGGTTGACGCTCTCTTAGGAGAGCTTTTTTATTGGAAAAAAGACACCAAGTACTAGAGGAAACATCTATGCCAAACCAACACAACCAAGAACAAGTCACCATCTTGCAAGAGAAATTAAGTAAGGCTAAATCAGCAGCCGTCATTGACTACCAAGGAACCAAAGTGGCCGATATGACCAAGCTCCGAGCAGACATTGCTGAAGTTGGAGGCGAAGTCTTCGTCACCAAAAATACCTTAATAGACATTGCATTTGGTAAAGGTAAAGTCAGCGAGTCTCTTAAAGGCATGAATGCCGTCGTCTTTTCTTACAACGACGCCGTCTCTGCCTTAAAAAAGCTCTTTGACTTCCACAAAGACACCGAGATGCTGGAAATCAAGCAGGGCTACATGCCTGAGGACGATAAAGTGCTCAGCCCAGCTGAAGTTGAAGCCTTGAGTAAGATGCCAAGCAAGACTGAGTTGGTAGCCATGTTGCTGCAACGCCTCAAGAGCCCAGCCAGTGGTATGGTCAACGTTATCAAGGCTGGACCTCGCAACTTGGTGTATGCCTTGTCAGCAATTGCTGAGAAGAAGAGTAATTAAGCTATTAGAAATTAAGCAATTAATCCTATAGGAGGAAATATGGCCGATGATCAAGCCAAACAAGAAGAGACCAAAGCTCTTCCCGCCAATGTACAAAAATTAGTTGACGCGATCAAAGAACTCTCTTTGATGGAAGTCAATGACCTCGTCAAAGCTTTGGAAGACGAATTCGGTGTCAGCGCTGCTGCTCCCATGATGATGGCTGGTGCCATGCCTGGTGCTGCTGCTGCCGCTCCCGCCGCAGAAGAAAAAGATTCTTTTGACGTCATCTTAAAAGACGCTGGTGCTAACAAGATTGGTGCCATTAAAGCCGTCAGAACCCTCAAACCAGAACTTGGTTTAGGTGAAGCTAAGACTTTCGTGGAAGGCGCTCCTCAAACCGTTTTAGAGGGTGCTAAGAAAGAAGACGCTGAAAAAGCCAAAGCTACCTTAGAGGAAGCTGGCTGTGTGGTTGAATTGAAATAAATTAAAACTTGAGATTCGAATTAAGAATTACGAATTGAGAGTTTGAGAAGACCCCTGCTGATCGAAAGAAAGGCGGGGGTTTTTGGATTTCCTTTAGTTAATCCACATCTTCTTCATTTTAAAATACTATAGGCTTCATTTTTAATTATTATAAGCCTAATTTGTGAATAACTTTCACCCCATTCCTTTCCTAGTTTATTACCACCCGAATTTGCATCATTAAAAATATGTTTTTTAATTAATTTACATCTGGAAAATTGTTTCTATTAAGGCCGAAAATGTTGGCGATATTTAAAAGCTTTTGGGCAGTTTTTCTTCTCCAGCATTTTCCTGCTTGACCCGTTTGCACTTACTCTGCTACTGTTGATAGTAGGTTCGGCATTGTTTGATCTATTCTCACCGGTTCCGATCAAACTGCCCAGTCTTCGCTGAACCATTCATTAACAATACGTTAATCCATGAAAGGATACGGAACCATGGCAGACCTAAATGCTCAAACTAACCCAATGGCCGCTGATGCGCTCGATGACAAAAAAACCGGACGCGCTGACGATGCCCAAAAACTGGATATTAATAACCTACCCGACCTACTGACCGTCCGCGAAGTGGCCGACCTCTTACGCGTCTCTCCCCTGACCATCAAGCGCTGGGGCAAACGTGGTAAGCTGCCCGCCATCCGGATTAATTCTCGAGGCGACCGCCGCTACAAAAAAGAAGCCGTCATGTGGTTGCTCGGGGTTAACCCCACGGATGAGGATTAAAACATGGGGTCACATGCTCCTTGGTTAAAAGACGTTCAAACCCGCTTTAGGCAAGAACTCATAAACTGTACTCCTCTTAAAAAGAAAAACGAGGTGTTTAGGTTGTTGGATGACGTAAGGGAAGCCCAAGCTTTCTCCTTTGCGCTTCTGACGCATCTTCCCCGCGAAGTTACAAGAATATTTGATGAACTGACTCAGTTTGCGTACGCTCAACGCTTACAACCTGAAGAACTAATATTTGATCTCATTCAAAGTGAGCATGTAAAAATAACCTACGGTTTAAATCGAAGAAGTGAAGACGAATCTTCTAAGGAATAATTACTTCTTTCAACAATTCACCTACGAACCTGACCAACCGCAACTGTCTTCTCCACCGCCACGGTTCCTGCCACAAACGATAAAGCCACTCAAAACCTATTTTTCTATATAGTAATGGCGCTCTTTGAGTCTTGCCCGTCAACATGTCAAAAGCCCCACCCACCACCATAGCAATCTTTACTTTATTATCTCTTAATAATTCGTAATGCATCACTATCCACTCTTCTTGCAGGGGTGCACCCAAGGCCACCATCACCACTTCAGGCTGCAGAGTTTCCAGGTTTTTTTTCAATTCCATCTCTTCTTTAACCGTGGGGTTAGCCGCATCTTTATATGCCTCCACCCACCACAAACGAGTCGGCGAATGAGTCCTAGTTGGAGTATGAGTTTCCGTGGCAGACGGATATCTCTCAATCGTCCAGCTGCTGGTACTCTCTGTGGGCACGCGACGCCTACTTTTCGCCCTTGCATCATGCGGGCTCTGATCTTCGCTGGTGACTGCGTGGTGATGATATCCCCGCCCACCTACTATCAGCACCGTCCAGTTTTTTTCTGCTGCCATTTGCAGCACATCAACCGCCAATTCAACTCCCGGAATCCGCTCCGCGATCGGTTGAGACTTACCCACCAAATGCAACAAACGCGAAGCCATCACAATGGAGACACCATCGGGAATTCGGACGTCTGCCCGCGCCAAAACCTGTCCGAAACCGGGTTTTTCTTTGGTAATCATCAGATGTTCGGGATTTGGGGTAAAGATAACATAGGGCCTGGAGCCCTCTTTGAGGGCGATCTCGATGTCATTTAGCAATTGATCTTTACTTTTGCTAAAAAAGGTTTGACCCAAAACATTGGCGCTTTTATCAATCTTTTTCATAGTTTAGGCTCTTGTTTTTGGTAGGTGCTTCACGAAAATTAACCGAAAAGAATTGGTTGGTTTTACTTTCCAACACCCTTCTACTTATTGAATACTTACCAAAATCGCTCATGTGGTTTCGCCCTTTTGGGTAATCTTCGCTATTTTACTGTTTTTTTGACTGCTCTACGCTTAAGTATAGTGGGAGAAGCCTGTTTGTGCAATTTTTAACCCCATTTTGAACACACGGACTTTGCTCCATTTCGTCATTTTAGAGTACATTTTGTCCAGATATATATCCGCTTGAACTTATTTTTAACAACCCGCTTTTTCCCCGCCCAAAGAAGGTTTTACTTCTCGGTGGCAAGGAACCTCTTTTGTGGGCATTTTAGAAAGTCCTATAGCTTTTTAAGTCCTATAATTCCAGGGTGGCCACCAGTGGCAGGTGGTCAGAAACATCGACAGCGGGACAATCTCGGCTGATGATTTTAAGTGAGGAAGTAACGAAGAGATTGTCCACGGCGGCGGTAGCATAACCGGGATGAGACTTGCGGCGCATGTTAAAAGTGGTGGTGAGCTCCCCTTCCGCAAACAGCGGAGTGAGCGCGCGACTGAGAGAGCGGATGGTCTCGGTCGCCGGCTGAACGTTGAAGTCTCCGCCTACTATCGCATGTGGCTGGCCCTCGATTTCTTGGAGAATGACATCACGCAGGCGCAAGCGGCGGTCGGTATCAGCCGTGCCATCGTAGTTAACCGGCCCGTGAACGTTGAGGAGTGTAACTGGTTTGCCCGCCACTTCAATTACGGCTACCTGGACGTTAACCGGAAAGCGGGTGAAGTCGGTAGTGGCGTCCTGATCATACTCGCCGTAAGGAATATCGGTAAAAATATTGACGCTGTGCAAGATGGGAAACCGCGATAAGATCAGTTGGCCGTCCTCAATCTGGCCTTCATTCTTTCTGGTATCTAGGTAGGTAGCGGCGAAGTTTGACGAGTATTCAGGGAACATTTCTTGGAGGACACTCACTGTCCGAAACCGAGATTCAAAGGCCGGGTTTGTGCCATTGTACGCTTCCTGGAGAAGCAAAATATCTGCCTGCTCCTTTTCCAAAAACGCTTGAGCCTGGTCCCAGAGACGGCCCCCGTTCCAGAGATTTAAAGTCAGGACTTTAAGTTGCATGGATTCATTATACTCACAGCTCTTGACGATGTATAATGTATACATTATACTTCCAGTTATGACAAGAACACAGATTTATTTACCAACAGAAACTCACCGCCAGCTACTCCAACTCGCTCGAAGAAAAAAAACCACTCTGTCTCATCTCATTAGGTTAGGAGCTCAACAGATATTGGCTGATGAGCATGGTGCACACAACCCTCAGCAAAAAGCATTAGCTTTTCTAGCCCGCCCCCCTCAAAGAGCTTTGCTTAAAGTTTCAGGCAGAACTGCTATCGACTTGATTCGAGAAGAAAGAGACGATGATTAACAAATATGTGATTGATAGTTCAGTTTTCGTCTCTGCGCTGGGCCAACCAGATACTTTTAGTGAGGCTTCACAACAGCTTTTCTTTCATCTAGAAAAGAATCCTGGCATCATCTTAGTTCCCACACTAGTTACTCTCGAAGTGCTCGTCAATCTGCATAAACAAGAGTATCCCATTCAAGAAGCTTCCGATATTCTCCAATGTTTCCAGAGTTTACCCTTAAACGAAGAGCTAACCTATGCTGTTGCTACATTTTTAACTAAGAGTAAAACTTCACTTAAGGCTTCAGATTTTAGTATTGCCCTACTTGCCCATTTAAATGAAGCTACTTTAATCACCTGGGATAAACGGTTGCTCGCCGAAGGTACCTCGATTTGCCCAGTTTCTACCCCAACCGAGTGGTTGAGCAAGGTATAATGCTGGTATGGATCTTCACACTCTGCGAGCCCAACATCCAGTTTTTACGTACCAGGCTTATCACCATCACTTAACACCCCAAGGGTTAGAGCTGACTTTTGAGTTTTCGATTAGTCCAGATATAACCTTTCGCCCCCAGATAGTCATCGAAGGTATGACTCAAGTAGATCTGGACAGATTGCCTCCTGGACAGCTGGAAAACCTAGTCTTCCACCTGGGACTAATAGAAATCCCGAGCTATTGGAAAGCTACCTGCTCGCCGGTGATCAAGCTTGCAGCCGGTTATTTAAGTGAAGACCAAATTAAGTGGTGGAAAAAACTGTTGCTAAAAGGGTTGGGAGAGTTTTTCTACCGAAATGAGATAGATTTTACTGACAAGGACTTTATCACTTTTGAGACTACTCATGATAAGGCTCCTCTCGCCTCCCAAGCGTCCGCCCAATCGGCTTCGCAACCATCATCAACCAGCACCCCATCCCTGACCACACTCGTCCCCCTAGGCGGCGGCAAAGACTCCATCGTCACCCTGGAGCTGCTCAAGCACAGTCAGGTCAAGGTGGTACCCTTTTCGCTCAACCCCATTACGGCCGTGACTGAGCTCCTCCGGCAGAATCCCGATCTCCGGCCCCTCATTGCCCGCCGGACTATTGATCCGGCGCTACTGGAACTTAACCGCCGAGGGTACCTTAACGGTCACACACCCTTCTCTGCCTACCTAGCTTTTACTACCTACCTGGTAGCCACCTTGAAAGGCCTTCCTTATATCGCTTTGTCCAATGAGCGCAGCGCTAGTGAAGGCAACGTGGAGTACCTGGGCACTATCGTCAATCACCAGTACTCCAAGTCGCTGGAGTTTGAAAACGACTTTCGAGCCTATGCTCGCCAATGGTTGGCTGTCGAGAGTTCTCCGTCTCCCTCCTACTTCTCTTTCCTTCGCCCGCTGCACGAACTGCAAATTGGCCAGCTGTTTGTCCAGCTGACTGCCGATCACCACCCACTGCGGGCCCTGTTCCGGAGTTGCAACCGCGGCCAAAAAACAAACTCCTGGTGCGGTGAGTGTTCCAAATGCTTATTTGCTTGGCTGATGCTCTTCCCCTTCTTGGGTGAAACCGAGTTAATCGATATTTTTGGTCAAAATCTCTTTGAGAAAGAATCGCTGATCGACGAAGCCTTGGACTTGATCCACCCCGAGCGCGTTAAACCATGGGAGTGTGTGGGGACCCGTCAAGAATCCCAAGTGGCGTTATACCTGAGCCTAAAACTATATCAAGAACAGGGCCAGCCACTGCCTTTATTATTAGAGAAAATGAAACCCGAAATAGCCAATATCAGTGATGATGATGCCCAGAGACTATTGAACGACTGGAATCAGCAGCATAATCTGCCCACCACCTTTGAAACATTGTTGAAGAACGCTCTCCGCCCTTTACTCATCTTTGGTTTAGGCCGTGAGGGCTTGTCCACTTATAGATTTTTACGAGCTCAATTTCCAGATAAAGAAATCACCCTGATTGACGAAAAGCCTTTGAGTGTACTGGACCCGACTTGGCAGCGGCTGCTCGCTACAGATGCCAAACTTTCGTTTGAGCAGCCTCGTTCTTTATCACCGATGACTGGTCCTGTCCTCGTCTTCCGCTCCGCCGGCATCCGGCGCCACCAAGTTGAAGAACTTTTTCCCGATACCGAAGTAAGTTCCAACACTCAGTTATTTTTTGAAACTGTCAATAAATTAAAAAGTCAAGGTCATCAGCTGATCATCATCGGCATCACCGGCACCAAAGGTAAGAGCACCACTTCTTCTGCCATTCACCACGTCTTAAAAGAAAGTGGCTTCACCTCCTTCCTGGGCGGCAACATTGGTAAGCCACCTCTGGAAGTGTTACAAGAAGCGCACGCCTCACTCAGCCCACCCCAACCTATCTATCTGGTACTTGAATTATCCAGTCACCAATTATCCGATCTGCCTTTCAGTCCCGACATAGCCGTCATTCAAGACATTCTGCCCGAGCACCTGGATTACTACGCTGATTTTGATGAGTACTGGACCGCTAAGTCCCAGATTGCTCGCTTCCAAACCGAAGAGGATGTGATTCTCTATAACCAAGATTCAGAAACGGCCACCAAAATTGCTCAGTTGAGCCCAGGCACCCGCATTGGCTTTGGCCAGACAGATATTAACCAAAAATTAATTCCCTTAGTGGCTTTAGCAGAATTGAAGGTGGTCGGTTGGCACAATTACTTAAACTTGCTGCCTTCGCTGATTATCGGTCAGCACTTAGGAATCAGTAATGATCAAATCGCCGCTGCCCTCAAAACGTTCACTCCTTTGCCCCACCGCTTAGAAAAGGTAGCTGAGATTAACGGCGTGACTTTCATCAACGACTCATTGGCCACTAATCCGCCGGCGACGATTGCGGCTTTAAAGGCCTTTGATGACAAGCCACTCATCTTAATTGCGGGTGGCTATAATCGCGGCTTGGATTATTCCGACCTCGGTTCGGCCATTATCAACTCAAAAGTAAAAGCAGTCATCCTATTTAAGCCTACAGGCGAGAAGATCCATCAAGCGATTGAGGCAGCATTGCGTAAAAGCAACGTTTCATCCCCTGTGATTACGTTTGTCGAAACCATGGAAGAAGCTGTAACCCAAGCTTGGCAAGTTGCTGAACCAGGAGAGGTAGTTTTAATGTCACCCGCCAGCGCCAGCTTCGGTACTTTCAAGGACTATGCCGATCGAGGCGAGCAGTTTAAACAGGAAGTTACTCAGCAAAAATAACTCTTTTATCCTTCTCCAGCGTGGTTACAAACGTCTCCAAAAACTGGTGTCGGCCCAGTAGTGGGGGCATCCGTCGGTCTCTCACAAATCCCACAGGAATACTTCGTTCAAAAAAACCAATCTTAACTCTCATTTTCCTCATCAAATACACGGTGTGACTACTTTTAATACCACGAGTCTCAATTTTTTCTAACGCATCAATGTCTATTTCAAAAAAAACAGCCAGATATGAAGGTAAAAGGGTCAAGTCAGCTCCCGTATCAATGACCATCGTGACACCTCTCCACTCTTGATTAGCAGTCAAGAAACTTACTTCAGCCACTGGCCTAGGTATTGAGCCAAACTCCGTTGTGTACTTAACTTCATAAGGAAAGGAAATCGCGGAAGCACTCATCGACGTGTTACCTCGAAGGGCATAGTAATCATAATACCTTTAGGAATGACTGTGGTAGTTATTTTTTCGTAGGAATATTTTTTGTGAAGTTGACGTAGCTTTTTAACTGCGTTTTCGTCTTTAGTGGTTGAGTACAAGCCTTCGGGACTCTCCACCACAATTTTTCCCTGGTAATAAGGATTATTGTAGGCTTCAGAGATAGTTTGAGGTTTCTTGTAGGATGAATCGGACATCTTAGGGGTACTCTACTCTATTTTCCTCAAGAGCGCAAGTAATTAAGACCTCTCGAAAAAGTGAAACTAAAGGACT
>DASVCZ010000019.1:0-7466 GCA_036381335.1 Patescibacteria group bacterium | reverse complement strand
TTACACTATGGCTCAGGCGGAAACTCAGCTCATCCGCAAAGAGTGGCTCTTTTTATTTCCGATCCTTTCGTTTTTGATGACAGCGGGCCATATGGCTATCTTAGCCAAATTGCTTGATCATGAAAAAGTATTGGTCACCCTTTTCACCTGGTCAACTTTGGTGGTCCAAATCCTCTTATTGATGGCTTTTTTCCGAATACTTGTCATAATCAGTTAACCTATGCTCGCTTTTGTCATCAGCTTTCTGCTCGCCACTGTCCTTACCCCAGCGGTCATCTTTCTCTATCGTAGAAATAAGTGGCTCGATGATCCCGAGCACCATCTTCATGCCAAAGTGCTTCACAAACACCCTATTCCCCGAGGTGGAGGATTAGTTATCTGTGGAGCCGTGGTACTGAGTGCTGCGTTGCTCCTCCAGTTTGATAAGTATTTAATCGGCATTATGTTGGGAGCTTTGATGCTAACGATTATTGGTTTCATTGACGACATTCACGACATTCATCCCGGCTGGAGACTGCTGGCTGGAATTGGCGCTGGCTTACTGGTAGTGGGGGCTGGCATTGGCATTGCTTACGTCACCAACCCTTTTGGAGCCGGCGTTATCCACTTAAACCAACCTCAGATTGCCTTGGAACTATTTGGCAAGCAGCGCACCATTTGGGTAATTGCAGATATTTTTGCCCTACTTTTTATTGTCTGGAACATGAACATTGTTAATTGGTCAAAAGGAGTAGACGGGCAAATGCCTGGTTTCGTAGCTATTGCTGCTATTGTCATTGGCTTACTGTCATTTCGCTTTATCGATGATCCCACTCAATTTAATACAGCTCACCTAAGTTTTATTGTGGCTGGTGCCTATGCCGGATTCTTGGTCTGGAACTGGTATCCTCAGAAAATTATGCCAGGGTATGGGGCAGGTTCTCTCGCCGGCTACTTTCTGAGTGTGCTGGCTATTTTATCGGGAGCCAAGCTGGCCACCTTCTTAATGGTTCTGGGTGTCCCCACCGCTGATGCGGTCTTCACCATTCTGCGCCGGATCCGGGCTGGCAAGTCCCCTATCTGGGGCGACCGTGGGCACCTGCATCATAAACTGATTGACGTCCTCGGCTGGGGCCGGCGGCGAGTAGCGGTTTTTTACTGGGCCAGCAGTCTAGCCTTAGGTATCTTATCTTTGTATTTGAATACTGCCGGCAAAATCCTTACAATGGGAGTAGTCTTTACTTTGGTTTTCAGCTTTCTGATATGGGCAAAATGGCAACAACGATAACCTCTAGCCTTCCTTACCTGCTCTTAAAAAGCGCTCGGCCTCGGCAGTGGATTAAAAATGCCGCCGTCTATGCAGCCTTGATTTTTTCGGGATTTTTCTTTGAGCGGTATCAAACTGGCTTACCCTATTTTTTTATCGTTAGTTTTGCCTTCTTTATTTTTTGTTTGCTCACGTCCTCCGTCTACATCATTAATGATATTTTGGATTACGACGCCGACCGGCACCATCCATTCAAACGAAAGCGACCAATTGCCTCTAGCAAACTGCCTATTCCAGTAGCTATTTTTGCAGCAGCTAGCTTGTTGGCTGGAGTTTTCTTCTTGTCACTCTGGTTACCTTTCTTTTTCCGCATCATGGTCCTCGCCTACTTTACTCTGCAAATGGTGTATGCCAAATTTACTAAGCACGTGGCGATCTTAGACGTCATTTCTATTGCTACTGGTTTCCTAATTCGCGTCTATGCTGGGGCCGTGGTCGTCAACTTGCACATGAGTGTCTGGTTTTTATTAACGGTGATTTCGGCATCGCTCTTTTTGGCCGTCGGTAAACGTCAAAGTGAACGCACACTGCTGAAAGGTAAAAACATTGGTGATACTCGTTCTTCACTCAGACGGTATTCAGAACGGCTGCTCGATCAGTACACCGGCATGTTTGCCAATGCTACTTGGCTGACGTATGCCCTCTTTACCTTCCAAAATGAATTTGTCCGTCCTGATGCCAGTTTAGGGACCTTTTACTCTTACTTGCCTCGCACCCTTCAATCTCAAAAGTTATTGATGCTGACTGTGCCTTTTGTTATTTTTGGGGTCATGCGCTATTTACAACTAGTGTACGAAGATAATGAAGGTGAATCACCTGAATTGGTACTTTTGCGAGATCGTTTATTGTTAGGGACGGTCTTTGCCTTTGGCTTAGCTGTCTTGATCACCATTTATGGTTTGGGATAGGGCATGAAGAAATACACGTCGTTTTTACTGCCACTGATTCTGGCTTTTGCCTTTTTTACCCGAGTCTGGCATCTTCACTTGCCCGAACAGTATATTTTTGACGAGGTGTATCACGCAGTCACCGCCAAATTAATAGCCCGTAATGATCCGTGGGCGTATGAATGGTGGAACCCCGCTCCCGAGCCCGATACGGCAGTCGATTGGTTGCATCCACCTTTAGCAAAGTACACCCAAGCTGCTGGAATGTTGCTCTTTGGCGAAAACACTTTTGGTTGGCGGATTAGCTCAGCCTTATTTGGCGTGGGAGTCATTTATTTAACCTATATTTTAGCCAAAGAGTTATGGCGAGAAGAAATTGGTCTGTTGGCGGCCTTTATTGCTTCACTAGATGGGTTGTTGTTAACCCAATCTCGCATTGCCATGAATGATATTCATGTGACATTTTTTATATTACTGACGCTGATTCTGTATCTGAAATATCGAGCTAAAGAAACAGAGAAGCCTAAATCTAAAGCAGCTCTCCTCGTTCGCGATAAGTCCGCCGTCCGACTCCTCTTCCTGACTGGAGCATCTGCAGGCCTAGCTATGGGGTCAAAGTGGTCGGGGCTGTTTGTCTTAGCTATTGTCTGGTTCTTTCATGCTAGGACTATTTTCCAGTGGTTTCAGCCTTTCACACGCCAAAAGAAGCAACGGACCCAATTCACAACTAAGCAGCTGACTATTAAAATCGCCAGTACCTTTTTATTTTTAGGTATCCTGCCGTTGGTGGTGTACGTTCTGAGTTATGCGCACATGTTCTTCCAAGGCAAATCGCTTGTATGTTCTCAACAAGAGTATATACCAGGGCAGTGCTACTACGAAGTCATCAAGTGGGGTGATCGCATACTATACCAGGGGTATGTCTCACATTTCAGTCAGCTTCATCGCCAAATATGGCATTATCAAACTCACTTGGAGGCTACTCACAGCTACCAATCTCGCCCTTATGAGTGGTTTCTCAATCTACGCCCGGTCTGGTATTACGTGAAGTATGGACCAGGGACCCTAGCTAATATCTATGCCTTAGGCAACCCCGTGGTCTTTTGGTTGGGCGGAGTAACGGTGGTAGGATCACTCATTTCGCTCGGACTTACTTTCTTGTCTAAAGCCCCCCCTCACTTACGAAAAGACTCACCTCAATTATTTTTCCTACTCATCAGTTACTTGATGGTCTGGTTGCCGTGGCAACTTTCGCCCCGGATTATGTTTTTTTATCATTACACCCCGGCAGTGCCATTGTTGAGTATCATCTTAGCTTATTGGCTGTATCAGATACACAATCTGCACATTAAAGATTACCAAGTAGGAAAAATTGTGGTCACTTTATGCGTGATGCTTGCTACGTGTTGCTTTTTGGTGTGGTATCCTAACTGGACCGGCCAGCCTGTCCCCACAGAGTTTGCTGAAAACGTGTATTTTGTAATTAAGAGCTGGCGGTAAGAAACTTCAGTTCTCGAATTTCAGTCATCACCTCTTTGATCAACTTCTTTAAGTCATCAACCTCCTGATTACTAATGTTAAATCGCCGACTGATAATCTTGCCACTTTTTTTATCAGGTTCCACAAACTCAAAGACGGCTTCTTCCACCGTGGGGATAAAAGTCGGATCCAGCTCGGTCAACAACTTGTAAAAAATGAGTTGCCGCTTGTAAGGACCGCGAATTGACTCCGGCAATTCGCGCTCGCGAGCCGATAGGTTAGCCGACTCAATTAATCCTTGGATCATTTTTTCTGATTTATGCTTGCCTGTTTTATAATCAATGACTCTGACCGTTTTCTGAGCCGTGTCTAGCCAGTCTACGCGGTCAATACGACCAGTTAAAGGGATGTCATCCAGATAAGTCCGACTCCAACCAGTGCCAAAGAAACGCTCCACAAACACAGGCGGCTTAGAATCGGGCGTTAATTGCTGATAATAGGCTGTCAGCACTTCTTGGCCGTAGGCCAGTCGGCGGTCAAAATCCTGAGAGGTGAGTAACTCTTTCTTCAACGACTCTTCATAAAACTGCAGTAATTGCTCCAGAGTAGGAAAAACATTCGTTTTTTGATAAATGGTATACAGTTGTTCTAAAGCAAAGTGAATAGCCGTCCCAAAGGCCATTGGTTCCGGTTTTGACCGCGGAATCCGAAGTAAAACGTTATCAATAAATTCCTGAGGGTCACGCAGATAGGTATTAAGGGCCGTGACTGATAATTTGAGATTGGAAGTCAAACTTTTGAAAAATTCTTTTTCGCTGGTGTCCATACTTTGAGCTTGAACTGGCATCAATAACCGTTCCATGTATTCATCTGCCTTGAGATGTAAGTCCTGAGTTTTCACTTCTTGGAATAACTTTTGGCTTTCTGCATTCTCACTTTTCACTTCCTCTAGAAACATACTCCCGACTACTTCGCGCGACCGATTTTCACTAATGATAGTTTGAGGATAGCTTAAAGTGATGCTTTTCTTAGCTCGAGTTAAAGCTACGTAAAACAAGCGCCGGTCGTCTTCATTTTGCTCCTTTTTATCTAAGCGAGTATGAGCGAGCAGGTGTTCGGGCAAAGGCAGCAAGTTGCGAGTCTGAGTGTTGCCCCACTTGCCATCCACCACATGGATGAGGAAGACGTGCTGCCACTCACGACCTTTAGCTTTATGCACAGTGGATAAGTGGACCGCATTTTCCTTAATATTAAAGTCTTCCGGATGAATGACAATCCCGTGAGCTTGCATAGTGGCAATGACTTCTAGGAAGTCCTGGATTTTAAGGTGATGAGACCGATTGACCATAGCTTTGACTTCTCGGAAAAGTGAGGTGACGTTAATCAACATCTCGGTTTTGGTAGGTTGCTCTAGAATCCAATTGAGGTAGCCGCTTTCCTTGAGGACTTGTTCAAACCAGGTGACGAAGATTAATTGAGTATCTTTAACTGCCCACTCTTGGAGTTGCTGGAGAAAATTTTCAGCCACTTGAAACTCGATCTGGGTCACATCTTTTGCCAAGGACTTTTCTTGAAAAAAGTGGTAGCCACCGGCAATCAGTTCGCTCAAGCCCACTCCGGACCGGCCGGCGGTGCGAGCCAACTTCATGGCTAATAAATTGGGCACTCCTACCCACTGATAGAGCATAACTTGATAGAGGTCCGCCGGCTCCTGACCTCGTTTCACAGCTGCAATTACTCCCAAAAAAGTCAGCCACTGCCGAATATGTTCTTCGTTTAAAATGTTATCCCCACCTTCAATTTCATACGACAGATTCCACTTTTCTAAGACTTCCAACAGCTCATTGGCATCGTGGTTGTGTCGGTACAAAACCGCAATTTCCTCGGCAGGTATGCCTGACTTCAATAATTTTTGGATACTTTCTGCCACATAAATCAGCTCTACCGTTTGCGAGGGCGCTTCATAGATTTTGACTAGCTCACCGTCGGCTTTAATACTTTTTAAGGGCCGACTGAGCAGATCAAAAAGACCAGCCCCTACCGAGGCGCTACTCGCCCCAACGGTATCGGTCAACTGATTATTTTCAATCACTTGTGAGGCAGCGGCATAAATCGTAGGCGGGCAACGATACCCGATATCTAAGGTAACCAACTGAGCATTGGGATACCGATCCATAAAACTCAAGGCGTTTTCTACTGAAGCACCTTGGAAGCGGTAGATAGCCTGGTTAGGATCGCCCACCACAAAGATATTAGCTGCTTCGCCCCAAAAAGAGGTCAGCAAATCAACGATGATATTTTGGGCCGTATTGGTATCTTGGTACTCGTCTACCAAAAAATAGAGAAGATTTTCTTGATACTCGCGCAGGAGCAGTTCATGCTGCTGGAAACCCTGCATGACTAAGGCAATCATGTCGTCAAAGTCATAACGATGGGTATCCCCAAGCTTGAGCTGATAGGCTTCATAGACTTTAGCCAGCTCTCGCCACTTGGCAATTTTCTTTTGCTCGCGTTCAATTTCTAGCTTACCAATTTTTAAGCCTTCACCTTTGCCAGCTTCAATCCGGTCGGTCAATTCCGTTTGGCTGGTTTGCACTAGCTGTTCAAAAGCACTGACAGTCACACCTTCTCGCTTCAGATCTGAGATGGCTCGCATTACATCCCGCAAGTAAAACAAAGGGGCATTCAGAGGTTTCAATATTTCTAAAGGCGACTGCAGTAAAATTTCTTCAAAAAATGAAAAACGCTCTAAGTCAGTTAAGGGTGAACTGTCGCGATCGATAGCAAAAAATTCCGGGTGAGTTTGAATGACACCACTACAAAAAGCGTGGAAAGTGGTAATCTGAACGTAGTAGCCGGTCTTACCAATCATTTGTACCAGCCGCTGGCGCATATTTTTGGCGGCGGACTCAGTAAAAGTTAAGGCCAAAATTGACGATGGATTGGTATCAGTTTGCTTGAGAATATTAGCAATTCGCGCTGCCAGTACTTGCGTTTTACCAGTGCCAGGTCCTGCTATGACCATCACCGGGCCATCAATCGTATCAACAGCTCTTTTTTGGGCGTCATTTAACTGCGAGTACACATCCTGAAAGTTAGCCATACAAAGGGGTTATAGCATGTCCACTGGGGAGGGACAATCAGACAATTGGCTCCAATTATGGTTTGACACCCGACCTTTATCTGGGTAGTATGACCAGGTATGCAGCAACTACCTTCACTCACCCTCCAGCTCCACGACCTCCATCGCCAAGTAGAAAACCTCAATGTACCTTTATCAACGTTTGCCGGCATCCATATTACAGCCACGGACGTTGAGTTGGCCTTGTTTGGCCAAGAAACGGTCAAGATTTCTCTTGAACCAGAGGCAAAGGCTTCGCTGGCTGAGCTGATCCTCAACTGGCTGACCACACAGGCTACTGCCCTCCACTGCAAAGTGGTAGCGGCCGGCATCAGCGTCAGTAGTCAGGCCCCGTTAGATGAACTGCGGTCTCGCTTGTGGCTAGAAGCTGATATCGTGCCCCAAGTCTACGCCGATGAACATAATCCTCAAGTATTAGCTAGTCGAGTCGCCAACGACTTCGATAAAGATAATGTAGCCGCTGTCTATATTAATCAGCTGAACGAAGTCCTAGTGGCAGATGATTTATTGACCTTTGTAGACTACGAGACGGTCACCCCCCTGGCCCAGAGAGAGTTACTTCAGCAAGAAGTTGATGCCTTTAAGGGTAAAAAACTAGTTTTTTTTAGCGCCACGCCTCGTGGTGGCGGTGTGGCCTTAATGCGGCATGCCT
>DASVCZ010000018.1:0-6297 GCA_036381335.1 Patescibacteria group bacterium | reverse complement strand
GGTGAGCGAGGGAGATTTCTCCAGGCTGTAGGTGAGTACCTCCCCCGATTAGTCCTACTTGAGAAGTGGTGTGATGAGGCGCCCGGAAAGGGCGCGTGGTAATGAGGCCTTGATTGATTAAACCACTTACAGAATAAATCTTGGTCACTTCCAGAGCCTCCTCTTCAATCATAGGTGGCAGGATTGATGCCAAGCAGCGCGCCATCATGCTCTTTCCAGCTCCCGGTGGACCGCTAAGTAAGATATTATGGCCACCAGCAGCTGCAATTTCTAAGGCTCTTTTGGCTTCTTCTTGACCGATCACGTCGGCAAAATCCAGAGCGTACTTGTTTTGCTCTGGAGGTGAGAAGGTGATCGGTTGCAACCTGGTCAAAGGTGTAGCCTGTTGGGCAAAGTCCAGGAACTCTTTCAGATGGCGAATAGGATGAATAGTAATACCGCCAATGACTGCTACTTCTTCTTGGTTGCCTTGAGGTAACACTACCTGCTGGTAGCCCATTTCTTTGGCGGCCATGACTAACGGCAGCGCACCTTTGATGGGCTTAAGATAGCCGTCGAGAGAAAGTTCACCTAAAAAGAGGATTTCATTCGTCTTTATGGTGATTTCTCCATAGGCTTTGAGGATACCGATGGCGATGGCGAAATCGAGAACGCTGCTCGTTTTTTTGATGTCAGCGGGCGCTAAGTTGACTATAGTTCGCTTATGTCGGATGCGAATGCCACAACTAGTGATGCTGCCGGTGATGCGTTCTTTAGATTCGTCGACGGCTTTAGTGGGTAGACCGATAATGACTAAATTCGGCGCTCCCCGATTGAGATCGACTTCGACTTCGATACCAACTGGATTAAGGCCCACCATAGTGGCTGAATAAGTACGAGAGACCATAACAATCTCTGATCATAAAGGACTTTGGTGGCAAGAAGGTGGCAAAACGGGAGCAGTTTTACTTCGTCACTTGTTCTACGAGCCGATTGCAGTATCCCCACTCATTGTCGTACCAGCTGACGACTTTGACTAAGTCGCCACCAATGACGTTAGTCAGTGAGAGATCGATGATAGATGATTCTGATCGACCTTTAATATCACTAGAGACAATGGGCTCGTCCGTGACCGCTAAGATACCTTTCCAACGTGCTTGTTGACTGGCATCGCGCAGCGCTTGGTTAACTTCTTCTTTGGTAGTGGGGCGACTAGTGACAAAGACCATATCAGACAGCGAACCGACTGGGGTTGGCACCCGAATAGCTAAGCCATCAAACAAACCTTGTAGCTCAGGAATAATATCGGTGACTGAAATAGCAGCCCCAGTAGAAGTGGGGACAATGTTGAGAGCTGCCGCTCGAGCGCGACGCAAGTCCTTATGAGAGTTGTCGTGCAAGTTTTGGTCGTCAGTGTATGAGTGAATAGTGGTCATGATGGCTTTTTTGACACCGAAGACTGAGTGCATGATGGCTGCTACTGGAGCCACACAGTTGGTAGTACACGAAGCATTCGATACTACTTTTTGATCCGGCGGGAATTGGTTGACCCCAATGATACCGGTCATAATGTTGCCGCCTTTAGGCGGAGCGGAAATAATCACCCTTTGAGCGCCGCCTTGCAGATGGAGGCTGGCTTTTTCTTCTGTCACAAAGACTCCGGTCGATTCAATCACCGTATGCACACCCACCTGTCCCCAAGGTAACTTAGCTGGGTCCCGTTGAGCGGTCACCACCATCGTGTGTTGCCCATCTAACGTTAATGTTCCCAACACTGGATTAGCATCGTTAGCATCTTTGGTTGATTGTTGGCGTTGAACGGTAATTTCGACATCAAACAGGCCGTAGTTGCTATCGTACTTCAATAGATGAGCCCAGTCCTCTATTTCCATCGAGCCCGAAGTATTGACCATTTTTAAGTCAGCTTGATGACGGAGGTTCTGCCACCAGACACGGAGAGCTGTTCGTCCAATCCGGCCAAAACCGTTAATACCAAAAGTTTGGGGGGTGTTCATATGTGCCCTTTCATGCAAACTCAGTTTTAACTTCGTTCCCCACATAGGTGCCTACGTCTCGACCTAGAGCGGCATTTAGCAAGTTCTCGCCTTCAAATAATTCGAAAACCATGACCGGCATATTATTCTCTCGAGACATAGCTAAGGCTGCGGTGTCCATCACTTCTACGCCTGGCATGCTGATAGCATCATCAAAACTTAAAGTTTTGAATCTCTTAGCATCGGTGTGTTTCATTGGGTCTTTATCATAGATACCATTGACTTTGGTGGCTTTCATCAACACGTCGCAGTGGAGCTCCAAGGCATGCAGAGAAGCGCCAGTATCCGTGGTTACATAAGGAACCCCAGTGCCGGCTCCTAAAATAACTACGCGGCCTTTTTCCATATGGCGAATGGCGCGGCGACGGACAAAACTTTCCGCTACCGCTGGCATTTGGAGGGCGGTTTGTAACCTAGTGGGAACGCCTACTTTTTCTAACGCATCTTGAAGAGCTAAACCGTTCATGACAGTTGCTAACATGCCCATGTAATCAGCCGTTGCCCGATCAATTCCGTTTTTAGAACCAGAAATACCACGGAAGATATTGCCGCCACCAATCACCACCGCAATTTGAACGTTATTGGCATAGACAGCTTTTAATTTGTTGGCCACGTCCATAGCGGCTTGAGGATCGATGCCATACTCGCGGTCGCCAATCAAAGACTCGCCACCGACTTTGACCATAATACGTTTGAAACGAGGTTTACTCATAACGCCTTTCTGAATTGTTAAAAAGGTAACTTGGCTCTTAGCCGTAATAATTTCCACCTAATATCTTCAATAACTCTAAACAGGTTATACACTTGTTTGTGGCCAGTAATCAAGTCGTAAGTGCCTAAAAATTCGTACAAGGTCCCGTTGTAGCCGCGTTTAAAGCGGTGAAAACCGTACCAAGGATTGCTTTTGTCAGCGTCTGGCCCGAGTGAGCCCCACATGTCGAAACTGCGGCACCCTTGTTCTTTACCAAAGCGAATCATTTCCCACATCATTAAGTTGCTGGCCATGACCTCTGGGTTATCTCGGGATGAAGCCCCGTAGGGATAGTACAAGACCCCGTTAAACATAAACATAATCCAAGAGACCAAAATTTTTTCTTCATAGACAGCATGAAAGATTTTTAACATGCCGCTGTCGCCCAAAGTGTCCCACATGGTGCGGAAATACTCAGGTCCGTGAGCATAGAATTGCTGGCGCTCGGTGGTTTTGCTGAGTAAGTCCAGGTACTGCTCCATCCCCTCTTTCGAGGTATTTTCAAAAATGCGGACGCCTTTTTTATAGGCCACGCGGACGTTGTAACGAGTTTTGCTTTCTAGTTGCGCAAATAGGGCTTCTTCATCCTTAGTTAAATCTAAAATATAGGTGTACTTAGTGAACAGCGGTCGGCCAGGTACAGCTCCTTCTTTTTGGAGAAATTCAGAAATATTTTTGTGACCGGAAGGCGTATCAACAGGCTGAGCCACGTTCGGTTCTAATTTAATAAAAAGAGCGTGATGGGGCTTGGCTATTTGGCGCAGTGCCGCTAACTGTTCTTCGTCAGGCATGTAGCCTTTAGGTAAGTAGCCGGCTGTTTGGTTAATAACGGGAATGGGATGAAACGAAACTTCGAGGGCACGTTGGAGTTGTCCACTTTGGAAAAACCCGACTCGCTCCACTTTGACGCCAGTTTTTTTGCGGAACTCACCCCACTCCCATGATTGTAAGGGGTGATCAACAACGCGGTTGTACAAATCTTTTTCTTCTTCTCGAAGGGGGCGGATAAGCATATCGAGGACTTATTATCTCAGCTATCCAGGAAGGCTTCAATATCCATATCGCCACTCAGTAAGTCATTCATAGTCTCATCATCCATGATTAGTTTGCGTTTGGTATCGAGGACTCGCTCTTTTAAAGGAGAAAGCTTGGGGTTGGTGGAAAAGGAGTTAAAATGCGGTTGGTTGTATTCGCTAGAGGTAGTAGTGATGATGTTGAGGAGTTCTTCAGGAATATCGTTTAAAAAGCGACTGCGGACAGTATAGGAACTATTACCGTACATGTACCGGCGACGAGCATAACTAAAGTACAGTTTTTCTTGGGCGCGGGTGATGCCGACGTAACAGAGACGGCGCTCTTCTTCCATTTGGCCTTTGTCCATTAAGGAACGCGAGTGTGGTAGCAGCCCTTCTTCCATCCCCACCATAAAAACGACCGGAAATTCCAGGCCTTTAGCAGAATGTAGACTCATTAAAGTCACTGCTGAGCGAGTGTCTCCATCTGCCAAATCAGCCATGTAATTATCTTGTACCAGGGCAATGTTTTCTAAAAATTGAGTGGCACTGGAGAACTGTGAAGCAACGTTAAGCAACTCTTTAATATTTTCCAAGCGAGACAAATCTTCAGGGTCTTTGTCGTCGAATAGCTCGACATAGTTAGTTGCTTCCAAAATACTCTCCAGAATTTTCAAGGGCGGTTGATTGATCCAGTCGGTAGCGGCATTTTTTTCAATCCAGGCCTCGAAGGCGTGCAGTCGGCGTTTGCCTAGTTTTTCAATACGAGTGTGACTGACGTCATCTGCTCGATTAATTAAGTACCGTAGGTAGGCCAACAGGTCCTTGATTTCCTTGCGTTCATAGAACTTAAAACCACCCACTAATCTATACGGCACGCCTCGTTTCATACAGGCTTCTTCAAATAACCGGGATTGAGCGTTAGTGCGGTATAAAATCACCACGTCGTTATAGGAATAGTTTGATAAGTCATTGGTAATGGTGTCCAGAACTTTAGCTGCTTCCTCTTCCCCACTACTAGTTTCAAAGACAGTCAAAGGTTGAGTATCGTTATTATCAGTCCAAAGTGACAGGACGGGATGAGAAGTTGCATGCGAAATAACGCTGGTGGCCGCGTCTAAAATGGCTTGAGTAGAGCGGTAATTTTGCTCCAATTTGTACTCGGTTAGGCCGTCAAAATCCTGTTTTAGGTGGAGCATATTGCGATAGTCAGCCCCGCGCCAAGTGTAAATACTTTGAGCAAAGTCCCCTACTACGTAGACATTGTTGTGTGGTCGGGCAAATAACTTTGTTAACTCGTACTGAACCTTATTAGTATCTTGATATTCGTCGACCAGGACGTGGGATAGCAACTCTTGGAAGTGACTTAAAATATGTTTATCAGTTTGAAGCAGTTTGACTGTCAGTAACATTAGGTCATCGAAGTCGACGGCCCGTTGTTTTTGTAAGGCAGCGTTGTACAGCTTGTACATTCTGGCGGCAAAATCCTGGAAGCGACCACTAACCATGGCTTCGTACTCTGCCGGAGAGATCATTTCGTTTTTGGCGGTGGAAATGGTAGCTTTAACGGAGTTGGGATTAAATTCTTTAACGCTGTAGCCGTGTTCTTTATACAGTTGTTTGAGCACACTTAATTGGTCATCAGCGTCATAGATAGTGTAGCTAGGATCTAGGCCGATGGCGTAGCCATGGCGACGTAAAATTTTGGCGCAAATACTGTGAAAGGTTCCTGATAAAGGCAGGCCAGAACCCGTGAATTGGGCTACGCGGTGGTTCATTTCGGCGGCGGCTTTATTAGTGAAGGTCACCAGCAAAATACTCTGTGGTTCGATGCCTTGGTCTTTAATCAGCCAGGCCACTCGAGTAGTTAGCACTCGGGTTTTACCCGATCCGGCTCCCGCCAGCACCATAGCCGGCCCCGCCGGGTGAATCACCGCCTCCAGTTGCTTGGGGTTTAATAGTTGTAGTAAATCCTTCATGAAGTATCATAGTATCATGAAACTCATTATCGCCAACTGGAAATCACACAAAACTCGCGAAGACGTGCAAAAGTGGATAGAGGTGTTTGAAGAAAAAAGTGATCAGCTTCCAACTGGCATTGAAGTGGCTATAGCACCACCCATGCCCAGCTTAATGTTTGTCTCCAACCGTCTCTTAGCGAAAGACAAGCACTCTCAGACCAAGTTGGCAGTCCAAGATCTAAGTCCCTTCCCGGCTGGCGCCTATACCGGTGCTGTTTCGACTACTAACTTGGTTGGTTTTGGTGTGAAGTATGCTATCGTTGGCCATTCAGAACGACGGCGTTACTTCCATGAAACTCACCAAGATGTGGCTAACAAAGTAGCCCAAGCCATAGACAATAACATCACTCCTATCGTCTGTGTCGATGACGAATATATTGCTGATCAAGCCGCAGCCATTGACCGTCAGTACTTGGACAAATGCATGGTGGCATATGAAGAGCTAGGTGCCATCGGCACCGGTCACAGTGAATCTGTAG
>DASVCZ010000017.1:0-14208 GCA_036381335.1 Patescibacteria group bacterium | reverse complement strand
GATCGTTAGAGAAGCCATTAAAACTCTGACTACAGATCCAAAAGATTTTTAAAGTCACACCTATGGATATCATCACCGCCCCCCACCAGTCTCTCCGTCAAAAAGCCCCCGAGCTAAAAAGGGTCGATGCTAAAGTGCTGGAGTTCATTAAAGAGTTAGAAGCAACGTTGTTGACAACTTCTAAACGCGGAGTCGGCTTAGCCGCTCCTCAAATAGACCGACCTAAGTATCGTATTTTTACTACTTACTTAAGTAAAGGTGGCGACGACGAACGGGGCCGCCAAATTCGCACCTTTATCAACCCACGATTAACTAAAGTCTGGGGTGACCCTATTTTGGGCCCCGATGAAGACAACTTGCCGTTGGAAGGCTGCCTCTCCATCCCTTCTTTATATGGGCCCGTCCCCCGTTATCAAAAAGTCAGATTAGAGTACGACGTGATTGACAAGGAAAACCTCCGAACTGAGGCCGATACTTTTGGTGGTTTTTTTGCCCGTGTCATTCAGCATGAACTCGATCATTTAAACGGCATACTCTTTACCGACTACATTAAAGAGTATGACTTGCCTTTGTATCAAGAAAACCCTGAAACGGGGAAATTAAAAGAAATGAACGATCGATCCATTATTGAGTTATTTTAACGTATGACTAATCTTATTTTCTTTGGTTCTTTTCTCCACTACTCAGCCCTGATTCTGGAAAAATTGATAGCAGCCAAAGGGGTGAATGTGATCGGAGTTGTCACTACTCCCGCTCAACCAGCCGGCAGAAATAAGGAATTAAAGAAGACTGAAGTTCAAGTGCTGGCGGAGAGAGAGGGATTGCCGGTTTTGGCACCGAATAGACTCGACTCAGTATCATTAGCATACTTAGAAACCACTTTTAATCTGCCTCAACCCAACGGGGTGACGTTTCTCACTGCCGGCTATGGCAAGCTGCTACCAGATTCATGGCTGACATTCCCAACGGGCGGAGCCTTAAATCTACACTTTAGTCTGCTGCCGGCCTACCGCGGGGCCAACCCGGCCGAATGGGCAATCTTGATGGGTGAAACCAAAACTGGTGTCACCTTGATTGAAATGAGTCCAAAATTCGATACTGGTCACATCGTCGCTCAAGCGGAAGCCCCCATTGGACCCTCAGACACCCGGGAAACGGTCTATCAAAAGCTGTATGCTCTCGGAGGTGAGGTTTTACCAGAAATGTTAACCAAGTATGACCAAGGTCTGCTGACACCCACAGCCCAACCTCCACTTTCTCCCACGCCTTACGCCAAGCGCTTAACGCGAGAAGATGGTTTTATTGCCTGGGAAGCCTTTGTCGATGCCATGGCCGGCCGACCAGTTTCCTCACAGTATTTGTCTCCCCAACTACAAAAAATCGCTCATCACCTTTATCAGCCATTGGATTACTTGGAGCTTGATTTTATTGCTCGCACCGTTCGAGCTTTACTGGGCTTTCCAGGTGTCTGGACCATCATTCCTACTCCTAAAGGCGACAAAAGAATGAAGATCTTGGAAGTTTCAGTTCAAGGTAAAATGCTACTGCTAGAAAAAGTTCAGATTGAAGGTCAACAGCCGGCCAACTGGAATCAAGTGAAGAACAGCGTAATTTAAAAAACTTTCATAAGAGACCGTCAGAGACGCCGTCACTTATAACGTTGATTACGTTTAAGGATTGGATAGGTGGATCTGAGAGCGAGAACAAAAAAGACCATCAATTACTTTGAAAAGTTGAATGTAGAGTCGAGCGTGTCTCGAGTGGAAGTTTTATTAAATTACTCTGAAACTGGTTTCTTCCAGTGAGTGGTGATGCCAGCTTTTTTCAGCTGCTTGAGGATGCGAGAAGGAACACGCATCTTTTGCTTTTGGCCTTCAACGACCACCGTTACTGTATGGAGGTTGTTTTTAAAGACTCGACTAGTCCGGTTCTTGGCGTGAGAAACTTTGTGGCCAACGTGGGCTTTGACTGGATATTTTAGGGTAAAACTCTTAGGCATAGGGAGGTATTGTACCAAAGGCCCGCACTAGAAGCAATCCCTCGACTTCGCGTATCGTGTATAATGTCTTTCTAAGTATGATCAGCCTCCTCGCTTCTAACCCGCTGGCTTTTTTCATCGTTTTTCCAGGCTTATTACTGGCTATTGCTGTCCATGAATTTGCTCACGCCTTTATTGCCGATAAGCTGGGCGACCCCACACCTCGATACCAAGGTCGGGTCACTCTCAACCCTTTGGCTCACCTAGACCCGATTGGGACCTTGGCCATCCTGCTGACCCGCTTCGGCTGGGGCAAGCCTGTGCCGTTTGACCCTTATAACCTCAAAGATCCTGTCCGCGACACCGCCCTGATCTCGATTGCCGGACCCATCTCTAACATTGTCATGGCTAGTGTTCTGGCCTTGGTTCTCCGCCTGGGATTGATTGGGCCGATGTGGATCAACGCCGGCCTGTTTCAAGTTTTGGTTATCAACATTGTCTTAGCTATCTTTAACTTAATTCCGGTCGCTCCCCTTGATGGCAGTAAAATTATTACTGCCTTCTTACCTCGGACCACCGCCATTGAGTATGAACAATTCATGTCACGCTACGGTATCATCGTCCTTCTCTTCCTCATTTTCCCTTTTGGAGGCGTCTCACCCGCCACCCTGCTGATTTGGCCAGTGATTGAATTTATCGTCAATGTTCTTGTTTAATTCGGGTGGAATTACGACGAACCAATTGCCTCACTCTTGTACTCTATTTACTTATTTAGCATTCATAAACCAACCAAAACATGAACATCGAAACACTGGTTTTAGGGGCTTTGGAAACTAACTGTTATCTCGTCTACGACGACAAAAATCGGCAGGCGATGGTCATCGATCCGGCCGATGACGGCAGTTTTATTTCGGAAAAAATTTTGGAACTGCAGTTAGATTTGCAAGCGATTGTCCTGACGCACGGACACTTTGATCACGTCCTAGGATTACTGGAGTTGGAGTTGAATTTTAATGTGCCTGTGTATATGCATGAGGCCGATTTGTTTCTGATTAAGCAGGCACAATCAAGCGCTCACCACTGGCTGAGACGCCAGGTGGATCCGGTGCCGCTGCCAACAGCTACGTTGAGTGAAGGTCAAAAATTAGAAATCGGAACCCTCAACTTTGAAATTATCGAAACTCCCGGCCATACTCCTGGCTCCGTGAGCCTTTACTCCCCTGAAAGCAACCTCCTCTTCAGCGGTGATACTCTCTTTAAAGCGGCCGTTGGCCGCACCGATTTTCGTTACTCTGATCCGCAACAACTGAGAGCTTCGCTCGATCGACTTTTTGAGTTACCAGAAGAAACAATTGTCTATCCCGGGCACGGTAAAGTCACCACCATCGAAGAAGAAAAAAACTCTCGCTAGGGCTCTTTCGCACTTATTCTTAAATCTGAAAATCCCGGGCCGTAATCACCAGGAAAACCGCGAAGAAACAAATAGCAATCAGCATCAGGCCACGACGGACCCAACCAGGCTGAAATTCTTGATGCAAACGAACCTTGTTGAGCCATAACAAGAACAGGAACGACATCATCATGGCCGCCGCGTTCAAGACCGCCCCTAGCGTCAACAAGAAGCGAGGTTCTTTAACTCCCGCAAAATAAATGATGGCTCCTAAACCAATCTGTCCCCACAAGGCTAAGTAGAACCAGAGCGAAGTATTTACCTTGCGGCCTTGCCGAGTAAAAAGTAATAAAATATTTTCGGAAATTATCCGAGAAGATGATTCTAAGACTCCCACTTGAGTGGAAAATAAGGTGACCGCCGAAACCAGCAAGAAAAAAGTACCAAAGAAAGGAATAGTTCTGGCAGCGACAGCGGCCGATTCCGCATATAAGAAAGCCAATCCTTGCTCAGCTCCTTGACCGTAGACCGTGACTTTAGCTAAGACTGCCAAAATACTGATAGCTAAAAAGCCCAATACCCAGAAAACTAAAAAATGTTCCGTTAAGACTAACCGCCACCACTGGCGCCAGAGTCGCTTATTGCTGGCCGTTAGTGGGAATGTCTCTCCCTCTAGCTTGCCCTTTTTGGCCACCCCACTAAACAAAGAACTAATTTTAGTCATGTACTTACCCATGCCGAACCCCTTTTCCCGAATGTAGTATGACTGCGCCAAGTTGAGGTTACCACCAGCTCCTGAATACGCAAAGGCACCTACAAATGACGCAATCGCCACCCCTTCTGGGAAAAACCAATAACCATCACCTCGACCAACCAAGCCCCAGGCCAACTCTATCCAATCTTGACGACTTGATAGCCAAAAAGCCAAGAAAAACATGAAAGGTAAACCAATAAAGATGATTGTCTTCTGAAACACTTCCATGGTGCGGTAGAGTGTTTTACCAGCCGATAATAAGATACCGGTTAACATCAGTAAGAAAAGGGTGACTCCCCCTTCCGACAGCCCAGGAAACATGTTAGCCAAGATGGCCGATGAGGCACTCGAAAAACCAGGCAAAGACCAGGGAATAAACGTAGAGATAATGTACCAAATGGGAATTAAAATATTGAGGCGCTTAAACCCAACAAAAACACTCTCGCCCCAGGTTAAAGAGTAGCGCATGACTTCCGTATTGAGCACAAACTGGAGTGTAATACCTAGTAGTCCTCCCCACAACAAGCCTAAACCCCAGTTAGCCGCCAAATACGGCCACAAAATTAATTCTCCACTGCCAAGAGCTAAACCCAACAAAATAAAAGAAGGGCCAATCGTGCGCCACAGCGAAGGTGGCTGAGGTAAATTTTTGGCAGTAGCAGGCATTACCAGTCAGTATAGCAAAAATAAGATTCTTACCCAACCGTTACCTCATCTATGATCTTCCTTAAACTCCATTAGCTAAAGTAGCCCTATCAAGACCAAGGAGGACCTATGATTCACATCCATGTAGAATGGCCAGAAACTCCATCCCTTCTCAAAGACATCGACGACGATATTCAACCAACTAGCTTCCTCTATGGCAGCAGCTATGTGCTGTCTTATATGCTGTTAGCGTGTACCTTGTGGCTGCTTTTTTTGTAAGTTTTTGGTAAAAATTTCTTACCCTTTTTAACGTTTTTCTCCACCAATTTCCAGGTGTAACTTCCTGTGCTTGCTTGCGCTTCTTACCTCCTTCTTATAGTATTCTCATCCTATGCACAAAAACAAAATAAAACGCCTTGTTACCAAGCTTTTTATCTCTGTGACTAGTCTGGCTCAGATGGGTTCTATTCAGATGATTTCCATCGCCCCAGCTATCACTCCCCACACGTTAGCCTATGAAACTCAGGCCAGCAATTCCGCATCCACCTCTTCCACTGTTACTTTTGAAGGTCAACAATTACGAGTGGGCCTGCAAGTGGGACACTGGCACAATCAGGAACCCCCTTCCGAACTGTACTGGATTAAGCGCAACACTGGCGCTCAAGATGGAGAGTTTACGGAGTTTGAGTCCAACTACATGATTGCCATGGAAACTAAAAGGGAACTTGAAACGCATGGATTAATAGTCGATATTTTACCCGCAGTGGTGCCTCCCCAATATGAGGCTGACGTCTTTGTCACTATTCATGCGGATGGTAGCCCTAAAGAAGAAACTAATGGTTTTAAAGTAGCCGCTGCCCGAAAAGACGTGACTAAAAAAGCACACCTTTTAGCTCAGTCGATTGAAGAAGCCTATGGCCAGACTACCAAACTTCGTCACGACCATGAACACATTACCGAGAATATGACTGATTACTACGCGTTTGCCTGGAATAGATTTGACCATGCGATTAGTAAAGAGACGCCAGGAGCTATCTTAGAAACCGGATTTGTGACCAATGAGTACGACCGCTACTATATCGTCCACAATCCCCAGGTACCGGCTAGAGGTTTAGCCAAAGGCATTATTAATTACCTAGAAGCCCATGCTTAACTATGATCAACATTATCATCAACCCTGTGCCGAATATGGTACAGGGTTTTTTAATGCCATTCGGATATAATGACAGGTGATGCATAGATTACTTTTTTGTCTTTTGATTTCATTTTTTTCTTTTTTTGCCCTGATCTCTGCTGGCGCTGCTGCTCAATCCCCTGACCTTAACTTTACCGTTATCATTAATCAAGTGAGGGGCGATTCGTGTTGTAGTCCCGGTTCGATTGAGCATTTTGCTTTTCAATTAGCAGAACTGAAAAAGAATAATTTTCCTGCGACTTTTGCGCTGCGCTATGATGTTTTGACTGATCAAAAATATCTTGACTTAGCAAAGAGTAATCAGCAATTTGAGTACGCAGCTTTCCTAGAAATCATCCCGGCTTTAGCCACCGAAGCGGGCGTTAAGTATGACGGCTCAGCAGAGTTTTGGTACGAAGCTCAGGACGCGTATTTAATTGGGTATACGCAAGAAGAAAGAGCGAAACTAATCGATGCGTACATGGAAAAATTTCGGGAGGTGTTCGGTGAGTATCCAACGACGACAGTGGCCTGGATGATTGATAGCTGGTCGTTGCGCTACTTAAAAGAAAAATATGGCGTCCAAGTACACGAGTTAACGCGCGAGCAGTATGGCACCGATTCATATGCCTTGTACGGTGGGCCACCTCACTATCCCTACTGGCCTACCAATGAATGGGCTCTCATTCCCTCCGCAGATGTAAACCCACAGATGCCCTTGATCGTCCGCCAAACCATCACCGATCCGGTGCACAACTATGGGGACACGACCAATAGCTACACCTCACAGCCAAATGACTACCTGGAGCGCGCCGGTGCCAATCTGGACTACTTTAAGCACTTGTTTTACCAAGCTCACACTCAGCAAAATGACTATACTTTCGCGCTCATTGGCCTGGAAAACTCAATGGCCCCAGAGTATCAGGCGGAATTTGGTCGGCAGTTGGCGGAAGTAAAAAAGTGGCAGGAACGTGCTCCCCTCACCCACCGCGTAACAACTGCTCATGAATTTGCCATTTGGTTGAGTCAGCAACCTCAATCATGGCCTAGGGTCTATCACGGTCAAGATCAGGAGTTAGGCGAGCATAGTCAAGCCTGGTGGATTACTACTCCTACCTATCGGGCGCGGTTGCGGCTGGATAACCAAGAGCTGTATATCAGTGATCTCCGGATCTACCATCCTTCATTCACCGATCCGTACTATGACTACGCCGCCCGCAACTTAGGCTGGTGGATAGTACCGTTTGTGCTGGATGGCTCCCGGTTCTTCCATCAAGACCCCGCCCCCGAATTCACCGACTTAGCTCGGGATAACCTAACTGATCGGAAGGAAGAGCATTTAACCCCTACGCGACTTAAACATGCAGAAAATTTCGACGAAATAACTCTCAAACTAGAAGATAACAGATTAACAATCTATGAAGGGAGCAACACCTACGCGTTTTTTGACCCAGAGAAGTTACTGTTCATCGGTGAGAGTAAAAAATACTTAACTGATAACTCTCTCCTTAACAAAGTCATCGTTAATAATGCCTGGGAGTATCAAAACCAGCCACTCTGGGGTTTTCAGGGTATATTTCGCCAACCTCAGGGCGAGTATGCCTTCTTTACTGGCGACGCCGACTCGTTAGCAGAGCAACGTCAAGAACACTACCCACTTCTTTTCCCTGAGCTGGTCGACCGCCCCATCAATCCCAATCACACTCACGTTTACAACAACAATCAGTACGCTATTGCCGGTCGTAACCCTGTCCGCCTGGTGCTTTTTCCCCGCGATCAGTATAACTTCCCCACTCAGATCACCTATGACCCCACTGTATCGACCACGGACGAGATCGACGCCATCACCATCAAACGCCAGCATGGCAATAACGGCATGATTTTTATGGATTTTGAAAACACCGATCCCACAGCTACCACCGCCGAAATTAAACTAGATGGTTTCTCCACCACTATTCCTATCTACTTCGCCCCCAACTGCAAACAAAAGATCTTTTACTGCCTGACTCATCCCCGGCAATCGTGGTGGTACGTCAAGTCAGTCTTGGCAGACCGGCAACGTGCTGCCGAGATGAAGAATCAATAGTTAAGCAATTGTCCTCACTCCATTTGCTGTTTCATTTTGATCGCCTCAGTTGGAGACAATAACAATGTCCACCAATTTCTAGGAAATTCAAATGTTTTTCCAGTAACACTTGTCATTGTGACTGTACCCTCACCTGCCGGCACAGCACTCAACCAGTACTCTTGCCAAGACGCATCAGCACAGCCCCATACCTCGCAACCAACGGTGGTAGTAGTTCCTCGATACTCAGGGAAATTTTTCCAATCGGCACAGTTATTTCTAACTGGAGTCGGATTATTATATTCATACCCAATTGATGCATTGGGTGGGAAGTGGGTGTTGCCGCAACTAACATCTAACTGAGCCACACTCTCTGGTGTCCCAAACTTAACAAAGCGTTCCCAGTGCTGAGCCCTGTCTTCTGGTTGCCAACTAGCTGTTAAGTACTGCATGGTTGCTTCCACCCGATGACCAATATTATGTAACACATTGGTCGGCCGATCGTACGTGCCGTTTACAATAATAAAATGTTGTGCACAACTGGAGACGATATAGTTAGCCCCGTTGACGTTAAAACCCACTGTGGGACCAACCATAAAATTCTCCCATCCCATCATGTACGGCAAACTTAACATCCAAATTTCTGTGGCACCAATTTCCTGGGCTTGTTCACAAATTCGGTGCTCCTGAATCCACTGGTTATAATTGAATTGTTGCTTCCTTCGTTCACATTCTTCAGGTTGAAAATCCGGAGTACCCCAGACACATGGTTTATAGCTTTCTAAAGTAAAAACAAACCCGTCGGGATACGTAGGTGACTCTGTAATCTGAATTTTTTTCGCAACTTCAAATTTAATTTGACCTTGGGACAAACGGCCAAAAGCTTCAGCCGTATCGGCAAAAACTCGATCTTCTGTGGCACTAGCTGAGGCCCCCATGGCAGCAGCAAAGTAAGTGTCAGCAAAAGTCACCCCATTTTCAACGGGGTTGAAACCAACGGCTAACACCTTATGGGTGGTCACGTTGTTTACCGGAGATGGCAGTGGCACGGGTGAAATTGATGGTCGCGGAAATACCGACGGGCAGGGTGCAAACTCACACTCTGGCGCCACTCGGCTCACCGTTGTCCCATCGGAACACGTTTTGAGGTCTTCAGCACAACCCACCAGAGGAAGTTTGGAAAACAAAGTAGTTAAGTGATTCTTTCTCCATAAAAATAAACTGGCAAAAGCAAAACCAAGGATTAAAGTTAACCCCACGATAATCACCATACTTTTGATCAGAGCACTCCAAGTAAAAGTTTTCACTGGTGTTACAGATATTACAGGCGTGGAGGGTGAAGTTGCTTCAGGGTGGAGTTGATCATCCGTGGGCTGCAAGGCGGGTTCATCCATGATGATATTATCTCGCACTTAGTCTGTAGCAGCAAATACCTCTCCTTCCTCAATCCTGATCGGGTTCTTGCCGGGTTCTTACAGCCAAGCAGTAAGATGTGTACGTATGCTTCATCTCGTTTTTTTATCGCCGCATAGCGATCCTCAAGCCACTTTAGGTGAACCCGACAGTGGTGGTCAGTGCGTGTACCAACACCAGTTAGCGCTGGCCCTCACCCAGTACCCAGATCTGCAAGTAACTACTTTTTGCCGCCAGACGTACCAACGGCCTGCCATCAGTCAACTCAATGATCGCTACCGAATTGTCCGCTTAGAAATCGGTGATAAAGAATACGTGCCTAAAGAAATCATGGAACGGCACATTCCTGAATTTGCGCAAAAGGTTCATGCATATTTAAAAAAGAATTTTCCGCAGGAAGGAGCCATTCTCCATGCTCATTACTGGGATGGCGGACGAACGGCTTTAGAACTAAAACATCTGGACTCCGGTCGCTACGGCCTTATCTGGACACCGCACTCCTTAGGTGCCCTCAAACGGCGAAAGTTTGTCGGTGAGCATATGGAAGCCATGTACAACTTCATTCCCCGCGTATGCTGGGAAAACTATACCGCCTTAACCGCCCGCAAAGTTATTGTCTCCTCGACTATTGAAAAAAATGATTTAATGGAGCTTTATGCCGTGCCAGCCCGTAAAATAGAAGTCATTGCGCCTGGGGTAGACTTTTCTCACTTAAAAATGGCCGATCGACTCACCGCTCGACGACAGTTACAATTGCCTGAATCAGGCAACATTCTCCTCTGCCTCGGCCGTCAAGTGCCTTCCAAAGGCTACCATCATGCCATCAAAGCTCTGCGAGTGGTCAAAGAAAAATTGGAAGAGCCAGTCTACCTGGTCATTGCGGGAGGATCAGAACAACCCTCAACACCAGTAGAAATCCAGTACCGCCGCCAGCTGACTAACTTAATCAAAGAATTAAATGTCCAAGACAATGTAGTATTCTTTCCGGCGGCACCTCATGACCAAGTTCATTACTTATTTAATGCTGCCGACATCTTTTTGATGCCTTCCGAACACGAGCCTTTTGGCATCGTCACTATCGAATCGATGGCCGTTCGCCGCCCGGTAGTGGCCGCCAATGCTGGCGGCCCCGCGGAAATCATTACCCACAACCAAACCGGCTGTCTGGTAGATTTTGATCAGCCGGTGCAAGCGGCCAAATATATTTTGTCGCTGCTTAAAGATTCTCGCTTTACTCAACGGATAGTAAATAACGCCTATCACTACGTACGCCAAGAGTACTCCTGGCCGGCTCGGGCCGAGGAGTTTGCTCACATCTACCGCCAAGTGGCTCAAGGACGTCGATCAAACCTCTTTGCTCACTGGACGCACAATAATTACTTCCTGCAACAAGCGTTTACTCCCTCGCCCTCCTCCTCACCTCGCCACTCACAACAGAATACAAAAGAAAGGAAAGTATGCGTATCGTCCAAGTTGCCCCACTGGAGGAACCCGTTCCCCCAACCAAGTATGGTGGCACCGAGTTGGTTGTCTACAACTTAATTGAGGAAATGGTCAAGCGTGGTCACGAAGTCTTTTTAATTGGCACCGGTGATTCTCAAACCAGTGCCGAACTGATTCCGATCGTGCCTGAATCATTGCGCAAAGCATACACCAAAGATGAAATTGATACGTGGCGGAGTTTTTTAAAAATTTTTTACATTCCCGAAATTATAAAAAAAATTGATGACTTAAAACCAGATATTGTTCATAATCATTACGCCTGGCGATTGATTCAATTTAGTGATTTTATTTGTTGTCCCATGTATACCACTGCCCACGGACCTCTAAAATCATTTTATGAGCGCTTTACCTTTCAACACCACCCAGAAGCTAACTATATTTCTATTTCTGACCATCAACGGCAAGCACTTCCTAATATCAATTGGGTCAAAACTATTTATAACGGCATTGATGTGAGTCAATTCCAAGTCGGACCCAAAGAGCGAGATTACTTTGCTTTTCTGGGCCGGACTTCTCCGGAAAAAGGCTTGCGAGAAATCATTCAGCTCATTCGGCAAACTTCCTTTAAACTTAAAATTGCTGCCAAAGTCGATACGGTCGATCAACCGTACTTTGATCAGCATGTTAAACCATTCATTGATGGTGAGCAAATCGAGTTCATTGGTGAAATTGGACCAGCGGAAAAAAGTAACTTTCTCAAAAATGCCAAAGGCTTGCTCTTGTGGCTAAACTGGGAAGAACCTTTTGGCCTGGTAGTCACCGAAGCCCTAGCCTGCGGAACACCAGTGATTGTCAACCCTCGCGGGTCGATGCCGGAGTTAATTATTGATGGACAAACGGGATACTTGGTCAACAGCCTTGAGGAAATGCAAGCAAAATTGAGCCAGGTTGATCAACTCGATCCGCTGGCATGTCGGCGACGCGTTGAAGAACACTTCTCCGCCAGCAAAATGGCTGAAGAGTACCTAGAGTTAGCTGGTAAATTAACTGGTTAGGATACCTTATGTCAGGAGCAAACGGCTTAGCCTTCGATATCGACGACACCCTCTGCGACACCGCTCGAACTGTGATGGAAATCATGCACCACCTTTTTCCTACCCACATTCCCTTTGACACCGATGTTTTTTTGCAAGCATATGGCCAGCCGGGTCATGTGCCAGAATGGCAAGTACCGGCAGCTCAACAAAAAATTGAGGAGCTTTTAAACGATGATGAATTCTTACTTAATCTCCCTCCTATCGAAGAAGCCAAGAATTACATGGCAGAGATTGACCGATTAGTGCCGGTGTCGTTGTACCTTACTTCGCGAGTTCACGCTCGTAAGGAGGTGACTGAACAATGGTTGCAAAAACACCATTTTCCCAGGGCTCCAGTGATTACTCGTCATTCGCAAGTGATGGAGGTGGATTGGAAAATTCAACTCTTAACAGCCAAATATCCTGATATTTTTGCCCTGATTGATAATGAAATTATCACCAGTGGTCAGACTGACTTTAAAGGGCATTTATTTGAAATAAAACGGGAAAACTGGCAGGAATTAAAAACTTTTTTAGAGGAAAATAAGCCGGATAATCTTTTCAAGGAGTAACACCAGGTGGACTTTCATACATAACTAGTATATCACAAAATATCATAATAGATCTCACATTTATCCCATCTTTTTGTCATTCTCCTGTCATATTTTCCTCTATAATAATGACTATGTCGCTTTTAAAATATCTTTTTGCTTTGGTTGCCTTCCTCGTTGTCATGGCCTCAGTCTGGTGGGTGGTCAGTGGCCAAACCAATCTATCACTGACTGACCAACCAAGCCCCACCCCTTCACCGAACCCTACTTACCAAGTCTATCTCGTGGCTTTAGAAGGCACTCATGCCGAGACGGAAACCTTTGGTTGCGGCGATGTATTGGTCCCGGTCACGCGCCCAGCGGATTCAACACCGACTTTAAAGATGGCTATTAGTCAACTTAAACATACAGTCGAAAGAACGGTGACTGAAAACAATATAGAACTGTATAACGCCCTCCACCAGTCAGCATTAAATATCGAGCAAGCGGAGATTAGAGACGGCGTGGCCATCATCTCACTTCAAGGTCAGCTACGACTCGGCGGTGTCTGTGATGAACCCCGGGTGGAAGAACAAATCAAAGCTACCGCCCGCCAATTTCCTGGCGTCAATGAAGTAAGAATTCTTGTAAACGGAGAACCTCTGCCTTAACCAGCTCGTGTCCTCCTGGATGTGTCACTACCTCTACACTTGCCCCCGATTTTTTAAGCACAGCACTCACCTTTTGACTCTCCTGTGGGGAAATCATTAGATCGTTTTCACCATAGGTAACTAAAAATGAACTGTCCTTTAAAGCCATCCTTTCACTTGGTTGAAAAGGCAACATGGGGTGAAGCAAAGCCGCCTTTTTGATCAAATTTGGGTGGTTAAATAAGGTTGCCAAAATCATATTGGCGCCGTTAGAGTAGCCCAGAAACGCCAAGCGGTCCGCTGTCAGTGAGTATTTTTTCATCCACGCTTGAATGAACTCTGCTAACTTGTCTGTCTCTGTGGCAATACTCTCTTGATCAAAAACCCCCGGTGACTGGCGGGCAAAAAATCGAGCCATCCCCTGCTCACTGACGTTACCTCGCACACCTACCAAGTTATATTCTGCCCTTAATGACTGAACTAATGGCAATACATCATGTTCATCTCCCCCGGTGCCGTGCAGCAAAAATAGCGTCTTCTGCGCTTGGGTGTCTTGATAGTGGTAGTGAAAAAGTGACAAAGCTTCATCCATGCAGGTTAATCGGTGGGAGAGTAGCTTCTATATCCTCTCGTTGGTCTTCTAAAAAGGGTGGTAAAGCTAATTTTTGGCCGAGTACTGCTTCTTTTTCATCAGCCGTAAAACCAGGTCCTTCAGTGGCTAACTCAAATAAAATACCGGCGGGAGTTCTAAAATAAACCGACTTAAAATAGTAGCGGTCGATGACCGTAGTTGGATGTAACCCCAGGCTCATAACTGTATCACGTAGCTGCAATTGGTGGTCCTCAGTGGTTGCCGTAAACGCAATGTGGTGAACCGTCCCCGCCCCAGTGGCACCCAGGGGGCCAGCCGCTACTTCTACCTCCAAGTAAGCAGCTCGTGTCATGTCTGGCACAGCAAACAAATAGAGATTCTCCTTGTGTTCCACTAATTCGTAACCTAAGACCTGGGTCAAAAGTGGTTCAATTAACTCTAGACTACTGACCGTTAGCCGTGCTGAATCAAAGTTGCGAATAGCATATTCGGCTGTAA
>DASVCZ010000016.1:0-10842 GCA_036381335.1 Patescibacteria group bacterium | reverse complement strand
GGATGATTTGCGACGAGGCGTCTACGATGTGGTAATTGGGATTAATTTATTACGGGAAGGATTAGATTTACCTGAAGTAACCTTGGTTGCAATTCTTGATGCAGACAAAGAAGGATTTTTACGTTCTCGCACTTCCTTGATTCAAACCATGGGCCGAGCCGCTCGGCATTCGGATGGTCACACCATTATGTACGCCGATAAACTGACCGGTTCCATGCAAGCAGCCATTTCAGAAACTCAACGTCGGCGAGCCATTCAAATGGCCTACAACCAGGAACACGGTATCACCCCGACCACCATTGAGAAGTTAATCCGGGAAAAAATGGTGGAACGAGAAACGGAAGACGACAAGAAATCAAAGTCAAAAGGGCTGAAGAAACGCCTAAAAACGGAGTTGCAACTCTCGAAAAATGAAACCATAGTTCTGGAAGATATTAAGGCCGAAGAGCTGACGCCCTATGATCGCAAGCGACTAGCTGAGCGGCTGCGCCGCCGCATGAAGCAAGCCGCCAACGAAATGGATTTTGAGTTGGCGGCGGCTATTCGAGACGCTGCTTCCCAACTTGAAAGTTAAGTGCCTCTTCTCTTTAAATGATACAGATGGACTCACTTTCGCACTCTCGACTTTTTGGTTTATCTTCGGTATACTGATAGTTCGTTTTTTACGGCCTGATAGTTATTATTCCAGGCTAAAGAAGGTTGCTCATGCCCTCCAAACCAACTGCTCTCGATCACATCATTGTTACCGGTGCTCGTGAGCATAACCTCCAAAACATCAAGGTGGCAATTCCCAAGAACAAGCTGGTAGTTTTAACGGGTCTGTCTGGTAGTGGCAAGAGTTCATTTGCTTTTGATACTTTATATGCTGAAGGTCAACGCCGCTACGTCGAGTCGCTGTCCAGTTACGCTCGTCAGTTTTTAGGCGTCATGCATAAGCCAGAAGTGGACCAAATTGAAGGGTTATCTCCCGCCATCTCCATTGACCAAAAGACGACTTCCCATAACCCTCGTTCCACCGTGGGCACTATTACCGAAATTTATGACTACCTGCGGTTACTTTTCGCCCGCGTGGGCCACCCTCACTGTCCTCAATGTGACCGAGAAGTGGCGGGCCAGACCATTGACCAAATTATCAGTCACATTCTGACAGAGCTTGAAACTCGCGTTGGTGGCCAAGGCGTCCGGGTGATGATCTTATCCCCAGTCGTTCGCGATCGTAAAGGTGAGTTTACTTCTTTATTTGAAAATTTGATTAAAAAAGGCTACAGCCGAGCCCGAATTGATGGCAGTGTCTACGATTTGAATCAAGAGTTAAATCTCATCAAAACTAACAAACACACTATTGAAGTCATTATCGACCGCTTAACCGTCTCCAAGGTTCAGCTCCGTGATGAAAAAGAACTCAGTACTCTTAAAAGCCGTCTCAATCAATCTCTAGAAGAAGCCCTTCGTCAATCAGAAGGTTTTGTAGTTGCCACTTTTGTGGAAGATGATTCATTGGAGTTTCCCGAAAATCCGACCAAGTTCGAAGACAGATTATTTAGCGAAAAATTAGCTTGTAGTTACTGTGGGATTTCTATCAATGAACTGGAGCCTCGTTTGTTTTCCTTTAACTCGCCCCAAGGAGCTTGTCCCACCTGTAACGGTTTGGGGTCTATTTTGAAAATTGATGTTGAACGGATTATTGCTCCCGAGCTGACGTTAAGTGAAGGCGCAGTGGTCCCATTTGCCCGCATGTTATCAAGTGATACTTGGTGGTCACGCCTGGTGCGGACGGTGGTGGAAGACGCTGGCTACGAATTCAGAACTACTGCTTGGAAAGAACTAGACGAAGAAACCCAACACAAACTGCTTTACGGTTCTAAAAAAGTCTACGTAGTAACAGGCGAAAATCGCTTTGGCCGTAGCACCAGCATCGAGGAAACTTTTGAGGGTTTTGTGACTAATTTGGAGCGTCGTTATCACGAAACCGATTCAGATTATATTCGCAAAGAAATTGAACAGTTCATGCAAAAGGAACTGTGTTCTAGTTGTGGCGGCACCCGCTTAAAAGAAGAGGCCTTGGCGGTTCACATCGAAGGGAAAAATATTGCCGAAGTTACCAGTCTGCCTATTCATTACGCAGTGGACTGGATTCGCCATCTGCAGGGAGCTGACAGCCCACTTTCTACCAAAGAGAAAACAATTGCTGAGTCGATTGTGAAAGAAATTAATACCCGGTTGTCGTTCTTATCGTCAGTTGGTTTGAATTACTTGACTTTGGACCGAGAAGCTTCCACTTTAGCTGGCGGTGAAGCGCAACGGATTCGGCTGGCGTCTCAGATTGGAACTGGCTTAACTGGCGTGCTTTACATTTTGGACGAACCGACCATCGGTCTCCACCAACGCGACAACCATCAGTTAATTGACACCTTAAAAAATCTTAGAGACAAGGGCAACAGCGTGGTGGTGGTGGAACACGACCGTGATATTATGCTGGCCGCTGATGAACTGGTCGACTTTGGTCCTAAAGCCGGCAAACACGGAGGTCAAGTAGTAGCCCAAGGAGAACCCGCCCAAGTCATGAAAGATGATAAGTCACTGACTGGCAAATACTTGAGTCGGAAAAAGGACGTCATTATTAAAGGTAATAAACCCCAGGGCAGAGTAGTGGTAACTGAGGATAGTCAAAGTCAAGAAACTGGTCAGATTCGAATCACCGGTGCTTCTCACCATAACTTAAAATCAATCGACGTCGAATTTCCGCTCAGTAAACTAACTGCCATTACCGGTATCTCTGGCAGTGGTAAATCAACCTTGCTTCATGACACCCTTTACTACAACTTAGCTAAGCAACTGGGGTACAAAACTGATAAAAAACCTGGCTCCGTTGATCAAATTATGATTCCTGAGATCGTCAAACGGGTGACGTTAATTGATCAAAGCCCGATTGGTAAAACCCCCCGGTCTAATCCAGCTACCTACACCAAGATTTTTGATTACATTCGTAAACTATTTGCTAACACTCAAGAAGCCCGTGTCCGTGGGTACACCGCTGGTCGTTTTAGCTTCAATGTTAAAGGAGGCCGCTGTGAGGCTTGCCAAGGTGACGGTCAGCTCAAAATCGAGATGCAGTTCCTACCGGATGTCTATGTGACTTGCGATGTCTGCCAAGGCAAACGCTACAACGAGGAAACGTTACAAGTCACCTATCGTGATTTAAATATTAGCCAAGTTTTAGATTTAACGATCGATGATGCGGCAGATTTTTTCATTAACCAAACGACGATTAAGACTAAATTAGAGACCTTAAAAGATGTCGGCTTAGGGTACATCCAATTGGGTCAACCAGCGCCTACTTTAAGTGGTGGTGAAGCCCAACGGGTAAAGTTAGCCAAAGAACTTTCTGGCCGAACTCACGAACACGTAGTGTACTTGCTTGATGAACCTACCACTGGACTTCATTTTGCCGATGTCCAGAAGTTACTCGATGTCTTACATCAGTTAGTCAACCACAATAATACGGTCATCGTCATTGAACATAACCTGGATGTGATTAAAAATGCTGATTGGATTATTGACCTAGGGCCTGAAGGGGGAGAGTTCGGGGGCGAAGTGGTGGCTACCGGCACTCCCCATAACGTGGCTCACCATCCTAAATCCTTCACCGGTAAATACCTGAAAGAAGAGCTAGCGGCGATGGAGTAGATCTTAACTATAGAACAGGATCATGAGTAATCGAAGTTCTGGTAAACATCCCTTTGGTTAAATCATAATCGTATCTGGCTTTATCCCAGACTTGAGAAGAATCTTCTGCTGTTAAAAGTATGGCTTCGATTACTTCTGGTTCCGGATCGTCATCCACATTTTCAAGCAGTAACTTAGTACCACCAAAGATTATTTCGTCAACAAAAGAACCAGCATAATGAGGAATATATTTAAACTTTCCATTCTCGTATAAAACTAATATTAAAACTTCTCCCGGGCTAGAGTCTTTACCCCACAAGGCAATTAGTTTTTTCTCTGACTGATCTGAAGAGCGTATAACTTTGCCTGCCACCATTTCGTTTGGACAAAAAGAGAATGTCTTAGTTCGTTCTTTTCCCTGCCTCATAATATTAAATGTGTGAATTTTTAATCCGTCTAATACCCTGATCACAAAAACATGACTGGTATCATGCTTATATGCTTCAGGCAATTTAACTTTTGAGATAAAAAACTTTCCTTGAAAATACCATAGCAGAAAAATGCCTAAAAATAGAGGTATGATAGATGTGGAAAATAGTAATATATGACCAAAGCTACGGAAGCTATTTCCAGTCACCTTTTTTATAGATCTTAAAAACCTTATCAACATACTGCAGATCTCCTTCACCATTGTATCGTTTAACAGTTTCTTGCCATTTCTCCCATGATCGAGAACCATTTTCATGTATGATTTCAGCTAGGTGGAATAACCAACGAACACTCCAATAAATACTGTTCTTTACTGTATTTATTTCTACTTCATCTCCGTAATCCATTATTTCTGGTCCTTTAGAGGTCCACATGTACTCTCGAGCCACCTTTCCTGTTTCGGGACTTACCCACCCATCATTTTTAAGAGTATGAATGGCAGGATTACGAGGATCACCAATTTGCATCACATCAGGAGAAGCAGGATAATGATTTGGAGGAGGTTCGTAAAAACCCATCTTACTTTCCACAAACATCATGGCTTTAACTAAATTAGGATCGAGAGGATCGGAAGGAGGAAATGGTTGTGAAAGGAATTTCTTATTCCACTCATTCACCATAAAAATAATGTGTTCATCATATCGATTGTAGTCTTGATCGTTTGGTCCCAATGAGTACTTTGCAAGCACTGTAGAACTTGACTTTGTGAGCTTTAGCACTATTTCTTTCAATGCTGGCATTCTATCCGCCCAGAGCTCAACATAATTAATTTGTGTCTTATTAGAAGATTCAGGCAGTTTAAATGATTTAGTTTGAATAGGTTGAAATAGAGAAGTTATGTTGGAAGTAAAGATCCATTCTTTATGTTTAAGTGACTGACGATTTGGAACTATCTGACCATCAATTCTGACTTGAATATCATCACCATCACGCCAGTGCCATCGAATATCAACAGTCAATGTCACCCTTGTAAATTTTCCACCCACTGTGACTAAGGTAATCCATGGTTGCCTGTTTCTTTCCTCTGAATATTCATTGAGTTTTAAGCTAATGGTATTTTCCTTAATTTCAACTGATCTATATTCAACACGATTCACATGTGCGTGGTGATCAGGAATCAAAGTCAAAGTATGTGAGCCAGCAATTAGCTGCAGTAGTACATATACGGTTTTTTTTTGATCATGTTGAGTTCCCCCATTAAAGGCAGCCGGAGAATTTATAACGTTATTTGTGGTACCAGATTTGGGAAACGAAGTATCATCAATCTTAAAGACTAAATCCTCATCATCTGTTTGTTGACCAGTTCGTTGAGTTTCACCCTTTACTTGAGCCGTAATTCTCACCAAATACCAGCCTGAAGTATCAATGAGAAAAGGAAATGTTTTCGCTGAATATATATCTAATGGAAAATTAGGAAAAGAAGGCATAAATCAATACTACCTAGCATTTATTAGTACTTACATGCTCATTAATTAAGTATTCTACTTATATTAGAAATATACTACAATGGGATAAACCTCTGACCAGGACGTGTGACTTTTGATTGGTTGGGATGAAGATTACGTTACGGTTCAATACGAAGGTGTAGCAACTGAGATATTCGGATCAGAGATGGAAAGACATGTTTCACTTTATCACACCAAAGTTCCTGGTGCAGTAGTCTACAAAGGCCACCCTGACCAGGCATACTTCAAAGTCACTCCTACCTGGATTAGATATTCGGACTTAAGTGGAAAAGAAGAGAAGATCTTTGAGTTTACTTTTTGACACCAAACCTCCACTCTAGAAATTCCTCGAAAAACTGATATCTTTAAGTAATGCGTCGCCTATTGCTTACTCTTTTTAGCATTCTAACTTTCTTACCAGTTTTTGTGTTTCTGACTTTACCCGTTAAAGCTGATGAAAACTTCGAAACTCATCTCAAAACCACCTACATCGTTGATGACCAAGGTTCCGCCCGCGTTACCCATGAATTTAAAATCGTTAATAAAACTCCCTTGTTTTTTATTACTCAGTATGGCTTGAAAGTTAGCTCCAACTCACTGACGAATGTGACCGTGACTAATGGCAGCCAGCGAATAACGCCGGAGGTCAACACCACTAAGAATGAAACCAGTATTGGCATTACCTTTCCTGACCGCATCGTCGGCGAAAACAAAGAACGTATCTTCACCATTAGTTACACCAATCCTGATGCCACCGTCGTCAGTGGGAATGTGTTGGAGGTCTATGTGCCACAGCTGGCCACGACTGACACTTATTCCTCGTACTCGCTGACGTTGGTAACTCCTTTGAAGTACGGGGAACCGACCCGAATTCACCCTGGGACCTATACCACGGTGGTGGAAGGCAGTAACTTTAGAACCGTCATTAATGAAGCCGGCAAGAGTAGTGTAGTGGCAGTCTATGGTCAGGAACAGTACTTTAAATTGGCCTTTAGGTATCATCTGGAAAATCCGACCAACGGCGTCCGCTTGATGCAGATTGCCTTACCCCCGGACACTCCGTATCAACGGCTGGATTATCATGCGCTGGAACCTTTGCCAGAAAAAATTGAAAGCGACGCCGACGGCAACTGGATTGCAACCTATACTTTACCTGCTAACGTGACCCAAGTGGTAAATGCGGAAGCAACGGTGAAGTTGACGCTATCGCCTAATGGTAGTGTGCCTGTGATTCAACCTACCAATCAGTTCCTACAAGCAGATGACTACTGGCCGTTGAATGATACCCAGGTGCAGGAAGTAGTTGGGGAGCAATCATCGGTGGAAGATATCTATCGCTACGTGCTATCGACGCTGGAGTACGATTACGACCGAGTACAGGAAAATCCTGTGATTCGATTAGGCGCGGCGGGGGCGTTGAGTGAGCCCCATCGGGCTATGTGCCAGGAATACACCGACTTGTTTATCACCCTCAGCCGGGCCCAAGGCATTCCCGCCCGCCGCGCCACTGGGTATGCCTACACCGAAAACGAAGTTTTGCGCCCTCTAAGCTTTGTCCAAGACACTCTGCATGCTTGGCCAGAATACTTTAACACCAACCAAAATCGCTGGGTACCCATCGATCCCACCTGGGAAGATACAGCTGGTGGCATTAATTACTTTGACCAATTTGACCTCAATCACATCGTCTTTGCCTACAACGGCAGTGATAGCGAGTTGCCACTGCCCGCCGGCAGTTACAAAACCCAGAACATCGAGACCAAAGACGTGGAAGTTACTTTTGGCGACCGCTTCATTACTCAAGAACCTTCTTTCCAAATCATTGTCGATCAGCTCCAACTCGGCACAACTCCTCTGAAATCAGTCGCTGACTTACAGTTCATCAACAACCTGGGACAAGCAGTCTACAACCTGCCCGTTACTATTACTACTGATGATCTGCTCGATTGGCAAAGGCAGACGCACACGTTACAATCAGTTCTTCCTTTTCAAACTGCCACCCTCCCTGTTAGGCTAGTATCAGATTCCTGGTGGCGACCTCAAAAGGTAACTCTGGATATTACTTATGGCGACCAAGCAACCGAAATCACCATCACCGCCGCGCCCAAAATCATTGGCCAGCTCACCCACCCCTACGTTCTCCTTGGCGTGGGAATCGGTGTTGTCGGACTTACCCTCGGCACCTGGAGTCTACTGGTTCTTAGGCAAAAACGGCGAAGTCCTGTACGTCGGTAAAGCTAAAAATCTGAAGAACCGCGTCACTTCTTATAAACACGTTAAACGCTTAGTCTCCCGGATTCAGCAAATGGTCCTCAGTGCCCAGACACTGAAGTGGGAAGTGCTGGAAAGCGAACTCGAAGCCTTACTGGTGGAAGCCGAATTGATTCGCACCCATCAACCTTCTGCTAACATTCTCCTAAAAGACGATAAAACTCCCCTCTATATTCAGATTACCAATGAAACCTATCCTCGGGTCTTAACCGTTCGCAAACAAGAGATTGATAAAGGCTTAGTTAAGGGCACAATTTTGGGCCCGTTTCCGAGTGCCTACAAAGTCCGGGAAGTGCTCACCATCGCTCGTCGAATTTTCCCCTGGTGTAATCAGCCTTTAGAAACTAAAAATTTGAAATTAAAAATTAAAAAACCCTGTTTTTATTACCACATCGATCTTTGTCCGGGAGCCTGTGTCGGAGATATCAGCCCAGAAGAATACCAAGAAAACATCGCCCATTTAATTGCTTTTCTCCGCGGCAGAAAGAAAGACGTGCTACGAGAGATTGAGGCTGAAATGAAAGCAGCCGCTGCCAATGAAAAATATGAGCTGGCGGCTAAGTTGCGCGATAAAGTCTTGGTCATTAGAGACGTGACTCAAAAAACGTACCTGCTCAAACCTTCCACCATGCTGCCTCAATTAAGAAACACTCAGGTGGAAGAGGGACTGGCTCATCTCCGGCGCTTTCTGTCTACCTACCTCTATCTCCCCAAAGATATGCCCTTGTCCCGGATCGAAGGCTACGACGTCAGTAATACCCAAGGTACCTTGGCTTCAGTTTCTATGGTCACTTTTATCAAAGGTCATCCAGAAAACAGTGAGTATAAATTATTTAATATTCGAACCTTGGACACTCCTAATGATTACCAGATGATGAAGGAAGCCTTAGTTCGGCGGCAAAATCATCCGGAGTGGGGGAAGCCTGATCTGGTGGTTATTGACGGGGGCAGAGGCCAACTACGAGCTGCCTTATCTGTCTGGCGTTGGGTCAACCCGGTCATTAGCATTGCCAAAAATCCCGACCGAATTATTATTCCGGCGCTTAGTTTACCTCAATTAACGGACAGTGACCGGTCGCAACTGGCCCAACAACCGGAAAAATTGAGGTATCATATTATTACCTTAGAAGAGAACCACCCCACCTTGAACTTGATTCAACGTATCCGCGACGAGTCACATCGGTTTTCTAAAAAACAACACAGTCGACGCCGATTGAAAGGTTTACTTACATGATTCGACCCTTTTTAGCTACTGGCCTAACCTTGTTTTTACTCGCTTTCTTGCTGCCTACCATCAATTACGACAACTGGATTACTTTGCTGATTGCCAGCGTGGTCTTAACCATTATCAACTCTCTCCTTAAACCCATCCTCAAACTATTGACACTCCCTCTTAATCTAGTTACTTTTGGCGTTTTTGGCGTTGTACTCAATGTTGGTTTACTCTGGCTGCTGACCTACTTAGTGCCAGGCTTTTCCATTCAAAGCATGGTTATAGCTGGTGTCCCCATCACTTTCTTTTTCTCGTTATTGCTGACTTCAGTCCTAATTAGTTTTATTCACCGGCTAATTAGGTTTATACTCTAAGATTATTAACGGTTTTTAGTTACTCAGTTACCTAATTATCCTAATTTGGGTATAATACAGTTATGTTGACACGCCTCTTCCTTTTCCTTGCCCTAAGTTTTACTTTGGTGGCCCACTCACCTCAGCTAACCCAGGCTCAAACTGAGAGTCCTGCTCCAGTGGCGACGGAATCGGCTACCAGTACGGAGAGCGCCACCTTGGCTACCCCCTCCGCCGAAGTCACCCAAAAGATTCAAGAAAAGAAAGACAGCGACATCACCGAATCAGGGGGTAAGCAGAAGAGCATTTTGGCCCAATATTTAGAAGAAAATCCGATTGAGCCTTTGACCTGGAATAATTTTCTCCAACACGCTATTCGCCAAGCAGTAGGAGAAGGTGTACCCGCTAACGTGATCGTGCTGGTACTCCTCTTTCCTTTGATTGCAGCCTTGATTGCCTCTTCTCGTCATATCATTGGTTTCCGTGGCTTTGGGATCTATATTCCTGCCGTATTAGCGGTGGCCTTAGCATCTACCGGCATTTTAGAAGGCTTAATTATCTTTTTGAGTATCATCGTCACCGCGCTCTTAACTAAGCGAGTCTTAAAAAAGACCAAAATGTCCTACTTACCTCGAACAGGGCTGCTGATCTGGACCGTTTCTTTAGGGATTTTAGCCTTGCTCATGTTTGCGCCGGTTCTCAATTTAGTGACCTTAATGAGTGTCAACATTTTTCCCATCTTAATTCTGGTTCTTTTATCTGAAAATTTCTTGGATGCTTTATCACGGACCAAACCAGCAGATGCGGTAGCTCTCACTCTTGAATCTTTGAGTCTAGCCATCGTCTCGAGTTTCATCTTAGGTTTTGAGCAGGTTCAAAAATTTGCCTTGACAGAACCTGAATTATTGCTGATTTTAACTGTCGTTATCAATATCGTAGTCGCTAAATTTGCGGGCTTACGCCTGAGCGAGTTTCTGCGGTTTAGATCAATTATCGAGGAGTAACCTCACCGATCATGTCATATGTCGATCAAACCCTCCCACATTTTGGGAATGAACGCCCGCCAGTTTTACACCAAGCTCAACCCGAGCTCAGCCAAACAATATGGCTTTTCTAAACTCCGGGCTAAAGAATTATTGTCCAAGCATGACATTCCGACTGCTCAGATATACCACGTAGTAGAATCCCTTAAAGATCTAGAAAATATTTTTTGGGAAGCTATCCCGACTCCGTTCGTCATTAAGCCTGCTAGTGGCAGCGCTGGTAAAGGTATCTGGATTATCAAAAAAAAGCTACCCGATAAATTAGAGTGGCGCAACTTTGATGGTGAAAAGATCACCGTCGAAGACCTAAATCTGCACTTAAATAACATTCTCGATGGTGAGTTTAGTACCTGGGGCAGTCA
>DASVCZ010000015.1:0-3924 GCA_036381335.1 Patescibacteria group bacterium | reverse complement strand
TACTTACCCAGTATAGCAGATCGAGAGCCACTCGACAAAATAACTAAACTATCCTATAATAATTGAAGTGAAAAGACTCTTTTTAACCCTCTTGACCAGCTTATCTCTCTTCCTGCTTGGTTACTCTCCTGCCTGGGCCCAGGAAGGCGAGGTCTTGGGTATTCACATTTTAGCGCCTCAAGAGCTGGCAGAGGCAGACACTCTCATTTCTACCAGTAACCAGGACGCCTGGCACTATGTAACTATTCCCTTTAGTCTAGCTGACCTGGAGAAAAAGGATCAATGGCAGGCCTTTTTTGACCAGGCTAAAGAAAAGAAAATTATTCCTCTAGTGCGGTTGGTAACTAAGCCCGAAGGAGCGGCCTGGATTCAGCCCACCCGGAAGAATATCACTGACCAGATCACCTTCTTGAAGCAGTTATCATGGCCCACCGACAAAAAACACATCATCGTTTTTAATGAAGTTAACCATGCTAAGGAATGGGGCGGGGTGATTGATCCGGTGGGTTATACTGAGGTCCTTCGCTTTACTGCGCTCTGGGCTCACTCAGAACAAGCGAACTTTGTGGTTCTGCCCGCAGCTATGGATTTAGCCGCGCCCAACGGCAGCGCAACCATGGAAGCGTTTACCTACTTAGAAAAAATGTATGAAGTTGACCCAGAGATTTTCGCCCACGTTGATGCCTGGAACTCTCACTCGTATCCTAATCCAGCTTTCAGTGCTTCCCCGCGGATGACCACCCAGAACTCTCTCCGAGGTTTTGAGCACGAGTTGGCCTATTTAAAAAAGAAAACAAATCGGGACTATCAGGTGTACATTACCGAAACAGGTTGGGTCAGTAATCGAGCCACGCTCCCCTGGTTAGAATCGTACTATACCTATGCTCTGCAGCATATTTGGTCCGATCCCCGAGTAGTAGCTGTAACGCCGTTTGTCTTGCGGGGATCTCCCGGACCTTTTGCGGGTTTCACCTTCATTGATGCTCAAGGCAGGCCGACGGTGCATTACCAAGCTCTCCAAAATGCGGTTAAAAAAACTAGTGGCTAACGCCGGCTGAACTGAGGTTGACTTGGTTTACTTGTTGAGTATTCAATTGATCAATCTGGCTGGCCATTCGCTCGTGCCATTCTTTGTACTTCTCTTCCAAAGGTGCTAAATCTGGCATGCCAAACTGGAGCTCCCACTCCTCAAAAGTTCGGACTTTTTGTTCACCATATTTAGCCAAGGCTTCTTTGACCTGTTGATTATTTTTAAAATGTGGGGCTTTGGAATGAAACTTGGAAACGTACGCAATGAAAGTGGCCATTTTATTTTGGGGACGGTAGTCTGCTTCTGGTAATTGGAGGCCGAATTGCCGGATATCCTCGGTGGTTAAGCCCACTCCCGCGTGGGCATACGAGCCTTGAACGACTAAAGGATGAAATTGTTCTTGTTGCAAGATCCAGGCGCCAATTAAGGTGTGGTGGGCGTACAAGCAACCTCGAGGAGTAATATCGGGAATCCATTCAAAGCCTCCGCAAAGGTAGACGCCAAGGTCGTGCAGGAGACAGGCTTGGACAACTAATGCTCGCTCTAAACCACTTTTATCAAAGCTGTCTCGATCAAATAACTGGAGCGCCACGTCGCAGACAATGTTGCAGTGGGTCCAGACAAGATCCAACAACAGCGGAGCAGGCGCATACTTGCGATGCATGCCAAACTCCAACGGGTAAATATCCTGGTTGATGTATGACACTGTCATAGTTGTAGCACGAAATGCTCGGCGGAGGGAAGAGTAAGGGGTGAATAAAAGGGAAATAAATTCAAAAAGGTAAAACTTGAGAAAGTTGATATAATAGGGGTTCTTAGAATTAACTAGTGTCCCAGGAATACTTGTCTTCGAACTACTAGTTGATTCCGAAGAGATAGATCATATACTTGGCTTGTGACTAAACAATGTTCTCATTGCAAACAAGTATTGGATCTTTCCGAGTTTAACTGGAAGATAAAGGATGTTAAACGGGCAGTTCATTGCCGAAAGTGTTCGAGGGAGTACATTAAAAAGCATTATGATCGTAACCATCAATATTATATTGATAAGGCGAGAAGAAGAAATAAAGAGGTCAGAGAGTTAACATTAGAATTTATAGGAAATTATTTACAGCAGCATCCTTGTGTTGATTGTGGCGAAACAAATATTCTAGTTCTTGATTTTGACCACAAAGAAAAAGTGAACAAAAGTGATGATGTCTCGAGGATGATAAAGAGGAAATTATCTTACAAGAGATTAATAGAAGAGATTGTTAAGTGTGATGTGAGATGTGCCAATTGTCATCGGATTAAAACGGCTAAAGAAAATAACAGTTGGAGATTAAAGAAGCACCCATAGCTCAATTGGATAGAGCGTTTGTCTTCGGAACAAAAGGTTGCAAGTTCGATTCTTGCTGGGTGCACCAATCCTTTTTCAATTTTTACGCGGGCCAGTAGCTCAGTCGGTTAGAGCAATTGCCTCTTAAGCAATGTGTCGTGGGTTCGAGTCCCACCTGGCTCACCAGATTCCTTCCCCTGGTGTTACATACCACCTACCCGTTTCTTAAATTACGGCTCTATTCTATAATGTTATCAAACTATGGCAGTCCACTATTACCCCCTCATTAATAAAATAATTAGTCATCTCAAAATCCGCGACTCTCTCATCAACTCGTTTGCGCTCTCCCCTGAGACTTCTTTTGTGCGTCCTTTCATCACTATTGCTCGTGAACCAGGCAGTGGTGGGGCTCCTATTGCTCGGGCTGTGGCAGAGAAACTCGGTTTTGAGTTTGTCGATGAACAAATTGTGCAGGAAATAGCTCGGTCGACCAAGAAACGCAAAGCCATTATCGAAGCCGTGGACGAGAAAAATCGGTCAGCCATTGAAGACATGGTCCACTCGATGCTCAACAAAGAATACATTGACGACATGAAGTACATGAAAGAACTGATTAAGATTCTGCTGACGTATGCCAGTCAAGGTCAGTGTGTGATTCTGGGTCGAGGGGCTAATTTTATTACGCCCTTTGCCAAAGGGCTCCACGTCAGTGTTACAGCGCCTTATAAGGTGAGGGTCCAGCGAGCTATGGATTTTGAAGGTCATAATGAAGAAAAAGCTAAAGAAGTGATTGCTCAAGTAGAAAAAGAGCGAGATAAGTTTATCAAACAGTACTTCCGTCAGGATCCCAACAAGAAAAATGCGTTTGATATTACGCTCAATACTACCTACTTTAAGGTCGACGAGGCGGCAGACGTGATTGTAGAGGCTTTTTACAAAAAGTTCTCTCGGTCTGTCCGGTATGGAGCCATTTTCAAGAGAAGTTAAAAATCCCAATTTAATGTTACAATATTCCTCTAGTGCCGGAGTAGTATATCCGTGCCAGAGTGCTGAAATGGTAGACAGGCTAGTTTCAGGAACTAGTGTTCGCAAGGACGTGGGGGTTCGAGTCCCCCCTCTGGCACAATATGATTTGGACTTATGATTTGGCATATATAGTTGGTTTAATAACTGCCGATGGTTGTTTATCTAACGATGGGAGACATATAATTTTTGTCTCAAAAGATCTGGAACAAGTTCAAAATTTTTCCAACATCTTAAAGCTAGAAGGTAAAATAGCCTTGAAAAAAGGTGGTTACACAGGGAGAAAAGAGTATTACTTTGTTCAATTTAGTAATGTGAATCTGTATAGATTTTTAGTATCTTTAGGCCTCCATCCAAATAAATCAAAGTCCCTTGGTAAGTTAAGTATTCCAGATGATTATTTTGCAGATTTTTTACGAGGTTGTCTTGATGGCGATGGTTTTACTTATTCATATTTGGATAAACGATGGAGGTCGAGTTTTATGCTTTATACTGGTTTCACTTGTGCAAGTTATGATCATTTAAACTGGATGAATGAATCTATTTACAGACT
>DASVCZ010000014.1:0-19632 GCA_036381335.1 Patescibacteria group bacterium | reverse complement strand
CATCTTCTTGTCTACTACATCCATTAGGCGTTGATTGGGAATGACGATTAAGGTATCAACTTTGTCTTTGAGCATGGCAATACCTTCTTCAGCCTGCTGCATGCGGCGAATACCCTCAAAGGCAAAAGGTTTTGTCACTACCGCTACAGTGAGAGCCCCGGATTCTTTAGCTAGCTCAGCAATCACCGGTGAGGCGCCCGTGCCAGTGCCGCCGCCCATACCAGCAGTAATGAAGACCATGTCGGAATCAAAAAGAAGATCTTTAATTTTTTCGCGACTTTCTTCGGCTGCGGCATGACCAACTTCAGGATCAGCTCCCGAGCCCAGTCCTTTGGTAAAGTTATTCCCAATCTGCATTTTAGTATCGGCTTTAGAAGTTAACAAAGCCTGAGCATCAGTATTAACAGTGATAAATTCCACACCTTGAATCTGATTTGATGCAATCATGGAATTAACGGCATTACCCCCGCCACCACCGACACCGATGACTTTAATTTTGGCAAAAGTAGTGTTTGAAGGTTTAACTAGTCCCATATAATGACCGATGAAGTTCGATAACAAAGTGTATCATTAGTCTGCAGGAAAGACTAGAGCCTCTATGGAATAAGTGAGCGAATAAATGATACCACGTTTTTGAAAAATGAACCCAGATTTAGATTAGTCAGCATTTTATTGAAGTCTAAACCGGCACTGCTGACACTTGTTCCACCGCGTTTAAAGCCGTACTTAAGCATGCCTACACCCACTGCAAACGATGGTTTCATAATATCAGAAGTTAAGCCTTGAAGTTGTTCAGGCTGGCTCACTCGAGCCGGCAAGCGAAGAGTTTTCTTGGCTACTTCCGTCATGTCTACTGTTTCAGCACCGCCACCAGTTAAAACGACGCCAGCAGGAATTAAACCAAACAAATCTTTGCTTTCTAATTTTTCACCTATCAAGCGGAAGATTTCTTTCATCCGAGGTTGCATGATACCCTCAACGATCGTTTTTTTAGAAAGGACTTGAACTGATTCTTGAATGCCTAAAGATTCTAAATCTAACTGGTCTTCTCTCTTTTTGCGTTTAGCTAAATCATCTTTAGATTCGCCGGGCATCGGTCTTACTTCATCAGCGTACTCTTGGGAAAGAGCGGTTTTAATTTTTTCGGCGTTTTCTAAACTGATTCTGCAGCCTAAGGCAATATCTTGAGTAATATGACGGGCCCCGATAGGAATAGTAGCTGAATATTCTAAACTACCTTCGACATAGACACAGAGTGAAGTTGAACCTGACCCAATATCGACCGCTGCTACGCCCAGTTCCTTTTCGGTTTCGGTTAAACAACTTTCGGCGCTAGCTAAGCCGGCAAAAACAAAGCCGTCTATTTCAATACCGACGTCGTTCATAGACTTCTCAATATTACGCATAGCTGTAGTCATGCCGGTAATGATGTGAGCTTCTGACTCTAACCGAATGCCAGTCATGCCAATCGGATCTTTGATGCCTGGCTGGGAGTCGACTTTATAGTCACGAGGAATGACATGAATCACAGACCGATCGCTGGGGAGTGAGATAGCACGGGCGGCTTCAATTACTCGCACTACATCTTCTTTAGCAATTTCGTGATTGGGGGCGGCGACGGCCACGACGCCTTTAGAGTTGAGCGACTCAATGTGGGACCCAGAAATGGAAACATAGGCACTTTTAATAGAAAATCCGGCCATTCGTTCGGCTCCATCTATGCTTTCAGTCAGGGTCATCAACACCGCTTCCAGGTCGACGATGGTGCTTTTCTTGACGCCGCGAGAAGCGACAGCTGAAACGCCTACAACCTGTAAGTGTTTGGTTTCCTCATCAATAGCGGCAATTAAAGTGACACACTTTTCAGTTCCCAGATCAATAGCAGTCACGACTGATTGTTTTGACATAAATAGGCTTACTACATTTTTACCATGTGTTGGTAGTCCTTAACACTGGTAAACGATACCGCACATCAATTACTTGAACGTGCTGATCGAAACTAGCCAAATCCACGTTTTTTTGAATAAATGCCAATTGGGCAACTTTGGCTGGTGTAGTGTCTATAGAAATAATACCATTAATTCCCTCTCGTAAGCTAATCCGAATCACCTGTTTGTTTTCTAAGATGATGTGTTGATACTCTAATTGGTACTTAGAAATGGCGCCCACTAATTCTACTAGACTCTGGTGAATGTCGGGATCTATTTTGCCTTCAACTTCCAGATCACTCAAGGGAACCTGAGTAGTGATAGTAGGCAAAGTTTCGCTCTTTTGTTCGAGCAATCCTCGCTGGGAATCAACAGTTAAGGTCTTATCTTGGTCGGAAAAATAAAGTTGATAACCCGTTAAGTAAGGTTGTAACTCAAAGATAAGAGTTCCGGGAAGTTTTTTTTGAACCTTGCTCAAACGATATTGAGATAAGGTGGGCTCTTGATTAAAAAGAAGATTTAAATCGGTAAAGAAAAAAGACCGCCCCACAAATATATTGAGGGCTTGAGTAACTTCTCCTGGACAAGCCACGCCTCCCAGGGTGCAGTCTACAGTTTTGATTTTAAAAAGAAATAACAACCCCAGCATAGTTACAACGATAACGGTGGAAAGTAGTAGTTTGCGGGCTAGACTTCGCATGAGCTAGGCAGCAGTATCAGCAATAGTAGTACGTACTAGCTGGTGAATTTTCTCAGCTCCGTTGATGTCTGGCTTAAACTGCTGTAAACGATGTTTAAACGTCCGTTGCTTTTTGATAAGGGTTTCTAATTGAGCCAAGAGTTCGGGGGGAGTTAATTTAGCTTGAGGTAAAAGGATGCTTGCTTGCTGATCAATCAACAGCTTTATATTTAGTTCTTGCTCATTATTTTTAGCAAATGGTAAGGGAACATAAATACTTGGGATGGCAAATAAGGTGAGTTCGGCTACGGTATTAGCGCCAGCTCGAGAAACGGCTGCTTGGCAATGTGTGTAGATCCAGACAAGCTCATCATCAGGAAACCAACTTTTGACCACGTAATTTTTACGTTGAGTGGCAGGGAGTTTCTTACTAGCTTTACTTAATTCTTCCAAATAATTCCCCTGAGACGAAGGGTTGCCACAAGCATGGATTACTACATACTTTTTGGTTAATTGTGGCAGTATTTGCTGGACCGTACGATTGATAATAAATGAACCTTGGTTGCCACCGGTTATATAAATAATAGGCTGAGTCACTTTGCTGGGCAGCCAGGTAGGTACTTTGGTCCTGGAGGAATTCAGGAGACTCGCGCGAAGGGCGTTGCCGGTGACGGTAGTTTTCTCTTTGGGAAAGTGAGCCAAAGAATCGTGATAGCTGACGGCGATAGCGGTAGCGACTTTGGCAATGATGGTGTTGGCTTGGCCCGCCACCACCGTCTGTTCATGAGTAATCACTGGTACGCCTAAGGCGGCGCTGGCTAAACTCATGGGGACGGCTAAATAGCCGCCAAAACTAAGGAAAACCTGAGGTTGATGACGAATGATGATCCAGGCAGCCGCTACTAGGCTCCAGCCAAAGTGGAGAAAATAAAGCAGGACTTTGAGCGGATTGGTTGATTTCAATCGAGGAGCATCGTAGGTAATAAACTTGACTTTTCGTTTTTTAACTTCGTTTTCCTCGTGAGACAGTTGGTCTTTTTGGCTAAACTTGCGGCCAGCAAACAGTACCTTGACCTGAGCGTCATTTTTTTTAACGTAGTCGATGTAGCCTAAGGCTGGAGTCAGATGGCCGCCGGTGATAAGTATGGTCATGGTTTACGTGCTAATTGTATAACGATTCCTAAGCCAAGGAGAATAGTAACTAAGGATGAGCCTCCATACGAAAAGAGCGGTAATGGCACACCAGTCAGTGGGACTAAGGCTACCACAGCTGATAAATTAAGCAAGGTTTGGACACCAATCCAGATGAAAACACCGGCTCCGACTAGATATGCATAGCTGCCTGGTTCTTGTTTTTTGACAGCCCGGAAAAGTTGCAGCAACAGCGCCAAGTAAAGGCTGATAATCACCAGCGCTCCCACAAAACCGACTTCTTCGGCGGTGATGGCAAAAATGGAGTCGGTACTAGGTTCAGGTAAAAATGCGTTTCTCTGTTGAGAGTTGCCTATCCCCTGTCCGAATAAGCCCCCGCGGCCAAGCGCCAAGGTAATCTGCCGGACATGGAAGCTGGCGCCTAGAGGGTCAAGTTCGGGATTTAAGAATGTCATCAGGCGGCGCTGGCGGTATTCTGAGCCCAGAATGGCTCCACTGACTAAGATTAAGCCCAGGACCGCCACGGTCAGCAGGTACTTAAGGTGACCCCCGGCTAAATAGTAAAGGCCGAAGGCCACTCCTCCCATGACCATCATCGACCCCAGATCAGGTTGGAGCAAAACAGCGGACATTGGTAAAGCTGTTAAAAACAAAAAAGGCATCAATCGTTGGTGTTTGGTTAGCCAAGAAGAAAAGAAAAGAACGATGCCAAGCTTCATAAATTCTGAAGGTTGAACCACGATTGGCCCTAGTAGTAACCAGCGTCGAGCACCATTAAAAGGTTCACTGAATCCAGGAACAAAAAGTAAGGCTAATAGCACCATCGCACCCAAGTAGCTAGGTGCCGCCATTTTTTGCCACCATGACAAGGGAAAAAGACTGGCCGCTAAACAGCCAATGCTGCCTATACATAACCACATAGCTTGACGCTTAACCAAAAAGTATGGTTCACCAAAGGTGGTTAAACTTTCAGTCACCGAAGCTTCAGAAACAAAGAGCAGGCCGATTAAAGCAATTAAAAGTATATTGCCAATTAAAAGCCAAGGTAGCAGCGGGGCAGGAGCTTTTTTTTTCATTAAAGTAATGACAGCCACACACCGAACAAGGTCAACATAATCTGAACTAACCAAGCGCGTTGGACAATTTTAGGTTCTTCCCAGCCCATCTTTTGAAGAGTCAAGTGGAAAGGAGCAGCTGGGAGTATCTTTTTGCCCCAGAATCGTTTGGACAGGAGCTGAATGAGAGAAGTACCAATTTCAAACACAAAGATGAAACCGATGACCACTAGCCCGATAATCTTGCCTACCAGCAAGCCGACTACCGCCAACGTAGCTCCAAAGGCTAAAGCCCCGACATCGCCCATAAACATCCGGGCAGGAAAAACATTAAAGTAAAGAAATGACACTAGTGACCCAATCCAGAGAGCTAGGAAAATGGACAAAGGAATGTCCAGAATCGAAGCCGACAAAAACCATAAGCCAAATAAAGAAATCATCAAACTACCAGCTGCTAGTCCATCTAGGCCGTCAGTAATATTGACAGCGTTGGCGAAGGCCACTATCACAAAGGTGGCAAAAGGAATATAGAGCCAGCCCATAGAAAGGGTGTAGGAAATATAAGGAATGTGGACAAATGAAATTCCCAATTCATGATAAAGCAACCAAGAAATAATCAGGGCCAGTAACGTTTGCAGAACAAGTTTATGTTTTAGCCGCAGCCCAAAAAAACCATCGCTACTGAAACGAAAAAACTTTTTTATATCGTCATACAAGCCAATGATGGTAAACGACAAAAAAGTAAAGAACAAAATGTCGATTTCAGATTGGGCATCGGCATAGACGCTGGTAATAGGAATGCCAAATAAACGGAGCAAAGGTAACACTAAGGCAAATAATAAAGAAACGACAATAATGACCAGTAATCCCCCACCGACTGGCACCCCAGCTTTGTGGCTGTGAAAAGTATCAAAAATAGGCGTCCGTTTGCCGAAGGCATCTTTAGTCTGTTGCTGAGCCCTCTGGAAGCGCAAAGCATAGAGCATGTTAATGAAGGGAATAATACAAATGCTGGTCACAATGAAGGAAAAAATTAAATGGCCTAAAAGTAACGCGAGTGATCCCATAATCTGTGCTTAAAAAGTAATTAGTACCTGTTTAGAAGTTAAGCATTTCTGACAATGTTGGCGCCCATACTACTGAGTCGCTCGTGTAATTTTTCATAACCTCGATCAATTTGTTCGATATTAAAAAGTTTAGAAGTGCCTTGGGCTGCTAGGGCGGCGCTAACTAAAGTTGCCCCGTGACGCAAATCAACAACTTGGAACTCACCGGCATGAAGCTGAGACGGTCCAGTGATTTTTATGGCATGAAAATACTCTGGTTTATCTTCGTCAGTGTTAAAGTTATATATTTCCTCAGGATTAGTGACTTCGGGGTTAAAAAATTCTATATCTGCTCCCATCTGTTTAAGCGCTTCTACGTATTGGAAGCGGTTAGCCATAATCGTCTCGTGGATGATGCTGTTGCCATGACATTGAGTCAAGACAGTGGCAATTAATGGTTGCCAATCTGTCATAAAACCCGGCTCAATTTGAGTAGTAATAGTGGTGGCTTGAAGAGGGCCCTTGTAAAAAAACCTGATCCCATAGTTGCCCATTTCATAACCGGCATTAATTTGGTCAAAGGTCGCTAAGAATGCACTTAAATGCTCTGGGCGAGCATTCTCAACCACGATATCGCCTTTGGTGCTAATAGCAGTACAGGCGTAGGTAACAACTTCGTTTCGATCAGGCATGACCCGGTGTATGGCGCCTTGAAGGTGGTCCACGCCCTCAATTTCAATTACTCTGTTTGGTCGACGGCGAATCCAGGCTCCCATGGAATTGAGGAAGGTGATTAAGTCGTCAATTTCTGGTTCTTCGGCGGCGTTTTCTAAAATAGTTCGGCCTTTGGCTTTAACTGCAGCCATGATAAGAGTTTCTGTTCCGGTGTGAGTATTCTTTTTGAAGCGGTACGTCGCGCCTTTGAGGCCGTTCGTAGTGGCAATATAGATCCCATTTTCCACTCGAATTTCGGCGCCAAGAGCTTTCAGACCATCAAAGTGCCGGTCTAAGTCTCGTTTGCCAATCTTGTCCCCACCAGGCTGGGGGACTTCTGCTCGACCAAATCGATGGAGCAATGCAGGAATAAACATAGTTGAGAAGCGACCTTGAGCTCCGTGTTCTGGCTTAATCCGGGGAGATGTTAAATTAGTAGGATCAATAAAAATAGCCCGCTCGCCTGCTTCATACGCATGACCACCCAGATAATTGATGATATCTCTGACTAAGGCTACGTCGCTGATGTGAGAGAAGTTGAGCAACCGTGATTCACTGTCACCCAGCAAAGCAGCAATCATTAATTTATAGGAAGCATTCTTGGCGCCACCAACCCGGACAGAGCCATGGAGTGGAGTACCGCCGGTAATAGTGAAGTATGGTTGGTTAGTATGTGTAGTCATTAGCTTAAATAAAAGACTTCTTCCTCTAATTCTACTCCAAATTTGTCTTTAACGCGCTGCTTGACTTTAGTTATCAATTTTTGTAAATCGGCAGCTGTTCCATGCCCATGGTTGACAAAGAAAGCAGCGTGTTTATGGCTGACTTCCAAATCTCCCTCTCGTTCTCCTTTTAGTCCGGCTTGGTCGATCAGAAAGCCGCCTGGCACATGGCTACGTTCAGCGAATTGAGGAAATAGCTGCCGTAAATGATCGTTATTAGGTGTATTTTGAAAAATGCATCCTGAGCTAGGCATACCTAGAGGTTGAGTCTGAGCCCGATAAAGAGTGGCTTCTTTGATTTTGGCTAAGGACTCTTCCTTATTGCCTTTAGCGAGCGCAAACCTAACAGTTAAAATCACTTCTTGAGTGTGGTGGAAGCGAGAGTAATCGTAACTAAACTCACATTCAGCTTGACTCAACCAGCGGGTTTCTCCCTTCACGGTAATGACTTCCACGGCGGTCACATGCTCACCCACTAAATCTTGGAGATAGTGAGCATTGTTATAAATGGCGCCGGCGAGCTTACCAGGTACACCGAGGAAGTATTCCAGGCCCGTGTACCCTAGGTCCACCGTCTGCCTGACCAGCAACGCCGTCTTAACGCCGGCGCCGACTTCAATTACTTCTTTGTCGTCTATGATCTCAGAAGTAACCTTTACTTCGTCGTTGGCTAGGCTAAGAGTGACCCCGTCAATACCCTCGTCAGCTACGATCACATTACTAGCTCCACCAAGAATGGTTAGCTTGATCTGGTTGTGGCGACAGAACTTGACTAATTCAATTATTTTGCGTCGATCTTTTAACTCAATGTAAACTTCAGCTGGCCCGCCAATTTTGGAATACGTCAATGATGCCAAAGGAAAATCGTACTTAAAGTTAAAGCCGGGAAAATGGTCTTTGAGTTGTTGTTGTAGGTTGGTCATAGATATCAACTAAATTAAATCATGCACTTTGTAGATATCGCCTGCCCCCACGGTCAGAAAGATATCTCCAGGTTTTAACGTATGATGACACCAGTCAGCTAAAGTATCAATTGTTTTTAGATTCTGACAGGTGACTGCAGGGTATTTGTCTTTAATTGCTAGGCAGAGAGAATCGGAGCTGACTGATGAGTCATACGCTTCTCTAGCAGATGCAAAAATATCTACCATTACTATTTCCTGTGCTTGGCCTAAAGCATCTACAAATTCAGAAAAGAGTTCTTTTGTGCGGGAAAAAGTATGTGACTGGAAACTTACCACTACCCGTTGATGAGGAAACCATTCTTGGAAGGCTTTAATAATACTGGCTACTTCACTGGGGTGATGTGCATAATCGTCGTAGTACTTAACGCCATTTTTTTCGCCAATAAACTCACTCCGGCGTTTAGTGGAACGAAAGGAAGTTAGACTTTGAATACTTTTATCTAGTGCAATTGGTTCTTTTTCTAAATGTGTAAGTGTATAGATGACTCCCAAAGCTGCCACCGCATTTAACATGTTAAATTTTCCTGGAAGGTTGAGTTCAATCCGGAAAGGGTCAGCAATAAAAACGTTACCTATGGCTACTCCGTTGTCAGAGGTATACCCTCGAAGTTGGATATCGCAATGTGCAGCTTCACCATACCTAATGACGTGGATATCTGAGCGCTTTTTTCCAACTTCTTTAGCTAATGTCCATAGTTCGACATCGTCACCATTAACGATTAAATATCCATTTGGCTTTATTTGATTAAAGAACTCTCGATAAACTTCTTTAGTATGTTCGAAGTCGCGATAGACATCAGGGTGATCAAATTTGAGATTAGTGCAGACGGTGATGAAAGGCTTTAGATAGGCAAAGCGAGGTACAAAGTTTTCGCCACGGCGAGCGCCTGCCGGATCAGTTACGTATTCATCAGCTTCGGCTACAAAGTACTTGCTTTCTTCTGACCATTGGCCAGTTTTTTCCAGACCAGGAACATTGCCGACACCAATAGTAAAAGAACTTTTAAGGCCAGCTTTTTCAAGAATCCAAGTGATCATGGCGGATGTAGTTGATTTGCCGCCCACACCACAGACAGCAATCCCGTGCTTTTGATTAAAGAGTGAAGCTAGCGCTTCAGCATGCGAAAGTGTTGGTATGTTCTGAGAGAGGGCGGCTTGGACTTGAGGGTTATCTTGAGCATTGTGGGCTGAAGTATAAATAACGCACTCAGTTCCTGCAGGAAGAGTATTTGTGAACCCTGTGTGGATCTCTACAGGTAGACGATCAAGAATTTCTTGAGTCACAAATTTTTCTGCCACGTCGCTGCCAGTAACTGTTTTCCCAGCGTCAATTAAGCACTGAGCCAATGCCGTCATGGCTACGCCTTTGATGCCAACTAAATGAAAATGATGATGCTCAAGAATGTTCATTTTAAAATGCGTTTTAGTACTTGCTGTAATTTGGTACTGTCATGGCGTAATAAAGATCGATGGGCAGTGTCACTTTGGCTAGCTTGATAGACAGCATCACTGATGATGTCAGCTCTCACTACCCGGCTATCGTCTTCTAAATCATCTGTCACAGGATATTCGTGTTCGGCAGCATACCGTTTTAGGATCGATTTTGGAATCTGACCAGCATTCATAATGACTAAGTCAACTGGTTTTTTCAAATGCCGTTCAATCTCCAGTACGTGATTATGGGCAGTCATATGTGCTGTTTGAGTGCGACGTGTCATCAAGTTCATAATATAGACAATTTTAGCTTGGCTTTTAGCAAAGGCTTGAGCTGTACCCTGAGGTGCCAAAGCTGCCATTAAACTAGCATAAAAATCACCTGGCCCGATAATAACGTAGTCGGCTTCTGCTATTGCTTCTTGGGCATAGGGATTAATGGGTGCTGCTGGAACTAAGGAGACCTTTTTGATGGGCATGGGTGAGTCTGTGTCGCGATCTAGGGTATCTTCGCCAATCACAGTACTGCCATCGGTAAACTCAATTTTTAGATCTACCACTTGTTCGGTGGCCGGAATCACTGTCCCTTCTAGCCTAAAAATTTGTTGGGCTCGGTAGAGAGCTTCGCTGGTAGTGCCGGTTAGGTCCTGGAGGGCGGTCAAAATTAAGTTGCCCAAGTTATGACCTTTTAAACCAGTCCCCTTTTCAAAACGATACAATAATAATTTGCGAATCCATTCTTGACCTTCGTCTTCAGCTAAGGCTGCCAGTGATTGGCGCAGATCCCCCACGGGTTGGAAGCCGAACTCATCTCGGATGCGGCCGGTCGAACCACCAGAATCAGAGACAGCCACAATGGTAGATACATCTACTGGCAAATGTTTAAGGGCGCTGGTAACGGGGAAAATTCCTGTGCCCCCACCGATGACGGCAACTTTTTTCATAGTCATTTAAGCTAATAATTCTGTCACTACTTGCGTATCATTCCACGGCACTTCCGTAGTCCCAAAGCCCATACTCTGCTCGTGTCCTTTGCCTAGAATGGCTACAGTATCGCCTTTTTTGGCTGTGGCCAGAGCAAATTCAATGGCAGCTCTCCGGGATGGAATAGAGGCAACTTTATTATGTGTATCTACCAGTCCTTCTTTCATCTGGCGAATGATGTCCCACACATTTTCAGTACGGGGATCTTCGGCTGTGAAAACTGCTATGTCAGCCAGCTCTGAACCAATTCGACCCATAATTGGTCGTTTGAGGTGATCGCGTAACCCGGCACAGCCGTAGACAGCAATCAGCTTTCCTTGTTTAGATAGTTCGCTCCGCAATGTCTTTAAGGTAGATTCGAGCGCCTGAGGAGTGTGGGCGAAATCAACCACCACTTTATACGGTTGTCCCAGTTTGACTTCTTCCATTCGGCCAGGTACGCCAGGGAACGTAGGTAGAGCCTGGCTAAATTCTTCTGCAGTCAGGCCCAACTCTTTACTAATGGTATAGACCAAACGGGCATTCATTTGGTTGTAAGGTTGAGAAAAACGTTGGCTAATACTTTGAGCAACATGAGGATGAAGTCGTTGAGTACTGCTATAGGTTAGGACAGATGCTTTTTTGCGGAGATGTTTTTTGATATGGGTAAAGGATTCATCATCACGGTTAAGGACTACTTTTTTAGATTTGTTGAGTAAGAGTACTTTAGCTTTTACGTACTCGTCGTAAGACAAATGATAGTCTAGGTGTTCATGAGTGATGTTGGTGACTCCGGCAATAGTCGGCGTGATGCCCCAGGTTCGATACTGGTATATCCCATGTGAAGTTGTTTCTAGGACCACGTACTCGATGCCTTCTTTCACCATCCGGCGCAACAAACGGTGCAACTGGCCAGGGTCAGGAGAAGTGACGTGGAAACCGGTATCGATGCGTTCGTCGCCGATATAGGCGGCCACAGTGCTAATAAGAGCTACTTTTTTGCCGGCACTTTTGAGGATGTGGTAGAGCAAGGTGGAAGAAGTAGTTTTACCGTCGGTACCAGTGAGGGCAATGATGGTAAGTTTGCGGGCTGGAAAGCCTGTCGTTACCTGGGCTGGCAACCCCTGGAAGAGGCCGGTTTTAACCAGGTGATATGGGCGTTTGAGCTTGTATAGCAGATAGTCAAACATAGACGTATTATAGCTTGCCTGATCGTTGCTAGCTATGCTTACTTATCTGGGGGAATGTTGAGAAGTAGGTATAGCTTACTGGCAATTTCATACCAGAGGGGAGCCGCCGTTTCCGAGGCCCAAATAGAGCTTTGAGGCTCTCTCAACTTGACCAACATAATGAATTGAGGGTCGTCTGCCGGAGCAAAGCCAATAAAGCTAGCAATGGTTTTCTCGGGGTCGTAGGCACCGTCAACCGCAATCTGAGCAGTCCCCGTTTTGCCCGCTACGGTATGAGTGCCGGTGGCAGCAATCCACTGGGCTTCGCCTTTTTCAGCGGCATAGACCATCATTTCCGTAACCGCTTGAGCGGTCTGAGGCGAGACGACCCGCGCTTCTTCTCTCGGTTCAGCCATGATTTTTTCGCCCGTTACAGGATTAGTGACGGCACTCACAATTTGAGGTTGCATCATCACCCCTTGATTAGCAATCGAACTAATGGCTCTCATCAGCTGCAAACTAGTAGTACTGATACCTTGGCCAAAAGAAATGGTTGCCAGTTCTACCGGCCCCCATTTTTGGGGAAAAGGTGAGTCAATGTCTTCTTGGAGGTCAGTTAGGGTATGGGTGCCAATGCCAAATCTTTTAATATATTCTTGAAGTGTGTCGGCTCCTAACTCTTCCGCCACGTAAATCATAGCCACGTTATCTGACTTGGCCAGCGCTTCCTTCATGCTGATATCAGGGTGATACTCATTGTTCCAGGTTTTAAGTGTGTATTTGCCAATTGTTCGAGGTCCATCACAGCGAGGACAGGTAGTTTCTGGAGTAATGGCCCCCGCATCAATGCCCGCTGCCACCGTCAATACTTTAAAGGTAGAGCCTGGTTCAAAAGTATTGGCCACACTGGGATTCTTATAAAGAGCAGGATCATATTCATAAAAATACTGTTGATCATATTTAGGAGAAGTAGCAAACCCCAAGATAAAGCCGGTTTTAGGATCCATGACAATCACTTCTCCAGCCTGGGCGCCATACTTTTCCATGCCTTTGGCTAAGGTAGTTTCAAGTGTGTGCTGGATATCACGGCGAAGAGTGAGTGAAATATCACGGCCGTTTTGAGCCGGTTCGCCTTCCAGAACTCCTACCAGCCCCAAGGCATTTTTATGCCAAATCTGGGTATTCTCTTTGCCTGCTAATTCACGATTGAGAGCTCCTTCAATTCCAAAGTATCCGACGTCTTCTCCCAAGTCATTTTTGCCGACAAACCCGGTGACAGTAGCGGCCATAGACGCTTGAGGATAATGGCGAATCTCATAAGGATCAAAACCTAGCCCGTACACGTTCAGATCCGTGATTTTCTGCTTGGTTTCTTCTGAAATTTGACGGAATAGAGATTCCCAGTTGCTCTCTTTTTGTTCCAATTTACTGATAAGAGTGTTTTTAAGATTGGCTTCAACGGTCAGTTTGGCGTCGCCAGTGGCCTGTTGGTATTCCCGACTGTCAGTTAATAGTAGCGGGAGTAGCTTATCTGCCAGCTCAGAGGGGGACTGTTCGATCAATTTAGGTTGTGCAAAGAGTCGGTAGACGGTGACATTGTCGACCAATAAGTAATTATCAGCAGTATATATCCGACCTCGACTCCCTTGAGCAGTAATGGTTCGTTGATACTGCTCTTGAGCTGCCACTTGTAAACTCGAACGCTTGATAATTTGCCAGTAGTACAGCCGAGCCACGATACAAAAAAACATGAAGTAAAAAAAGACCAAGGCAAAATTGAGTCGCGATGTCATCGTTGGGCTAACTCGGTGGAGGCTTCAATACTAACAGGCTGAGTGATAGGCTGGAAGCTTTGAGTGAGGTCGCTAGCTAAGACAGTAGAGACAGCAGTTTGATTGGCTAATGTTTCAGTCAGACTAGAAACTGAGTTTTGCAAACTGGTTTTCTCTTCTCGCAATACTTCCAGTGTTTGAGCTTGAGCAATGGTAATGCTGCCTTTGTAAACGGTATCGGCCACTTTGACGCCAATGATTAAGGCTAAAAGAATGTAGTAGCTGGCAAGTAAGGTGTGTTTCATTTTATTTTTTTAAAGGCCTCTGGCCTTTTCAAAGATCCGGAGCTTAGCACTGCGAGCTCGCGGGTTAGTTGCTACTTCTGCGGGGCTAGGGGTTAAAGGCTTGTCGGTAATGATGGTGCCTTTTCCCTCTGCCACCCATTTTTTCAAGATATGTTTGACAGGTCTGTCTTCTCCTTCATGAAACGCAATCGTGACTATTCGACCACCTGGTTGCAAAATATTCCAAGCTTGAGGCAAGGCAGCTTCAATAGCGTCTAGTTCACTATTGACAGCAATGCGCAAAGCTTGAAAGACTTTAGTAGCGGGATGGAGTGCTTCGCGACGGCCTTTAGTCCGAATAATTAGATCTGCTAAACCTCGAGTTGTTGTCAGAGGTTGGCCCTTTTCTCGATTTTGAACAATGGCTTTAGCGATGGATCGAGCTTGATGCTCGCCGCCGAACTCAATGAAGAGGTCAGCCAGTTGTTTCTCAGGTAGTACATTCAGTAGGTCAGCAGCGGTCACACCTAAGCGGTTGTCCATTCTCATGTCCAGTGGGGCGTCTGAATCAAAGCTGAAGCCTCGTTCGTCATCTGTTAACTGATCAACGCTCGTCCCGAAGTCGAAGAGGATACCGCTTATTTTTTGGTCACGATCGAGTGTAGATTCCAAGCGGTCAAAGTTTTCTCTGACTAACTTGAGTTTGCCTTCAGTAATTTGATCAGCGAACTTCGATTGGCCATACTCAATTGCCTGTTGATCGACATCGAAGGCAATCACCTTGCCTCCACGACTAAGAATTTCTTGAGTGTGTCCGCCTCGGCCAAAGGTAGCGTCAACATACCAAGCATTGGCTTCAACGTTCAACGCGTCCACAGCTTCTTGGAGCATGACTGGTTGGTGTTTAGCGGTCTGGTTCATCAGTTAGCTTTTCGGCAATTGCTTCGGCGTTTTCTTCTAAACTGTCAACGTACTTGTGATAGCGATCTCGGTCCCAGATTTCCAAGTGGGTAAAGCTACCTACTACCACTACTTCTTTTTCGAGAGCGGCGTATTCTATCAAGTACTCGGGCAGTTGTACTCGACCATTTTTATCGGGCTCAATCTCTTTAGCTTCGTTAACCATTAACCGGATAAAGTCACGATTATGTTTCTTTGTGAAGGTGCGCTCAGCTAACTCAGCAATTTTCTGTTCAAAGTCTTCTTTCTTAAACACAAACAATCCGCCGTCTAATCCTCGAGTCACAATCCAATTTTTAGTCTGAGCTCGAAATGGTTTGGGCAGAGAGAGGCGACCTTTGTCTTCCAAATTGTGATAGTATAAACCTATAAACATTCTCTCTTTGCTCTTTTACCATTATTTACCACTTCTCTATTTTGCCAACTGATTGCCGTCAAGTAAACCCGCAAGTTTGTTCGGGTAAACTCATGAGCGCTAGGACTTTAGTCAAAGAATATTTAAAGGAAAATTGAATAGCCCATAGTTTATTTACAAATACTTATATAGAGCTATAATATAGTTTGATGAATCAACTAGAATTGCTAAAACACGAAAGATTCTCTCGAAGTCCCGATAACCACATTTATTTAAATGGGCCTGATAAAGGGGGAGATCTAGCAGAGAAAATTAGTTATTACTGTCGAGATAACATAAAGGACTTAACGCAAGGTAACTATTTAGCCTGTGGAGTTGGTGGGGCAATCGCTGAATTATCTTTTGCTAATAAACTTGGTTTCTCAGCTAATAAGATTTATCTACTAGATAAAGAATTTGGTGATTATATTTTTGAAAATTTGAAAGAATTTGATTCAGTGGATGCCAAAGTAATTCCTTTTGGTTTACTGAATTTTCTCTTTAATTACAAAGAGTTTTTCAATTTAAAATTTACAATGGTAACTGCATTTGGTATGGATTACTTTTTGCGAGATAAAAGTGTATTGATTGCCGTTTTAACTGAATTATCCGAAATTGTAAAACCAGGTGGGATTTTTTATGCTTTCCCCCAATACTTTTTTCCTTCTGAGGATATTTTACTTGCTCTTGGGTGGAAGTATCTCAAATCGCAAGAAAGCGACGTGGTGATGATTTTACAAAGAGTCTAATTTATGACCTTCAAAGAAGCACATATAATTGATCAGAAGAAACACTCAGGAGATGTGCTCAAAAATATTACTCCTGCGAATTTTGCTAATTTGCTTTTGTTTAGGCTTCAAACTCTAATAAATCAACCTTTTAATAAGGAAGGAAGTTTTTTGGCACTAGGAGCGGGATCAGCACAATGTGAATTAACTCTTGCCTCTCTCATGGGTTATATTTCGAATAAGCAAGTGATGTTAGTAGATAGAAATTTCAGTGACTATTTAAAGACTGAGCTTGAAACTAAAGCTATCTTGATTGAACAGGGAATTTTCACTTTTTTAACTGGAGTAAAAGAGGATAAAGGTGCTAAAGAAAGTGTGAATCCATTCGGATTTATTACTGCCATCGGAGTTGAATATCTTTTTTCTAATCAAGAAACTGTTGAGTTATTATTGGAACTTTTGTCTTATCAAACTGTTCCCGGAGGTATACTCATAGTTAATACAAAAGGAACAATAACTCTTAATAATTACTCCGGTTGGAATCGACTAAATAAAGATTTAGAAGTTCGAAATTCAAAATTACCAACTTTTGATTACTTTAAGTTTGGTTAGTTCTATTCCTTGAGCACTATATAAATGATCACTAGATACTCTGGGGAATATTGCTTGCTGTTGACAAAAATATTGAACGGCAATATATTTCTAAGTCATATCAGATAAATGAAGGGCAGTCATATGTCAGTTCGAAATGAAAGACGAGCAATTTACGATGTAGAGAAGTGCAAAAACTTCATACTATTTACACTCAATTATTAGAGTTAGTTTCAGAACAAACCAGAGAAGAAATCCAACGACTCAACACACAGTGGGCCTTATTAAAACTCGAAGCTGAAAAGGGTGTTTCTGAAAGTATAATTGAATATATGAAGACTGGAGATCAATTAGGTGCTTTAATGGCTAAGACAATTGTAGATGCGATGGCGGAGTATTTGTAATATTTGCTCGATTACTTCTTCACCACCACATACAGCTTCATCAAATCAACGGTCGCTTTAGCTTCTTTGCCATCAACTGTGGTCTCGAATTCATTCCACGTACTACCATCCCAGCCCATGATTGTCAGATCACCCTCTTCGTTAGCCCGCATGGTCAACTCCCCTTCTCCCGACAACGTGCCCATGGTTTCTAGTGAGTAAGGATCAGAGACAGGAGTGCCAGTTAGCCCTTCAGGATAGCCCGGGCTGTTAAAAACAATAATCACCCGTTGCTGAGCTAACCCTGGAGCTTCCAGTTGGAACTTAGCATCTTTGGAGCTGACTCCCGTATCTCGAGCTGTGTTTTCGAGGTAACGCCACTCTTGTTTCAAAGCGTATTCGTTTTCACCGGCATAACGAGTAACTAGTGAGCCACCTTTTACATCTTCATGATAGGTACAAGCGCCACCAGCACTACAACTACCTAAGAGAATGCGAGTAGTGGCCGGCAATGAGTCTAGTTCCAGCTCCCCAAATGCCCCTTGGAGCAAAGTGCCTGCCTGATATTCTAATTCGTATTCTAAAAGATCGGCAGGTTTTTTAATCACTTCTGCTACTAAGTCGAGATTGCGCCCATCAACAGGGACGATTCGTAAGTAAGGTCTTTCTTCCACTGGAATGACATTGACCGGTTGAGAGACTTTTTTCTTCTTCTCATCTTGGGTTTGTTCAGCTGGCTTGTCGCCGCTCATTTTCATGAACGCAAAGCCACCGCCCACAATGAGCAAGAGAGCAACTACTACACCAGCAATAATGAGTTGTTGTTTTTTCATAAGTCCTTTTAGTATCTCGAAAACCGGAGCTAGATGCAACCCTTACTTGATTTTATTCTCGAGGTAGGTGGTGAGCTGAGTAACGGGGATTCGTTCTTGGTCGGTGGTATCGCGATCCCGGACGGTAACAGTTTGATCTTCTAAAGTCTGATAATCGACCGTGATACAGAAAGGAGTTCCCATTTCGTCCTGGTAGAGATATCGTTTCCCAATATTGCCCCGATCGTCCCAGTCGGTAGCGAAGTGTTGACTCAACTGGCTGTAGATTTCTTTAGCCTTGTCCACGATTTCTGGTTTATTTTTGACCAACGGAAAAATGGCCGCTTTGTAAGGGGCTAAGGCGGGACTTAACTTGAGGACAGTTCGATTGCGCGCTTCATCATGCCAGTAGGCATCGGTCAAGACCATTAACAGCGCCCGATTAATACCTAACGCCGGTTCCATGACATGAGGAATGAACTTCTCACCGGTATAAGGGTCAGTGTAGCGCAAGTCTTCACCGGAATGTTCCATATGCTGTTTCAAGTCGTAGTCGGTCCGATAGGCAACTCCCCAGAGTTCTTTCCAGCCAAAGGAAAAGTTGTAGTCTAGGTCATAGGTGTCTTTACTGTAATGACTACGTTCTTTGTCGGTGTGACGCCGCCAGCGGAGGTTCTCTTCCTTAATGCCCAGCACGTCTTTGATGAAGAACCACATGCTTTCTTTCCAGCTCGCCATTAGTTCTTCCCAGTTGGTTTCATGAGGATTAAAGAAGTACTCAATTTCGGCTTGCTCAAACTCCAAGGTGCGGAAGACAAACTGACCGGTGGTAATTTCATTGCGAAAACTCTTTCCCAACTGCCCAACTCCGAAGGGCAATTGCACCCGGGTGGAGTTCAAAACTTGTTTGAAGTTAGCAAAAATACCTTGGGCTGTTTCTCCTCGGAGATACATAATTGACTTCTCACCGCTGACAGCACCAATGGAGGTCTCAAAAAGCAAGTTAAAGGCTTTAGGTTCGCTTAGCTCATTACCATCAGGACTTTTAATGTTATGTTCTTTAATAAAAGCTGCCATTTCGGTCACTGTGAGATCTTCCACAATAATCACGGGCAGATTTTTATCGGCAGATTTTTCAATCCAAGCTTCAATTAAGTGATCGGCTCGATATCTCTTATGGGTGACTTTGTCTTCTACTAGGGGATCACTAAAAGAAGCGACGTGTCCTGATGCCACCCAAGTTTGAGGATGTTGCATGATGGCAGAATCAAGTCCCACCATGTCGGGCCGGCGCGTGATAAATGTTTGCCACCACAAGTTGCGGATGTTGCGGAGCAGTTCAGCTCCCAGCGGTCCGTAATCATAGGAGTTTGCCAATCCACCATAAATTTCGGAAGTGGGATAGGCAAAACCTCTGCGTTTAGCCAGCGAAGTAATTTCATCTAAAGTAGGTTGGTTGGGCATGGTGCCTTTCCTGTGGAGGTATAAAAAAACCCCACAAAGTATACTATATACCTTGTAGGGACCCGGAGACTAGCTGCGGATGGTTCCACCCTACTTGCTTCGCGATGTCATCCACTGCGCGGAGCGTCTTTCAATTTGTCTGTAACTCCCGACTGGCCAAAGGTCGATCAACGTTACGAAAGCAGTATATCATAAATTGCTCGCATTTTGCCACCTTCTTGCCACCATTGTGCTTTACACTAGATCAATGAAGTTAATATTTTCTGATAAGCAAATTGATTCATTAGTAGAATACTTTCTAGATTTAGCCAAAGGAATGGCTGCAGTTTCAATAGTTCAACAAGCATATATGGATAACGTCTTATTTATAGAAAAGTTATTTAGAGTTCTTCTGGGTTTATTAGGAAGTTTACTTTT
>DASVCZ010000013.1:0-5635 GCA_036381335.1 Patescibacteria group bacterium | reverse complement strand
TCCGGTGTTACCGGGCCATTAGCCATTTCAATAATGACCTTGGCTTTGAGGCGAGAGGCATTTTCGGAAGTGATGACATTTTCTAAAGCCGAAGGCACTAACACATCAACGTCCAATTCCAACAGGTCTTGGTTGGAGATTTCTTGGCCGAGGCTGATGTCACACGTATCTTCGACACACAGACAGCCAGCTAAGGTACCGTTTTTCTCTTTGCATGCTAAGGTCTGCTCCGGGTTTAAACCTTTCTCTACATAGACGCCGCCTTGAGAACCAGAAACGGCCACCACTTTGTAGCCAAGTTTATCGGCGTGATAGGCGAACCAATAGCCAACATTGCCAAATCCTTGAATGGCAATAGTCACATCCTGTGGTCGATGCCACCCTAATTTTTCGGCCACTTTCTCTAACACATAGACTCCGCCCAAACCAGTCGCTTCTTCTCGACCTTGGGATCCACCCAATTCCAGGGGTTTTCCAGTGAACGTGGCCAGTGGATTCTCATTTTTTGCGTTCTGTTTTTGGCTTTGGATATTTTCATACTCGTCTACCATCCAGGCCATAATTTGACCATTGGTGTTGACATCGGGAGCAGGAATATCAGTCCATGGGCCAATCTGATCGGCGATCAATTGGGTATAAGCGCGACTCAAGCGCTGCAGTTCTCCTGCACTGAGTTGACGGGGATCAACGATGACGCCACCTTTGCCGCCACCGTAGGGAATGCCCGTGACCGCGCACTTCCACGTCATCCAAGTAGAAAGGGCTTTCACTTCTGCTAGACTCACGTTCTGGTGAAAACGAATACCACCTTTATAAGGACCGCGGGCGTTATCGTGCTGAGAGCGAAAGGCCTGAAATTTTTGGGTGGAACCATCGTCCATCTTGACTGAGAGAACACCCTCAATTACTCGATCGGGTTCGGCTAACTTTTTGATGGCCGCTTTAAAACGTGCTTTTTCCAGATATTGAGATGCCAGCAGATCGGCCACTTGATTAAGTTGAGTGATAGCATTGGTATGTGGATTAGACATAGGAGTTAGTCTTTAAAATTGCTTGGCTGACTTTTTCTGCCAAATCCTTTGTAAATGGTTTAGGAATAATGTTGTCAGCATCAGGATCTATGACCAATTTAGATAACGCCTCAGCTGCGGCCAACTTCATTTCGGTGGTGACTTGAGGAAGGCGTCCTTTAATAACTGCTCGAAAAATTCCTGGAAAGGCCAGGACGTTATTAATTTGATTGGGAAAATCGCTCCGGCCAGTGGCAACAATCGCCGCGCCAGCGGCCTGAGCTTCATCAGGCATGATCTCTGGCACTGGATTGGCCAGCGCAAAAACAATCGGTTGGGCGGCCATGCTTTTGATCATATCCGGAGTAATTAAGCCTGGTCGTGAGACGCCGATGATAACGTCAGCGCCTTTGACAACTTCAGCCAAGCCACCCTGCTGATGATCGGTGTTAGACGCCAGAGCAAACGCCATTTTGTAAAGATTGAGGTCCGACCGATCGCGGTGAACAGCTCCTTGACTATCCACCAGCACCACATCGGCGACCCGGTCGACATGAGGTAGTTTTCGGCAGCTACTGCTCTTGCAGTCTAAGCCCAGCAGCATTTTGCCAACGGCTAGGCCGGCGGCGCCAGCTCCCACGATGACAACTTTTAAGTGGCGATAGTCTTTGCCCACCACTTGAGCGGCATTGCGCAGCGCCGCCGTCACCACAATGGCGGTGCCGTGCTGATCATCATGAAACACTGGAATGCCAATTTCTTGTAATCCTTCTTCAACTTCAAAACAAGCTGGAGCAGCAATATCTTCCAAATTGATACCGGCAAATGAAGGCGCTACTTGTTTGACAAAAGTAATAATCGCTGAAGGATCTTGCGTATTTATGACCAGGGGGACGGCATCGACCCCACCAAACTCTTTCAAGAGTAAGGCTTTACCTTCCATAACTGGCAGGGCCGCTTCCGGCCCAATGTTACCCAATCCTAAAACGGAAGAGCCATCTGAAATCACCGCCACCGTCCGGCCACGCCAAGTTAAATCGAAACTAGCCCCAGGATCTTTAGCAATGACTCGGCAGGGTTCAGCTACTCCGGGGGTATATGCCAGTGAAAGCTCTTGCTGATTAGTGACGGTGACTAACGATTGAACAGCTAGCTTCCCTCCTAACTTGCGATGTAAGTCTACTGATTGTTGATAGACGTCAGCCATACTTGCCTTCTGCTTTCTTCTTTTTACTTTCTGCTTTTATGATGCTACTGCTTCCAACCATCGTTCGGCATCCAAGGCTGCCATACAACCCTGGCCCGCCGCAGTAATCGCTTGGCGATAACGAATATCGACCACATCACCACCAGCAAACACACCTTCGACCGTCGTCATGGTGGGGAAGCGAATGAAACCTTTTTCATCGATGGCTTGCTTAGCCCAGTCAATTCCTTGTTGAGTGTAACTTTGACGAGTAATAACATATCCGTGGCTGTCTAACTCAATCTGACCGGCAAAAACCGAACTCATCGGCCGGTGGCCAATAGCAATAAACAAACCATCAGCGGATAGATCCTGGACGTGAGGCCGACTATTTTGCTCTTGAGTTTGAACTTTAATACCGGTAATTTTTTTATCTCCCATAACTTCGGTCACACTGCTGTTCCAGATGACTTTGACTTTGGGATGATTCAGAACTCGGTCTTGCATAATCTTACTAGCTTTAAAGGCGTCTCGCCGGTGGATAACAGTCACACTTTTGGCAAACTTGGTTAAAGCCAACGTGTCTTCCATGGCGCTATCGCCACCGCCGACGACGTAGGTATCTTTATCACGATAAAAAGCGGCGTCACAGACGGCACAGGTACTGACTCCGCGGCCAAGGAATTCCAACTCTCCCGGCACTCCCAACATTATGGATGACGCTCCGGTAGTAATGATGACAGCCTCGGCTTCGATGGCCGGTTGGCTTTGCTTGATTTCTGCCTGTAGTTGTTGCCATTGTTCGGGGGTAGCCCGCTCAAAATCCTCACCTGTTTTGCCAGCTGGGTAGGTAGTCCACAGCTTAAACGGGCGCTGGCTGAAATCCACAGCAGTGATGAATTGGTCAATAATCTTGGTACCAAAGCGTTCCGCTTGAGCTCGCATCTCGCTCATTAATTGCGGACCGGTGATGCCATCTTTAAAACCCGGGTAGTTTTCGACCTCGGTCGTCCACATGAGTTGACCACCGCTTTTTTGACCAGCAAAGAGGACAGGTGCTAAATTAGCCCGCGAGGTGTAGACTCCGGCGGTATACCCAGAGGGGCCAGAACCAATAATAGCGACGTTAGTTTTTTCCATAGATTCGAAGTGCCAATTACTTAGTAACTTAGAAACTTAGTAACTTAGTCACTTAATTACTTAGCCACTTAGTTACTCACTCACTCCCTCCACCATGGCCCGATACCCATCTTCACCTGGGAAACCAATTTTGCGGTCGTACTCTTGGCCATCTTTGAAAATAATGACGGTGGGAATACTCATGACTCCATGTTCGCTGGCAATTTCGTTGGCTTCATCGACGTTGAGTTTGGCAATAGTGATTTTACTGCGGAACTCATCAGCTAGCTTGTCAATCACAGGTGCTGCTAACTGGCACGGCCCACACCAATCAGCATAAAAGTCGACTAAAAGTGGCTTCGTGTTCTCACCTTTGGTCGCATCTACATGCTGTTGGAAATCAGCAAGTGTTAAGTGGGTAGCTCCCTGTGGTTGGTTTTGGTTATCGGACATAGTGTCTCCTTTGATATTCGTCCTATAATTTTTTTAAGGGCGAATGTCATCCCGATTTATCGGGATTATTCAATTTTATTATTTTTTAGTACCTAAATAATTCTTTTAACACTTCTTGCAGTTGTTCCGGCTTTTGCTCACGGGTGCAGCGATTGGCCTCACCAGTCAGCAAATCTCGAGCGACTGTGCCTAATGAACCGCGTGCAGCCACCACTTGGCGAACGATATCGATACAGGCTCGCTCGTCGTCATACATCTTAATGATACCATCGAGTTGGCCACGGATGCGCTTGAGCTGGACTAGTGTTTTATCGGTGGGCATAGGTAACAAGAGCATACTCCCAGGGGGTATGCGATGTCAAGCGGGAATTTAGCCTTTTCTCTTTAAAAGAACTATTTCTTTTAACAGTTCTTGCTGCCGCTGCTCTTCTGCAGGCGTCAGCTCTGGTTTGCCATCCAGTCGATCCAACTCTTCGGTGATGGCAGTTATTCTCTGTTTAGCCTGAAATGACTGGAGTTCTTTCCAAGTATGATTCCACTCTGCTTCAAAATCAATAGTCTCAGCCAGGGCCACGTATTCTGGTTCAGAATAAATATCAAAGAGTAATGATTGCAAATCATCCGGTAACGACTTAGCCACAACTTGTAACTGATCTAGACTGCTGGCACGCAGAGCTTCAATTAGTTGACGAATTCCGGGAGTCTGCCAACTAAACTCAGCTAACTGAGGTGTGCGTTGCCCAAATAATTCTGGATCGTGGAGCCATAAAAAGAGGAGGTATCTCTCCAAGTTTTCCTGTCGTGATTCTTTGTGTTGATCATTTTCCTCGGTTGGCGGCGCTGGATTTTTATCTGCTATGCGAAGCACTTTTTGCTGGATTTTATTTAGATCTTCCCTAATGGCGGCTTCTCGGACTTCTAAGCTTTCGGCTAGTTTTTTGATGTAAAAATCTCGCTCCACCGCGTGCTCAATGCCCACGATGACCGGGCCCAGTTCTTTCATGATGTGGCGTTTTCCTTCCGGCGTGGCGGGGTCGTGCATCTTGAGTGCCATATCGAGTAAAAAAGCATAAGATGAACGTGATGTTTTGCTGACTTCGCGCCAGGCACTAGGATCTTTACGCGCCAGTTCATCGGGATCTTTACCCTCGGGCAAAGTCAGGACTCGCAGTTCCAACCGTGAATCTTTAAGGACCTGAATGGCGCGCTTGGTAGCTTCCACTCCTGCGGCATCGGTATCGAGGCAGAGTAGGACTCGATCGGCTACCCGCTCCAGTAACTTAACTTGATCGGTTGTCAGCGCCGAACCTTTGACCGCCACCGTCCAGTTCACATGAGCCTGGGCCGAAGAAATGACATCAAACTCACCTTCCACCACGATCACTTCGCGCTTTTTGCGAATCTCTTGAAAAAGTTCACTCAACCCAAACAACATCTTGGATTTGTGATAGAGGGCCGTTTCTGGTGAGTTAATGTACTTTGCTTCCTTGACTTCTTTCTCGAGCACTCGCCCGGAAAAACCCACTACCTGCCCTCGATGATTCCGCAAGGGGAACATCAGCCGACCTCGAAAACGATCGTAGTAGCGACCTTTGCTTTGCAAGACTAAGCCCGCTTTGACTAACAACTCCAAGGGATATTTTTTCTTATGATGCAAATACTTGACCAATCCATCCCAGTTGGGTAAGGAATACCCCAGTTGAAACAAGGTGATTGACTCTTTAGTAATGCCCCGTTCTTTTAAGTAATCTCGCGCCACTTGGCCCACCTCATGATCCGTCAGCAAGTAGTGATAATATTCTTTGGCTAAGTTGAGCGCACTCAACAGTTGATCGTGTTCATCATCCTCATGGGTCCAGTGGACTTC
>DASVCZ010000012.1:0-4701 GCA_036381335.1 Patescibacteria group bacterium | reverse complement strand
GTTATTGAAACAGCAGCAACAGCAAAATGAGTCTATTTTAAAAGAGTTCTCTCAAGGTCTGGTAACCACCCAAGATATTATTGCCCCAGAAGCCATAGAAGTTGACTTCACCTATCAAAAAATTAACTCCACCTATACTCGCACCTTATTCGTCGCCGGCTACCCTCGAACTGTCCCCGCCAACTGGTTGGCCCCCCTTATCAACTATCCTCACCAAATGAACGTGTCGATGTTTGTCTTTCCCGTCGATAGCGCCGATATTTTAAATAACTTAAAACGCAAAATCACCGAAATGGAAGCCGAAATCCAGTCCGATATCCGGGCCGGTAAAATCAGTAACATTAATACCGAAGTCAAGTTGGAGGACGCCCGGGTAATTCGAGAACAATTAGCCAAAGGCGCCGAACATTTTTACCAATTTGGCTTATATCTGACCCTCCAGGCACCCGATAAAGCTGAGTTAGATCGCGTCACCAAACATATTCAATCGACGCTAGGATCCCTCTTAATTGTGTCGAAGAACGCCACCCTCCAGATGGACGAGGGCTTTAAAACCACCCTCCCCACCGGTCGCGATAAATTGCTGGTCACCCGCAACATGGATACCACTTCCCTGGCCACCACTTTCCCTTTCACCTCGTCTGAACTGACTATGGAAACCGGCATCGTCTACGGCATTAACGAGCACAACGACTCGCTGGTTATTTTTGACCGTTTCAAGATGGAAAATGCCAACATGGTCATCTTTGCCAAGTCGGGCGCGGGGAAATCCTACACCGTCAAGTTAGAAATTCTGCGCCAACTGATGTTTGGCTTAGACACCATCATTCTGGACCCTGAACACGAATACGAAGACATGTGTAACGCTGTGGGCGGTGAGTACGTCAACTTTACCTTTGGCGGCAAAACCAAGATTAACCCCTTCGACTTGTCGAATCTCTACGAAGAAGGCGAAAATGAACTAGGCCAAAAAATCATTTCCCTCCACGGCTTGCTGAAAGTCATGTTGGGTGAAATGACACCAACTCAAGACGCGCTCCTCGACCGAGCGCTGGTAGCGGCCTATAAAGCCAAAGGCATTACGCCTGATCCCGCGACTCAAACCAACGAACCACCGCTAATGGAAGACTTATACAAGGCTTTAATCGGCATGGAAAACGCCGAAGCCAACGACATTGCAGCCCGCTTAGAAAAGTTTATTACCGGTTCTTTCCGCGGCATTTTTGACCAACCCTCCAACTTTGACATTAAAAATCAATTAACAGTTTTTTCGGTGAAAGAAATGGAAGAGGGCCTGCGGCCGATTGCCATGTACATTATCCTGGACTTTATCTGGACACGGATTAAGAAAAACTTAAAGAAGCGCCTGCTCATCATCGACGAGGCCTGGTACTTCATGAAACACCAGGACAGTGCGTCCTTTATCCATGGCATGGTTAAGCGGGCTCGGAAGTACTACTTGGGCATCACTACTATTACTCAAGACGTAGAAGACTTTTTGCAGACTGATTACGGCAAGGCTATCGTCACCAACTCTTCCATCCAGTTCTTGATGAAGCAATCGACGGCGTCCATTCCGGTCTTATCGGAGACGTTTTATCTGTCTGAGGGGGAACGGCAACTCTTGGTTTCGTCCGAAGTTGGAGAAGGTATTTTCTTTGCCGGCCAAAACCACGTGGCTTTGAGAGTGGTGGCCAGTGATGAGGAACACCAAGTCATTACCACTAATCCGGAAGAGTTGTTAAAACGACGGAATACGAATATGCCGACGGGGCCAATTGCGCCTGTAAAATCAACTACGCCGGCTCCTCAGACAGTTTTTGGTCAAGAGGAAGCTGGGCAGTTATCATCGGCTGAGCAACCGCTTCAAAAACCAACGGCCCCAGCCAGCGTTCCCCAAGCCTCCCCCACTCCTAATCAAGCGGGACACTACACAATTGATGATTACTCGCCGCCAGCCAACTAACGATATAATTAGCAGCATATGAGTAGTCAATCCGAACAATCTCGGCTTTTACAACAAGCATTTAGTCGGTTAGATAAGAAAAAAAATCAGCCTCAATTTAGACGCCGACCTCACGATGATTTTTGGGCTAGCTTGGCTAGAACCCAAGAAAACATAGTGACGAGCTATACCGACCGTGAAGCCAGTTGGGGTATCTACGGCGAAAACTTTAGGTCTCACTTAAAAACTTTTAGTCACATCTTTGATGTGGCTGAGCTAAACCCTTTAATGCAGGTCTCAAAAGAAGGCTTGGTGGTGGTGGATGCCTTGGGACCAGGAGGCTGGATTAAAGAGCAACTCCACAAAGAAGATCTATCTATCAAAAAAGGCTTTGCTTTGACTTTATCAGATGAACGACCCGACTTTGAAAAAATTTATGATGAACACACTCAAAAATTTTACTTAGTCCCTGGTAATGTCTTTAGCCCTGATACTGTCGACCAATTTTTAACTACCTTGAAAGATGAAAAAATTGATTTTTTAATGTGTCGACCGTATGGTGGATTGAGTTGCTTACCATTAAGCCTCAATACCTTAAACGCCGTTTTGCTTTTTGGCTTTATTCATACGCTGTATGAAAAGACCAAGGACAATGGCATCCTGTTGTTTCAAACGACAAGTCAACTAGAACCGCTCTTAAAAGCCTGGGACGCCCAACTGAATTCTCATCATCAAAACATGTTTACACTAGATATCGATGCTAAAAATGAAACATTTCGAGTGTTCAAACTAATAAAAAAAACTGAAGACTTGCCTGCCTTGCCTCTAAGTCAGATCAGAGCCTTATTTAGAGAGAGAAAAAAGCTCTCCTTTTAACGTTTTTTTTCTGTGTAACCACTTCTCGACTGGCTCATGGGTGAATAGCCCTTTTTCTCCCCTTGCCAGTTGTGAATAACTCTGTGTATAACTTCATAGCGTTTCTTTCCCTGCCTTCTACTTAACAGTACTCATAGATGTTTTTATTATGGCCGATCACTTTTTACTATCTGAAGCTGAAGTCAAAGAAATTTGGCACCACACCTGCAATTCACTGCAACTCCAAGTCAGCCCGGCTGTTTTTAATACCTGGATCTTATCTAACCCCGTGACTAAAATTGAGTTAATTGGCGACGACCAAGCCGTCTGTACCATCACCAGTCCCACCGCTTTTCACTCCACAAACTATAAAAAGAACCTAGGCGCACAAGTCAGCCAAGCGCTGCAGGACACCCTCGGACGACAGGTGGAATTAACCTACGTCGTCGGCACCCCCATTACCACCGAGACCCAGAAAACCCAGCCGTTGTTTGCCTCTAGCTCGCCCATGGCTGCGCCTTCCTCGTCCGCGCCGAGAGTGAGGAACAGCGCGCCGCCTGCTGGAAGTAATACTCCGGCCCCGGCCGCCATGGCGGCCTCACCTCGGGTGGAAGACCTCTTCTCCCAGAACAACCTGCAAGCGGCGGCGCTGGATCGGGCACAAGTCGTGGCGCGGCAGGCCGGCCTGCGCGCCGATTACACCTTTGAAACCTTTGCCGTCTCTACCACCAACGAAATGGCCCACGCGGCCGCGACTGCCGTCTCTCAGCGCCCTGGCACCGCTTACAATCCCCTCTTTCTCTATGGTGGCGTCGGCGTCGGTAAAACCCATCTCATGCACGCCATCGGTAACAACATAATTAAAACCGACCCCAGCGTCACCATCCTCTACTGTACAGGCGAAGAGTTTACTAATGAAATCGTCAATGCTATACAAACCAAAAAAGCCCTTCGATTCAAAGAAAAATACCGAAAAGCTCAAGTGCTCTTAATTGACGACGTTCAGTTCATTGCCGGTAAAACTGCCGTCCAAGAAGAATTCTTCCATACTTTTAACGCCTTAATCCAACAAGCCCACCAGATTGTCTTAACCTCTGACCGGCCCCCACACGAGATTAATTTAATTGAAGACCGTTTGCGTTCTCGCTTTGAAGCCGGCTTAATGATTGATATTGGCCAACCCTCGTTTGAGCTGCGGACTGCTATTTTATTGATTAAATCTCAAGCCGTTAATCTGCACATTCCCATGGATGTGGCCCAACTAATTGCGTCCAAAGTCGATAGTGCCCGCCGAATTGAAGGCATTATCAAAAGCTTAAAATCGGCCGTGGAACTGCAAAAGAAAGAAATTTCTGCCAACCTAGTAGAAGAAATCTTGCGAAGTGAGGGTCAGCCGCTTAAGCAACGCCTCCGAGTCACCCCTCAAGATGTCATTAAGGCTGTGGCCAATCATTATCACGTTAAACAAGCTGCTATCAAAGGCAAACGCCGGGTTCAATCCTTAGTCACCGCCCGCCACGTAGCCATGTTTCTCCTCAAGGAGGACTTAAGCCTCCCTTTGACCGAAGTCGCCCGCTGGTTTTCCAACCGTGACCACACTACAGCCCTCCACGCCACTCGCAAAATCGAGGAACAAATGAAGAATGACAGCCTTTTACAGCGCGATGTATCGGCCTTAAGAATGTCATTAAGTGCTATCTCACGGTAAGTTATTCACCGACTGTGGATAACTTGAGGATAAGTCAGTGGATTGCGTGTGACTTGCTGTTGAAAAGAAAGGCTGATCTGTGTAAAGAAAGTAAGCCTGTGAATAAAGATGGATACGTTTTGCCGCATGTTATTCACACGACTGCTTGGTTAGATTCCACACCCATTTTGGCGGCGTTTATATCAAGTAGACA
>DASVCZ010000011.1:0-2519 GCA_036381335.1 Patescibacteria group bacterium | reverse complement strand
TAGTTAAGCCTGGGAGTTTGATATCAAGAGGCCTCAAATCGATAAAAGTGGTAGGTACAAACTGTGAAATGATAGCCATGGTTTTGGCGTAGGATGACACATCATAATGGTGCTTGGGTCGATAGGAAAAAATCTGCCCCGCCGCCCAGGCATCTTGCAAAAAGTAAATGGGCTCTATGGGATGGTGGCTTGTTTTATCTGCCAAGACAGGAGTGGTATTGAGAAGTGACAGCGACTGCTTAGGATTGCGCTTTCCCAACAAATAGAATAAATAATCGCGGAAAAACCATAAGAGTGCTTTAAAGTATGCAATCAGGTTGAAATGAAATTCATGATACAAGCTAAAATAGAAAAGATATCCTGTTTTAGCAACTTGGTATAAAAAGTTAGGCATAGGTAGTAGCAATTTCTGAGACAACGTTACAGTTCTGAGCTAAGGTAAACGTTGCAATAATTTTTTCACTTTTTTGGCCCATTTGCTTTCTTTGTTGAGGATGAGTGGCCATATACCGAATTTTTCCCGCTATGTCTTCCACATTGTTCGGATCAACAATATAGCCATTGCCTTTAACCAAATCATCACTTGAGCCCGCATACTTTGACACTACTACCGGCTTTCCAGCTGCCATGGCTTCGTTGACTACTAATCCCCAGGTCTCTTCTAAAGATAACAAAATAAACACATCTGACAAGGTATAAAATTCGTGGATTTTCTGATTAGGAACATAGGTCTGAATATGAAGGTTTTTGAGTGAGTGTGTTTTTTTATATGTTTGCATCTTTGTTTGGAGAGGTCCGTACCCGACACAAATAATAGAAACCAAATCATTTTTGAGAGAGGCTGCGACTTGCAGGAGCTGTAGTAGTCCTTTTCGTTCAATAAACTGTCCCACATACAAGACTACCAGGTGCGTGTCAGGAATATTCAGCTTGCTTTTGAGCTGTTGCTTTTGCTTGGAGGTGATGTGTTTGGAATTGTCAGTCAAGGTAGTAGTATCAACTGTGTACCAGGCTATGTACAAAGAATCAGCACGTGCTCCCAGGCTAAGCAAATACTGTTTGGCTCGGCTTCCTGCAGCTATAGTGGCGGTTGAAGATCTAACTAAAAACTTGACGAGTGGCAAGGTTAGCCACCGTTGCCAACTTTTTTCGTAAGCGGTGCTTTCGCTCCATGTCACAAATGGTATTTTAAGCATTAGTGCATATCCAAGTGCGATGAAAGTAGCCAGATAATTCCAGCCAATAGTAATAATCAGACTAGGCTTATCATGCGAAAGAGCTTGCCAGACATCGGTGTTGAGTTGGAAATAGCTATGATCATTCCCGGGAATGTATATTTTCCAACCATCTAGAAATACATGATTAAAAGTAAGTTTAAAATCGTTAACTTGTCACTGTCTGTTTTTAGCGGGTGCCGACAAAAAATAGACCGTGAAAGAGAGTTTTGTTTTGGCCAGTTGATTGAAAAAAGCCACTCGATAAGGATTAACAGAGTGATGAATAAAGACTATCATAATGAAAGTGGTTCTTTTTCAGAAAAGTACTGGAGCTGAGGTTTAATTAAAAGCTTTTTAACCAATTGCCGATACGTTTGTTCAAATGATTCTATCTCAGCCACCCTCTGTTGAGGAAATAAGTATTGATATTTATGATACGTTTCAAAAAAATCTTTTAGTTCGTATTGGATGACCTGCCACAGTTTTTCAGCTAACTCATCCTCAGTCAGTTTTGTCCTTCCTCGATGTTTAGTGGTTTTTTGAAGCAAGACAAGTTGGTGTAATTGGCCTTGGCTGGCCACCGGGATACCTGCTGCTTCAGGGCTAAGGGTGACGTTAGTGGCCACTTCTGCTAGTTCCGAGAGTCGATACAAGATTTTGCTGAAAGGATGTCCAAGCCTAGACGATAACTGTCTAAGTAAGATTTTACCTGCTAATATTATCTTCAGTCGCCAGCGAGTCATCACATCCAGAGAGGCAAAAATTTGAGGAAACTGGGAGAAGTTATATGAAAACAAGTTTACTTTTTTGGGATATAAATAGACAGTCTTACCCCTGACTACGCAGTAGTCATCCCCGGTAAAAGCGTAGCCCTGTTGGGTTAAAGTGAGCATAGAATGTGTTTTTCCGGTATTTCTCCAGGCAGGGAATAACCAGGTTTTGCCCGCTTGACTCACCGCACTTGCGTGAACAAATAAGATATCAAGGTGGCTGGCTTTAATGATAAGTAGGGGTTCCAAAATAAAAGTATAGAAATAATAAAGATCGAAATCGGGATCAACTATAAAAACAAGCTGATTGCCCTCCAACTTTTGCCAGGAGATCTCAGCAAGGTGCTGTTGGGTGTCACTGATGTAAAATGTGTCCTCGGTGGCAATCACGTCTTTCTCTATTTGGAGATACCCCCGAGGACGAGTAATTGATTTAAAGATGATTTGACAGTCTATGAGGGGGGGGTGAGGAGTGTGTGAAGTGAAAAAGAGGTGACTAAAAAAAGATTGATGCTTGGGAGTAGCATTAATA
>DASVCZ010000010.1:0-45174 GCA_036381335.1 Patescibacteria group bacterium | reverse complement strand
GTGTCGACGCTCACTGGCATGTGCTTTTGGAAAGAGCTGAAGCTTTTGACGTCACTAAAACCAAGTTCCACAATGTCTTGCAAGCGGTAGCCGACCCGGACATTAAGCTGACCGAGATGGACCAATCCGTGTACACTACTTGGATTGCCGAAAATGCTGAGCTCTTGATGCCGGTACTTAAAGACGCTGACGTAGTGGTGATTGATGATCCGCAACCGGCGGGCTTAGTGCCGTATATTAGACGGGCCAATCCTCAAGCTAAGATCTTATACCGGTCACACATTCAAATTGAATCTGCCTTGGTGGACAAAAGCGGCACTCCTCAACAAGCAACCTGGCAGTTTATTTGGAATTTTATTAAAGATACCGATGGCTTTATTGCCCACCCTATTTCCCACTTTATACCTGCTAGTGTCCCCATAGAAGAAGTGGTAGCCATGCCACCCACGACCGATCCCCTGGATGGACTGAACAAAGCGTTAACGGAAGATCAAATGGATTACTATCTGAAAATCTTTAACAAAATTTTACTAGAAAATACCCAGACGCCTCTCGACCCAAGCCGCGACTATATTATTCAAATAGCTCGTTTTGATCCCTCCAAAGGCATTCCTGATGTCCTAGACAGTTATCGCCAGCTTCGCGCTCGTCTGGCCCAAGAGCAACGACCGCTACCTCAGCTGGTCATTGTGGGCCATAGCTCGATTGATGATCCTGATGGGTTGCCCATCTATACCTTGATCAGAGCCCAGTTGGAGTCAGCAGAGTACAAAGCTCTAGCTTCTGATATCAAAGTCGCTCGTCTCCCCCACGTCGATCAATTGCTCAATGCCTTACTTCGTCGGAGCAAAGTCGCGCTCCAGCTTTCTCACAAGGAAGGATTTGAAATTAAAGTTACCGAAGCCTTAATGAAAGGGATTCCTGTTATTTCCTACAACGCCGGTGGCATTCCCCTCCAGATCGTGAACGGGCAAGGAGGAGTGGTGGTAGAGACCATTGGCGATACTAAAGCCGTGGCCGATGAGTTGTACCGGTTGCTGACCGACCAAGCGTATCATGAACAGATGAGCCAAGCGGCCGTCCGGACTGCTCGGAAAGATGTCCTGACTGTGCCTAATGCTATCAACTGGTTGTACTTGGCGAATCAAGTGCTGAAAAAAGGCCGGTTAGAGACAAAGGGCAAGAATATTCGGGAACTACTGCCGCTGGAGTAAAAACATCTCTGATCTGAAAACAAAAAACCACCCCTTAAGGATGGTATTTGAATTGCCTAACAGGCGCTAGGTAATGCAAGTCTGATAAACTGTAGATTTATTGTAGCCTATACGCTTTTATTGTCAATATGATTCATCCGAGAGAGAGGTGGACTCGCCGGGAATTGAACCCGGTAGGCCTAGTTTATCAGACTTGCCTAGCGCCTGCCGAGCCCACCTCTTTCTCAAGCATACTAGTGGAAAGTGGCAAGAAGGTGGCAAAATGGGAGTAAAATCACTCTGCTCGACTTTGCGAAGAGTAACGGTATAATAAAGTCCTTACGGAGAGTAGTTCAGATGGCTAGAACGCGCGCATGGGGTGCGCGAGGTCGCAGGTTCGAGTCCTGTCTCTCCGACACTTGGAAAAAAAGTCCCTTTTCCACAAATGTGGCAAATGGCTCTTCTAATTGATAATCCAATACTTTTTTTCTATCAACGACAAAGTTCGAGAAGATTTTTCCGACAATATAGTCTTTTTTCTCCAAAGAACGTGTTTTCTTGAGGACTTTTGGCAATTTACTTGTAAGTTCGAGGAATCTTTTATAGCTGTGAACTCCTACTTTGTTTTTAGCTAACTCCTTGTCAGTTATTACCAGTTGCTCTTCAACTTCATCAAGCTTTGCCGATTTATCAATAAGGTCATGCCGATATTGATTTTTAATTAGTTCCTCTTTTTCAGTTAATAAGAATTTCCTTATTTCTTCAGTTTGCTTTTTTAAGTGTCGTTTTTTATTCAGGAGAGCTGACTTAGTGCTTTTTAGCTCAGCTAGCTTTTTTGTTTGCACTAGCTTCATCTCATCTAAGTAATGCTGGTAAGTTACTTTCGTATCAAAAGAGTGTTTATCTAAAAAGTCGTAAACAAAGTTCATTACCACTTTTGCTCTGGTAGATTTATTCCTATCCACACAATCGTAAGTTTCACATCGATAATAAAAGTAACTCTTTCTAGTACCATCTTTTTTCTTCTTAACAGTGATACCTGCATATAGTGGTTCTCTACAGCTATGACAAATTACCTTACCAAGCAACAAATTAGCTTTAACTTTTTGAGGATTTCTTGCTCTCGCTTTCCTTTTAAGATAACCATGCAAATCAGTAGTTTTGTTAATATGTGCAAACTCTTCTGCAGATACCATTGGTTCAAAATCGTAGATTTCATTTAGGTTCACCACATCATTTCCATGAACCATAACACCAGCATAAATGGGGTCTCTAAACATTTCCGAAAGGCGTTTTTTGTCCATTAGGTATTGTTTATGTTGTAAGTTGCCTCGCTTATCTTTAGATGACTTTGTGAAATTATTACTATTGATGTAGTTCTGAATAGACTGAAGAGTTTTGCCTGAGTTTCTAAGCATCCACGCTTCTTTTATGATATGAAAGTTATTACCGTCTGGTCTTAGTAATTGATTTCTATCTTTTAAATATCCATGCTTAGCAGAATGAAGCCACTTACCTTGCATGACACTCCTTAGATTACCGCGTTTAACATTAGTACTTAATGAGTCCGAGTACTGTTTCGATAAAACAAATGAAATTCCTAAGGTGGTAATACCAGCTGTATCATTAGTAAAAGCCATTGAAACGAAATGAAGGTTTTTAACTATTTTTTTATCAAGCAAGTCAATTATTTCTCCAGCTTCTTTCATGTTTCTTGCTAACCTATCTGGATGCCAGCAAAGAATGCCTTCATACTTTCCAGCATTTATATCATCAAGTATTTTTCTAAATTTGGGTCTAGTTCCTGGTTCTTTAGCGCTCTCAGCTTCTTGAATTGGCTCTCCAACCACCTTTAACTCATGTCGTTGTGCATAGGCGTTACATTCAGCAATTTGGTCGGCTAAGGAACGTTCTTGCCGCTCTTCACCACTTGTGGATTTTCTCGCGTAAATCACATATCTGTAGTCAGCTTCATCTATCTTGTCGTAAGGTGAGGCATTAAGCTCTGTGAAAAAATCTGTGAGGTCTTCAATAGTAACTGCTGGTTTTTCATTCTGTGACTGCATGTTCGTTAAATTTCTCTCGACCATTACTTGGGAGAATAAAGACCTTTTTTTCAGGTTGATTAGTGGGCGGCAGGTATCCAGTCGGTTTTTTTCCAAACTCTTCAAAATAAGCACGTTCAAGATACCAGGCTGCAGCTTGCCAGTGTGTTTCGGCTGCTTTCTCAATTATGCCAATAAACTTTTTCTTTCTAGCAAGTCTTGCCTTTTTTATAGACTCCAATAACTCCAATTTCTCATCAACTGTGAGAGGATTATTTGCTTTATCTGATTGCCAGAGGTAAAAAGTTGATTCAGAAATGCCAGCTAACAGAGCTGCATCTTTATTCGATAGCCCTGCACCGATATGTGTACACAGCTCATTAAGCAGTTCTTTTGTGTAATTACATGACCTCATAAAGCCCATTATGACTTAATAAGGTCTATTTATCTAGTTGAATACTTGAGTAATTATGAGTTAAGTAGTTCTTTTTTCTTTTTATCAAATTCTTCTTTTGTTAAGACTCCTTTTTCAACCAAATCGTTTAACTTTTCAAGTTCATCAGCCAAGCTGGAACTACTACCTTGAGAAGCACCTACACTTGCTTGTGCGTCATAGATAGCTTGTTGCACTTCCTTCTTTTTGCGAGTGGGTATTTTATACTTCTTGCCTCCTGTTGTTTCTACAACTATTTGCCATAGCATTGGCATGCCTAGTTCTACACTTGCAATTTGACCAATCGGAATTGATTGTTCAATACCCATCATTTTGAAAACTAGCTTATTCGGAAACACTTTAATGTTAGAACCCATGTAGCTAGTTTCATACAGTAAGTTTACTTCTTTTTTATCCTTATTAAAGAACATTTTTGCCTTTCTGAATGAGTTTATACTCACAAATAATTTTCCTTTGTTTCAATAATTTTAGCATAAAAAGATAGATAAATCTGGTAAAGAAATGTCTAACAATCATCTACTGTAGCAGAGATGAACTACAATTTTTTTTACAAACGAGTTGGTGAACGAATAGAGTACTTACGCAAAGAAAAAGGGCTGACTCAAGAAAAGCTTGCTGAAGAAGCTGGATTACATAGAGCATACTTTTGGGATATTGAGCAAGGTAGAAACATTTCTATAAAAACTGCCTATAAAATAGCGAAAGCATTAGGGGTAAAACTAAAAGACCTCTTTGATATTGATTGATTCTCCACTTCAATTTGATAATTTGGCGTTACCAATATAAAATCCGAAGGTAATGCGAAATACATCAATTGCTATCATCCTAACCGTTTTTTTGTTTCTGGTTAGCCCTGTTTATGCGGGCGGCTCGAATGGAGTAATTATCAGTAACACATCTGAGGTTAGTATTGAAAATAGAAATAGTGGTACTGAAAAAACGGAAAGTGCTGACACCCCTTCATATTTGTCTCTACCAGAAAAAGCCAGTGGCTTTATTTCTGATGCCTTAACAGTTCAAACTGCAATCCTCGCACTGCTACTACCTTTGTCAGTAGATATAGTTTCGAGAATTTCTGACCGATATAAATCTGAGATTATCATGAACAGGTTTATTAAAGAACCTTTTTTTAGAGCGCTTGCAATCATATTGCTTTTAAACATCACTTATTTACTATTTTTGAGTTTCTTTAAAGTTGAGTCGTTTTTGTTAACTGGATTCTCTTTTTTGTTATCAATAGCCTCAATGGTTCTACTTGCCCTGTTTTTTAATTTAATTCTTCAATATGTTCGTAGTCCATCATTTGTTAAGGAGCAACTGTTTAATGAAGCAGAAAAAATCTTCGACTGAAAAAACACTAAAACAGCAAAAAGATTTTATTGAGTCGCTGGAAGGACTTGGGGATATTCTAGTTTTCCTTACCAAAAACAAAAGGAACTCTGAAGTTATCCCAGACTTGCAAAAAATTGGGAAACTATTTCAATCTTTACTAGATTTAAGAGATAAAGACCCCGACAAGTTTGACAAGCTAATGCTTGCCGAAGAATATTGGGCACTACTCCAAAAAAATAAAGATGATGCTCAATTCAGGCTAGGTTTCTATCCAGAAAAATATCTGATTTCTTTCAGTTTTATTCTCAAACAGATTATCAGGGTTTTTGAAACATCCCTAAAGACAGAAAACGAAGAAGTCACTAGACATGCGAGCTATCAATTAGCTTTTTTCCTCGAAAAAGTCTCTGAAATGGAGCAAGCAGAATTGTTGGTCAAAGAAGTTTTAAAAAAGCTATGGAAATTTTCCAGAGAATCGCTGAAGATGAAAAGTTCTGCTAGTTCAGCCGCCACTTATGAGTGGTATACACATGTTGTATTTAAAGACTATGGCAGAAAAAGAAAAGGTGGCTTTCTCTATGAGGAATACTTAGAGTTGTTTAACACATACTTACTTGAGAACATTAAACACCTAATAAATGAGAATGAAACTGTTATTTTTAAAGAGTTAATAGGTCATATAGTCGATGGTGTTCATGTTCCAACATACACAGTTGACAAACTGTGGGATTATTCTGATTTACTACTTTCTCAAGACCGAGACGAATACCGAAAACTTGCTGATGAAATTTCCATTTCAAAATTGGAAAGAAAACTTGTTGATAAAGGTAAAGCAGTGCTTACACAAGAACAGCTCGAAAAATGGAAAAAAGACTTTCAAGAATACATCGATGCAGTTAGACCAAAACTAAATCCACAAAATAAGAGAAAGGCTAAGAAAGTCAAAGATGACGTAGAGAATGCAGTATTAGTATGCTTTGCAAATAACACCTTAAGGCGTGTCATGTTTTTGGCAGGCGCTTGGGCTGTATACAAAGGAAAAGCATCTTTTATAAAACAAATTTGGTCGTATAAACAACCACCTGATGCAGGAGCTTCTTATGGCGGTAATGATATTTATCCTACTTCATTAAATGAGACAGTTTTGTTTTTCTTTCAAACACTTTCTGATAGGTTTCCATTTTTTTGGGATGACCACCATGATTCTGGTTTATACAAAGATAAATACTTCTTACTTCTGTTGTTAAAGTATTTAAAACCTGAAAAACCTTACGCTGAAGCAAATCCCACTACCACCGCACAAAACTCTAGCGAAGCAAAGTATCCTGTCATCGAAGAATATGTAATTCCATTCAATGAACCTCAAAAACTAGCAGATGTTAAATTCCTCCTCGAAGGTTTAATTGCAAATACAAAATCCTTTACTGATTGGGGCATTCTAAAAGAGCTTGACTTGGCGGAAGATAAGCAAGCAGGTGAAGAGTTGGTAAATAAAAAACTAATTCCATTTTTAGAAAAAATCAAGGAAAGTGCTGAGGATAAAATTGAGCAGCTTAAAGAACAGCAGGACTTAAGCCAAAAGAGGATAGATGAGTTTAAACAGCAAGTATTTGATGGTTATAAGTACTCAGCTCAACTAAGGAAACAATTTAAATCTTTTGGTCGGTTTGAAGACAGAGTTCAAGATAAAAAAATAATTAAAAAACCGTTAATTGGCTACGACAAATTGGAGCGGCGTGAAATATTCTTTGACGATTGGCATGTCGATTTCGGTGATTGGGGTAAAAGTTATGGTAGAGGCATTGGTGAAGGTGAAGATTCTGTAATCTTGAATGATATTGTCAAAAGTCTTGAGGTGACAGAGGATTCTAGCATTGAAACCGCGCTTGAAAGGATAAGAATTACAAAAAGTACTGTAATATTTGCCTCGACAGACTTAATGTTTGACTACTTCGAGCAACAAGAAAAGTTTAAACCTTATTGGACTGAACCAACTGGTGAAGAAAAAGAACCTCACTTACAAGGTTGGTTTATTGTGGGAGAAAAGAAAGTAAAAGTTTACAATTACCAGATTGAGGGCAAACCGTCCTACTTTGCTGTTTTTGATTTTAGAAAAATAGGAACATTTGTTCAGCACTATCCTTTAATTGAAGAAGATGCAGAAGACTACTTATTCCAGCACCTAAGAATTAAAGTAAAAGACCTAGCAACTAACCCAGGTATTGTCGAAAAATGGGTTGAAAATCCATCAGAATGGCTTCAAACTAAGGGTGATAGAGATGCTCAAAAAGCATATCTTAGCAAATTAGTAATAATGCAAGCTGGTGAAAAAATAGAATTTGTACCAGATGAAAATATAGTGGGTTTTTATCATGAGAATAAAAAATAATCTTGACAATGTGAAAGTATAATATATGGAAAATCAGAAACTAGTAGTTGAAAAATGTATTGATGATATTGAAGACAGAGTTGGTGGAGTTTTCAACGATTTAAAAGCATTCGTGTATATAAGAAACAACAGTTTGCAACACAAAGAAGAGAATATCGGTGGAGGTAACATAGTAATTGCTTTAAGCTTATTTAGCTGCCTGAATTTACTAGCTAAGGTTCACTACTGCACTGTTCGCCCAGATAAGTTTGAAGATGATGGTTCTTGTAAAGATGAAACAGCATCATTTTTGTACTTTATGAAAAATATTCAAAAATCAGGATTAGATTTAGGATTACCAGACAGTGGTGATGCTTTGCAACTAATTTGGAATGGTTTTAGAAATTGGTTAGCCCATCGTTTGACAGTTCAACCTGGAAAACAAGTAATTACTTTTAACTTTGATGTAGGAACTCAGAATTCAGTACAAGAAAGTCTAGATTACGCCAAACAGCACAAAGTGTTTGAGGATAGTGACAATGATGGGAGAAATTGGGTCGTTAATTGTGATGCCTTACTCGCAAGACTACCTGAAATTGTCGAAATTACTGTTAATCAACTCAGAGATTCTAGTAAATTAAATACTGAGCTTTTATTAAATGTTATTGGAGTTGAATACCCATAAATATGCCGAGAAAAGGAAGAAATCTTGAAAAACTAATTAAAAGAATTGAAAGTGCTATCAACACTGACGATGTAAAGGTAGAGTCACCTGGTTTCCTTAAAGATGTAGACACTGGTGAAAACCGTGAGGTTGATGTTGTGGTGAGGTATTTAAATCAGCCACATCCCTTCGTGATAGCAATAGAGTGCAGAGATAGGGAAGGTAACGAAGATGTAACTTGGATAGAGCAGTTAATACAAAAAAGGGCTAGCCTTGTGGTTGATAAAGTGATTGCTGTTTCTTCAACAGGATTCAGTGAGGGGGCAATTAAAAAGGCTGAAAAGCATGGTATAAAAACATTAAACTTACTTCATTTGCCAGATGATTTAGAGCAAGTAATTTTGAGTAAAGTAATGGTTATTCAACATTTAAATGTTGAAGCTGAAAAAGTTTTGGTTTTACTTAATGTCCAACATGAAAATCTACTAGAACAGTTTCGTGAGGAAACCAAGGAAAAAAACATAAATGAAGTAAAACTTTATAAAAATGACCATAGTCTATGGGGAACTGTAGGTCAACTTTTGCCTAAACACATTCCTCAGAGTGTATATGACTCAGTGGAAGAAGGTGAAAAAGTAGTAAAGGGACTTAATCTAAATTTTACAAATCCTCATGATTGTTTTTTCGCTAAGATTGGGAATGAGTATGCTCGAATAGACAAGATAGAAGCAATAGTTCATTGTTTCTGGATTCAGGAAGAAGCTGTTTTTGATACTACATATCTTTCTGACGCAGCAGATAACAGAAACGTAATTGCAAAACATGCAGAAACAACGTTTGCATATCAAGATAAAAAAGTAACTTTTTCACTAACAAAAAGAGACGATACTACTCTAGCCCGAGTCGAAGTCACTGATTAAAATATTAGTTCGAGAGATATTAGGCTAATCGTTTAAATCTAAAGTTACAGAGTCACCATCAGAAGTATCTACTTCCTCATCAGCCTGATAATCTGAGTCCGAATCAGAATCATAAGAATCAGAGTCGTCCGTTAAGTCAGTCATCAAATCGCTAAAATTGTCTTTTCTTTGAAACATAACTACACATTACCATATCATAATACTAAAAATCCATAGTCTTTTTGAGGAAAATCTAACTGTCCTTTTAAGAAAAGCTCTATTTGGTTTAAGTAAGAATCAACTGGTTCAAGATAGTCTATAAGCGTTGTATACTCAGTTCGAGATAAGTTTCGGTATCTCGACAAAGTTTCTTCACAATTTGAAATTTCACTCCCAACGAGATACTATCTTCGTAGTAACAACCAATCGAAAGGGTTATCTATGTCAGTCGAAATTCCCGTTGAATACTATGGTGGCGAATATGATTCAGAATGGCAAGTCATCAGAGCTATTCACGAAGCTTTAGCTGATTTACCCTTAAGTTGTCTTGATATTGAATTAACAACTGGGACTATTCATAAGTTTGTGGTTATGATCGATAGTGCAAGTAACGAGCAACTTCAACAAATCTATCAACAATTGACTACTATTAAAGGCTTAGAAATTGGGTCAAGTTAATATCTTCACGAAACCAAGGAGATAGCTAGCAAAAAACTGCTCCCGTTTTGCCACCTTCTTGCCACCATTGGCTGTTACACTCGAGGAATAAGTAATGAGCTTTAGTTCATTCTGTTCACTTGATATCTCTTAGGTAATCAAGTACTATGAACTAAGAAAACCCAAATAGTACCATTCATTCTGCTCATTACATAGAAAGGCCTTATGGCAAAAAGTTCTAAAACAGTAGATGCCCCTACCCAGCAAACCACCGACTCCGGTCGTTCTCAAGCCGTCAACATCGCTATGGAGCAAATTGAGAAACAATTTGGCAAAGGATCCATCATGAAGATGGGCGAAAGCCTGCGGCACATGGCTACCATGCCGGTAGTGTCCACAGGCTCATTATCGCTTAACTTAGCTTTGGGAGTGGGCGGTTTTCCTAAAGGGCGGGTAGTGGAAATTTACGGTCCTGAAGCTTCTGGAAAAACCACTATTTGTTTGCACGCGATTGCGAATGTCCAGAAGGAGGGCGGCGTAGCCGCCTTTATCGACGTGGAACACGCGCTGGACCCCGTCCGCGCCGAAAAAATTGGCGTTAATTTAGAAAACTTACTCATCTCACAACCCGACTACGGTGAGCAGGCCCTGGAAATTGCCGAAACTCTGATTCGTTCCGGTGGCGTCGACATCGTCGTCATCGACTCAGTGGCCGCCTTAGTTCCCAAAAGTGAAATTGAAGGTGACATGGGCGACTCCCAGATGGGCGTCCAAGCCCGCTTAATGTCCCAGGCCATGCGCAAGTTAACAGCGGCGATTAATAAAACTAACACCCTGGTTATCTTCACTAACCAAATCCGGATGAAGATCGGCGTCATGTTTGGCAGTCCCGAAACCACAACTGGTGGTAACGCGCTTAAATTCTACGCTTCTCAGCGACTCGACATCCGTAAGATTGGAAACATCCAAGAGGGTGAGAAAGTCGTCGGTAGTCGCCACCGCGTCAAGGTCAAGAAAAATAAAGTCGCACCTCCTTTCCAAGAAGCTGAATTCGATATGGATGATAATGGTATCTCGAGAGCAGGTGACGTGGTCGACATTGGCGCCAAAGAGGGCGTTATCGAGAAAAGCGGTAGCTTCTATAAATACGGCGGCGAGGTTTTAGCTCAAGGTCGCGAAGCCACCAAAACGCTTCTCCAAGAGAATGAAAGCTTAATGAAGAAGATCGAAAAAGAGATCTGGGAAAAAATTCGACCAGCGAAACAAACTAATAATCAGGCGCACTAAGCAAAAAGTTTACTTAACTAACTTAACAATATCGACACCAACCTCTTTTGCCGTTTGGATAGCATCCTGATCGTTGAGCAAGTCTGCAATAAGTTGATCGTGTAGTTCTTTGCTTTTCTTAAAATGATAACGGTTTCTCATTGTTTTCAACCAAAGTTTAGCTGCTTGAGTTAACAGGAAAATCTGGACTTTAGGGATTTGTTTATTTTTTAAAGCTTCAATGATTTTTCGGTACCTTACGGGGTTAAGTGCATCCAATTTATCCGCGTCGAATAGTACTTTTCCTTCCAGGCTCATTTGAAATTTAGTCAAAAAATTGTGGTGTTCGATTGCACTAATAACAGCTTTTTGAAACTTTTGATCATAGTCATTTTCAACCATGTAGTGCCGTAAATAACTGATAGTTTCATTCAATAGTCCTTCGGAACCGAGGGACAAACTCACGGGGGAAATCATGACATCATGCCACATAGTGGCAACCTGGAGAACATTTTTATCAATCGGTTCGCTTAGGGATCCAACAATCAGTAGCGCATTCTTCCACACCCTTTGATGATGGGAAAGATCATGAATCTCGTCTCGAGGATTAGCCTTCAAAAGTCGCTCAGCTTCCTTTAGTAAAGGTGAAATGTTCATAATAAGTATTCTAACAAACTTAGTTCAGAGGAGTTTTTACAAGGCTTTTAGTTGATATTTCCGCCTTTTATTTTCCCCCTTCCCAGGCATTCTTACATTGACTATCGTTGACTTAAGCAGTACAATAATAGTACTTTTGACCTAGTTGGTCTCAAGAAATGATAAGTTAGAGAAAATATTAATTACACCTATCTTTACTACTTACATGAGTACAAATCTATCCCATCTTTACAGATTTCTGACGTTGTCTTGGTAACGGTTTTTACTCTCTCTTTCTCTTGCTACATTTCTCCAACTCAGGTCCTTAGCCATTAAGGAGCCTATGTCATTATTTAACAACTTAACTCAGCTATTCAATACACCTAAAAAAGGCCAAGGTCCCGGGAAGCCACTGCCTCCTAAAAAAGTCGGCCCTCCGGTTCGGACACCCCAACCTCAACCACTCAAACCCGCTAAAGCTACCCCTCCATCTACCCACCAGGTGGACCAACAGGCGCTGGTGCGTGAAGCTCAAGCTAAAGCTCGCGAAATTATCGTCGAAGCCAAAGACGAAGCCCTAGCCTTGCGGACCAAAGCCGAACAAGAGCAACGCGAACTAGCCAAACAACTGGAAGATCAGCAACGGGAACTCAACCGGAAGTTAGATCGGATTGACTCCCGGTTAGACCAGATCGCTGCTAAAGAAGAACAACTAGAACGTCAGCGTCAAGATTTAGATAAAGTCAAAGATCAAATAGAAGAGAGTCGTCAAAAAGCGCTCAAGCAACTCGAAAAAGTCTCAGGCTTAACCAAAGACGAAGCGCGCCGACTGCTACTCGAAGGCGTAGAAAAAAAGATGAGTCAAGAGATGGCTCAATTTATTCGCCAAAAAGAAGAAGAAGCCCGCGAAGTCGCCGACGAAAAAGTGCAAGAAATTTTGGTGGACGCTATGAAGCACGGCGCTACCGACTACGTGGCTGAGTACACTATCTCGACTGTCACCTTGCCTTCCGAAGAAGTTAAAGGCAAGATTATCGGTAAAAGTGGTCGTAATATCCACACTTTTGAAAAATATACCGGCGTCGATGTCGATCTCGACACCTCCCCCACCGAAGTCCGCTTATCATGTTTCGATCCCGTCCGGCGCGAGATTGCTCGGATTTCCTTGGAACGGCTGGTTAAAGACGGCCGGATTCAACCAACTCGGATTGAAGAAGTGGTCAATAAGGTCCGGAGTGAAATTGACAAAGTTACCTTTGAAGCCGGTAAAAAACTCTGTCATGAAGTCGGCGTCTACAACTTACCTAATGACTTAATGAAAATGCTGGGTAAGTTCAAATACCGAACTTCATACGGCCAAAATTTAATTGCCCACACGCTGGAAGAAACTAAGATCGGAATTAAACTGGCCCATGAACTCAAAGCCGATGCCAACGTCGTCAAGCTCGGGTGTTTACTCCACGATATCGGTAAAGTCTCGGATGAGGCTGAAGGTAGTCACGTGGAACTAGGTGTCAAGATTGCCAAAAAGTACGGCATGCCCCAAGCCGTCGTAGACTGTATCGCTCAGCACCACGAGGACGAACCCTTTAGCGGCCCTGAACAAATGGTGGTCTATATTGCTGACGCTATTTCTGGTGCCCGCCCTGGCGCTCGCTACGAGAACTATGAAGAGTACGTTAAGCGTCTGCAAGCTTTGGAAGAAATTGCCACCAAGTATGACGGCGTTGATCACGCTTACGCCATCCAAGCTGGCCGAGAAATCAGGGTTCTCCTTGATCCCGAAAGAACAAAAGACGCAGATGTCACAGTCTTATCTACCAAAATTCGAGATGAAATTAAAGAGAAGCTGACGTATCCGGGCACGGTTACTGTGACTGTCAGTCGCGAAACCAGAGGGCAACAAGTGGCTTCGTAAGTAACAGTAAGTGAGTAACAGAGTAATTAAGTAACTGGGAAATTGCATATGAACAACATTTTAATCGTGGCTCAAATCATTTTGTCTGTTTTTATTACCACCGCTATTTTGCTCCAAGCTCAAGGTTCGGGCTTAGGCTCTACCTGGGGTGGCGGCGGAGAAACATACCATACTCGTCGCGGCCTGGAAAAAGTCCTCTTTTATGCCACTATTGGAGCGCTGGCGTTGTTTATCATTACTTCGTTGGCAGTATTTATTTTCTAACAGCAAAGAGAAACTGCAGTATTTATTTTCTGTTATCTTTCCACAAGATCAGGTAGAATGGTAGCATGCGTAAGTATTACTGGTACCTCACGTCTTATACTCGTAAACACGGCTTAGTGGTCTTGTTATCGATTGTGGCCGCCATTATTGTTTTTTCGGTCTTTATCCCGACTATCGTCACTTTCATTGAACAAAAACCCCGAGTTTATATCGGGGTGGTTGGCCAATATTCGTTGACCAATTTACCTCGACCTGTCAAACAACTCATCAGTTATGGTCTGACCAGCATTGAAGAAGATGGTTCCACCTCCCCGGCCGTGGCCGAACGCTGGATTGTGGAAGATGATGGTAAGTCTTATCGGTTTGTGATTAAGCAAAATTTACTTTGGCACGATGGCTCTCAAGTTCAACCCAGTGACATTGAGTATCATTTGAGAGATGTAGAGGTGATTGCTACTCCCAACGACTTAGTCTTTAAGCTACCTGATGCCTATGTTCCTTTCCCAGGAACCGTTTCCGAACCAATTATTAAATGGACAGATCAAAAATATTTATTTTTCTTTACTCGCCGCATGCCTTTGGGGGTAGGCTCCTACCGAGTTATTGATTACTCGGAAAAAGATGGTCGCCTAGAGCAAATTGTCTTAGATGGACCAAAAGATAGACTAGTCTATCGATTTTACTTGACTGAAGAAGAAGCAGTGACGGCGTTTAAACACGGCCGAATTGACGTCCTCTCAGATCTGAGCAAACTCCATGATATTGCTAATTGGAATACCACCACTGTCACCACTACCATCAGGACAGACCGCTACTTGGCTGTCTTTTTTAATAACGCCAAACCCATTTTCAACAAGAATATTCGCCAAGCTTTATCGTACGCCTTACAAAAGCCTGATCCCAGTATCCGAGCCTTAGGGCCAATTAACCCTACGTCCTGGGCCTACCTGGAAGGTGGCAAGTCATATGACTACGACCTAGAAAGGGCAAAAGAAAGAATACTGGCCGAGCTACCTCCACAACCCCTGACATTCCAGTTGACTACCACCGCCACTTTTCAAGAAGAAGCCGAGAACATTAAGCGTCAATGGGAGACGTTTGGCCAGCAAGCGTACCAAGCTTGCCAAGAAAACGATGATATTGAAGATAAAAACCAATGTGAAAACGTGCGGATCGCCATCACGCTTCGGGTCTCAAACTTCCCGGATACCCAAGACTATGATGCCTTGCTCATTGGTCAAGAAATCCCCCCCGACCCTGATCAGTACAGCCTCTGGCACTCTGACCAGTCGACCAACTTTACCCACTACAAGAATACCCGGATCGATGCTTTGCTCGAAAGAGGTCGTCAAGAAATGGATACCAACGAACGATTGGCTACCTATCAGGAGTTCCAGCAATTTTTCCTGGATGACGCTCCTGCCGTTTTCTTACGATATCTAGAAAGCTACGAAGTCAAAAGGAAGTAATGGTTATTACAGCCAAGGGAGTGAAAACTCACTATCAGCAGATTGGCAGCTCACAGCAAGTGATTGTGTTATTGCACGGCTGGGGATGCGACTGGCAAATCTGGGCTCCTCTAATCCCTGAGCTGTCCAAAAAGTTCCAACTAGTTATTCCTGATTTACCAGCTTTTGGCCACAGCGACACACCTACAGAAGTCTGGGATTCACATGGCTACGTAGAATGGTTACGAGAATTTATAGCTGCCGCTGTCGGCCAGGAAAAATTTTCGCTGGTGGGTCATTCGTTTGGTGGTAAAGTGGCCGCTCTGCTTGCAGCGGAGGAAGAAAAAAAGCACTCGGGCTTAAGTAAGATGGTCATCATTGATGCTTCCGGCCTGCCAGTGGATCTGACGCCTAAAGAGCAAGTAGTTCACACCCTCAGTCAACTCTTACCCGCATTTATCAAAAGACAAATGAGTAAAAAAATGAAAACTAGTCTTTTACAAAAAACTGGGGTGGCTGTAGATTATCAACAAGCCAATGAGTATCAGCAGGCAGTGTTAAAGAGAATAGTGCGTGAGAATATATCTCAAACTCTAAAAAAAATTAAAGTCCCGACGCTGGTGATATGGGGAGCCAATGATCAGGCTACGCCCTTAACCAAGGGTCGAGAATTTGCAGCAGCCATTCCGGGAGCTAACCTAGAAATAATGACTCATTCCGGTCATTACCCTTTTCTAGACGAGACCGAAAAAAGTATTAACTTACTTACTACATTTTTATGAATATCGACACTGTCTTAGCTATTCTGCAACAAAGTGAGTATGACTTGCCTCGTTTAAAACGGTGGCTAAAAACTCGAACCTCAGCGAGCACCCCAGCGATCGAACCAGAGAAGTGGACCCATAAATTGTCCTTTGTCAAATTGGTAACTCAAGTTTTTTTCTTTTTGCCATTGCTCACCCGCATAGCCTTAGCTTTGGATTTACTCTTTCCTTTTGAGTGGATAGTCCGCCACGTTATCTATACCATGGCTAGTATCAAGCTAGGTTACTATAAACTACGAGGCTTAAAAGTTGTGGCCATTGCTGGCAGTTATGGAAAGACTTCCACCAAAACTATTATTGAGTCCACCTACTCATCACTGACACCAACCTTAATGACCCCCAAAAGTATCAATACGCTCTTAGGTATTTCCCAGATTATTTTGTCTGATTTAAAACCCGAGCACAAGTTATTCCTGGTTGAGTTTGGTGAGTATCATCTGCATGACATTCCGCAGTTGACCAAGTTTGTCAAACCTCACTATGGTATTTTGACCCCCATCGGTCGCCAACACTTGGAGCTGTTGGGTTCTTTTAAGAATGTGTTGGCCACTTTTAGTCATTTTCTCAACTACTTTGACAAAAAGCCGGATGCCTTGTTAGTAGCCGTCGAGAATGCGCAGTACTTTTCCCAAAAGCTCAATTACTATGGCACCGCCCCTCAATCTGTCTTCCGAGCTATCAATGTTAAGGTGAGCCGAGCCGGCACTGAGTTTGAATGTTTAGATCATTCTCAGAATGCTACCTTGCAAGTTTTTAGCCCGTTATTTGGTGAACACCAAGCGGTTAATACGCTGCCTGCACTCTGGTTGGCGCATAAGCTCAAGATCTCCCAAGTTGAAATTATTAAAAAACTCCGCAGTATTCCTTATATTTCTCGACGCCATGAACCGATGTTTTTGGCCCGCAACGTTCTCATCCTGGACAACAGTTACAATACTAATGCTGATTCGGTTACCGATTCACTTAAATTGCTCAATCACTTGGATCCCGCTCGTCGGCTAATAGTCACGCTGGGCTTCACCGAGTTGGGTGATGAGGCCGAAAAAATCCATTATGAGTTTGGTCGCCAGCTGGCGGATCAGGTGGATTACGTGGGGCTGATTGAAGCTCCTTGGACGTCGGCTATTATTGAGGGTTTTACCAAAGCCGGCGGCAATAAAAACCATATTGTGATTGGTAAAACCCAAACTGAGGCCTACGAAAAACTTCAACAGTATATAATACCGAATAGCATCGTCTTATTTGAAGGCGGATATCGGGAGGTCTATGTCTAAAAAAAATCTAGCCGTCTTTTTTGGGGGAATTAGCCCAGAGCATGAAGTGTCTGTCATTACCGGCATTCAACTGATGAAACACGTGGATAAAGACAAGTACAACGTGGTGCCTGTCTACATTGATAAAGCGGGTGGCTGGTGGAGTGGTGAAGAATTGACTTCTGTTGAGTCATATAAAAATCAAAATCTCTTTCAACCAACGGGTTTTACACCTTTTTCGCTCAAGAAAAATAATATTACCACATTAACGGCTGGAACTTCTGTGCTACCTGACTCAATTTCTGAAGCAGAAGTCAACAGCGGGAAAATCGATGCCGCGCTCTTGTGCTTCCACGGAGCGTACGGGGAAGCGGGCAATGTCCAAGGCTTGTTAGAACTCGCCAAAGTTCCCTACCAAGGACCAGGGCTCACCTCTTCGGCCATCGCCTTTGATAAAATCGTAACTCGGCAAATTCTAGAAGCTGAAGGCATTGGTCAAACTCCTTATACTTGGTTTACGTTGGCTGAGTGGCAAAGCGACAAGTCAGCTATTTTGAATAAACTGGCACCGTTAGGCTTGCCCGTATTTGTCAAACCTGCCAACGGCGGATCTACCATTGGCATTCAACGAGCTCAAACCAACCAGGAGCTGGAAGCAGCCATCGAAGCAGTGCTTCATTATGATCATCGGGTCATTGTCGAAGCCGAAGTTAAGGACTGTATTGAGGTCAACGTGTCTGTGTTGGGCTTGGAAGGTGACACCAAAGCCAGCGTTCCCGAACAGCCGATTAAGCAAGATGAGTTTTTAAGCTTTGCTGACAAGTATGAGCGTGGTGGGGGCAAGAAAAGCGGCATGGCCAGTGCCACCCGACGGATTCCGGCACCTATTAGTTCAGCGTTAACTGAGAAATTGCAAAAATTAGCCCAAGATATTTTCCATATTTTTGATTGTAGTGGCGTGGTCCGCATCGACTTCTTTGTCAACCCTTCGACTGAAGAAATTTTTGTGACCGAGTTGAATACTATTCCCGGCAGTATGAGTTTTTATCTCTGGGAAGCCAGTGGTGTCTCTTATCCCGAGTTGATTGACAGACTGGTAGAAATTGCCGAACAACGCTTTGCTCAAAAAGAAAAACTGATTACTTCGTTTGAGACTAACATTCTGCAAAATAGTCAGGAATGATGTTGCTTCAAAAAAACTTGGCGTTAGGGTAACACAATTGGCTGTTCGAAGAGGGCTACCCCACCGTATAGAGCCGAATATTCTCCCAACTTTGCTTGTGAAAAAGTGGGCACCGGACAATAGGTCAAGTTATCTTGGACCACTTGTCTGATTTTAGGCAGTAAAAACCACCGTTTAGCAATCAGTCCGCCACCAAAAATAAAGTGTTCTGTGGGGTAAAACATAAGAGTATTTATTAACATCTGGGCAGTGATCTGGGTCACATCCTCCCATATGGAATGAGTATCTGCAATTTGAGCCAAATCGTATTTCTCATTTAAGGCCCAACCACCCATATATGCTTCAAAACACCCTCGCTGGCCACAGGTACATTCTTTGCCCTGCCACTCTTTAATTTGATGAGCAGGCTCTAGGTAGGTTAAAGAAATCGAAGGTGATTTTACGAGTTGGGCGCCCCCAAATCCAGTTCCCCAGGTGAAGTAGATAAAAGTGTCTAACTCTTGACCCCCACCATAAAATGCTTCGCCCAATGCTGATGCACTCCCATCGTGGACGAGTGCGACAGGTAAAGAGAGCAATGCTTCTAACTCACTCCTAATTGGTCGTTTTTCCCAGCTTTGCAAGTTGCCAGCAGCCAACAGCATCTCTGAGGTAACGGGTCCCGGTAACGCCAAACTGACCCCTTCAATAGACACCTCTGCCGACAGCGTTTTTATTTTTTCCGCTATCACCTTTTTAGCTTGATTGAAATCTGGGATTAGAGGAAAAGAGAGTACCTTCTCCAGCTGGCACCTTTGATGATCAGCCGCCAGCAAACCAATCCGGATGTTGGTACCGCCCACATCAATGGAAATATACTGCTTCATAAAGTGTCCCTATTTTGCCATTTGGGGGATGATTTTGCTAGTTTGAAATGGCAGTTAAACTCCCCTAGTCTCCGACTGAGAATTCGACTATACTACTTCCCACTATGCTTAGTAAAAACATGACTCTCATCGTCATTCTTAGCCTGTTTGCCTTTAGTTTCAGCGCGTGTGTGGCTCCTAATCCTAGCGGCAATCCTCAGGTTCCACTAGAAACAGAATCACAAAGTAACGTCACCGATGACTTAAAATTAGCTGAAGAATATAGTCAAGATCACCTCGATCCCAATCAACAATTAACCCCACCAGGAGAACCTACTATGAATGATCAAATTTCCGTTCAAGAAACAACTAGTCCTCAGATAACTGCCACTAAAGCAGTCATCAAAACCAGTAAAGGGAATATCACTTTAAAACTCTATCCTGATCAGGCCCCTAATACTGTCTCTAACTTTGCCACTAAATCTGCTGCTGGTTTTTATGATGGCTTAACGTTTCACCGCGTAGAAGACTGGGTTATCCAAGGTGGTGATCCGCTCGGTAATGGCACCGGTGGCGGCAAAATGCCCACCGAGTTAAACGAGGTTCCTTTTGCCGAAGGCAGCTTGGGTGTAGCCCGCGGTGGTGATATTCGAGTCAGCAACGATGCGCAATTTTTTATCTGCACCACCGACTGTGCCTGGTTAACAGGCCAGTACACCAACTTTGGTCAAGTCATAGAAGGTATGGATGTAGCCAAGCAAATCGAGGTTGGTGACACCATTGTTGGCATCGAAGTCATCGAGTAATCTGCCTCCACAGCATGAAATCTTTTCTCAATTCAGTTGGGATTTCACTTATCTTGACCATTCTTTTTTTGTATCCGATTCTTTCAACCATGGGGACTCATTTAACGTCTCGTGAAGATGGAATTTTTATTGCGTGGACAATCAACCACGTTAGTCACAGCCTGCAAACTGGAGCAGACCTCTTTCAGGTCCCAACTTTTTATCCTTTTAAAAACACCCTCGCCTACTCCGATCCATTTTTAACCAGTGGACTGATGAACATTCCTCTCACGTGGGTAACCGACAATATAGTGCTCATGCATAATGTTCACTTACTACTGGGTACCATCTTGACCTTCATAAGCATGTGGTTACTTGGCCGTCAGCTCTTTACATCCCGGTGGGCGGCTGCTTTTTCAGCTTTAATTTTCACCTTTTCGTCGATGCATCTTCATTACTTGGTCCACTTGCACACCTACCTAGTAGCTGGATTGCCGCTGACACTTTATTTTTTGCTAAGATGGGCCGAGAGTAAAAAAAGTGTCTTTTTATTTTTGAGTACGATAGTTTTTATCCTCCAAGCCATTAATGCTCCGATGACGTTTTTTTTCATGGTTTCACTGATTATTTGCCTGTTGATTGCTGATAAAACTTTGAGACAAATGATTCGGCGCAACTGGTTGTTAGTTGCCATGTATGGGGTGCTGACACTTCTGACCATCGGCTTAGTGTACTGGCCGTACTTTCAAGTCTCGCAAGAATTTAAGTACACCCGTTCCATTAGGGACGCGGCTCACTTTGCCCATTCACTTAACAGAATGATTGAACCTGAATTGTGGCTGCTTTATGGCGCAGTCAGTGGAATATTATTTTTCCGAGGAAATACTCCCTTAGAAAAAAAACACCTGTTGATATTTCCCCTGTTAGCGGTGGCAACCGGAGCCGTTTTGATGTTAGGTCCAGCTTTAAAAGTAAATGATCAGACATTTAAAATTTTTGGCTGGCCGATGCCTTTACCTTACGCCGTGCTTTATTATGTGATTCCTGGTTTCAAAGCTTTTCGAGCTACCTCGCGTTGGATCACCGTTTTTAATTTTGGACTCTCTTTATGGGTCGGCTGGGCAGTGGCTGAGTATCAATTACCAACAATCAGTAAATACCGTCATCAAGCCCTAGCTCTCATTTTTTTGGGACTAACTACTTTCTTCTGGTTCGGGAACTACCACACCATAAAAGTCTACCCCATTCCGTTAGAGCCACCGACTATCTATCAGGTGTTAAAAAATCGCCCCGAGAGAGTGGCGGCCGAATTCCCAGTCCTATCGTGGCGGATGCAACCCTACAATTATTTAGAAAATGACCGATTGTTGTATCAAGCGTATCACCAGAAGGTTCTTTATAACGGCGTTAGTGGTTTCACTCCTCCTATCCGAGAAGAACGATGGGAGTGGTTATGGCGAGAGTTTCCGTCACCAGAAACGATTGATCATTTGAAAAATGAAGGCGTGGAAGTAATGATCGTTCACTATGATGTGTATGAGGAAATGAGCGATCAGAAATACACGTATGCTGAAGTGCCGACTCTCCAGCCCACTGCCATCCGCGATTCACTTCGTCAGTTAAAGGTGGAAGAAATAGAGTGTCTTCAAGATAAGTGTCTATATTCCCTGTTATGATAGAAGCATGCCAATGAAATCTCAGAAAGTGCTGCTGGCAATCTTGGTTGGGAGCGGTCTACTTTTATTATTTTCAGCCACCCTAGCTGGTATCTGGACACACCAGTCACTAAATCAGGCTAAGTCTTTCCAGTTGGCTGAGGCCTCTGATAAAGCCGACCAAGCTCTAATGGTAGTCCGCCCCTTATCTTTAATGACACTGCGGTTACTTCCCGACATCGAGATTTGGCGCCAAGCGCTGACTTTGATTAGCGAAAGCGAACAGATAGTAACCACTTTAGACAGCTTTTCAGCGGAGAATGTTGATCCCTTAACTACCCTCCCCTTAAAACCATTAGTCACCCAACTGACTCAGGTTTCAGATCGATTGACCCAGATGGAAACAGACTGTCAAAGAAGTTTGATTGCCAAGGTGATAATTGAGTGCCATCAGCTCACTGCGGCTGACCAATTTGTCGATGATTGGCTGGTAGTTGGCAATTGGCTAACTGAGGAGGATCCGACGGTCATTGTCTTATTTCAAAACACTGAAGAACTGCGGGCTACTGGCGGCTTTATGGGTTCCTATGCCAAAGTCCAATTTGCTAATGGAAATATTTCTCACTTATTAATTGAAGATATTTATGAACCCGATGGTCAATTTACTGGGTATGTGGAACCTCCCGCTGGTGTGCGTGAGTACTTAAGTAGTGGCAAAGGCATGCGCCTCCCTGATGCTAACTGGCAAGTGGATTTTCCCAGCGCCGCCCAAACGATACTAAATTACTTTGCCTTGGGTAATGAGCAGTCGATTGATGGAGTAATAGCCATCAATTCCGATTTGGTAGAAAAACTTTTAACAGTCACCGGTGATATCTATTTACCTGACTACGGGATGACTGTCACCAGTGCTAACTTTACCGCGCTGGCGCGCGCCGACCGCGACCAATTTTTCCCTGGCAGCCAACAAAAAACTAATTTTCTGGAGCATTTTTTTAATGTCCTTAAGTTTAAATTAACGCAGCTAAATCAAGAGCAGCAACTGCAACTGGCGATGATCCTCCGCGATTCATTTATAGATAAAACTATTCAGCTTTATAGTACTCAAACTGACGTCCAACAAATCTATGAAAAGTATGCTGTGGCCGGCAGCTTGACCTCGTCACCAGGAATGATGTACTTAGTAGAGTCCAACGTCGGCATCAATAAAGCTAATAAAGATATACAACGCAGTGTGGAGCTTAACATAGCACCTTTTAAAGTTGACATGCACGTAAAAATAAATGCCACTGACTTGCCGTACATTAATTATCAGCGATTGATTATCAACCCACTCTGGTCAATTGAGTCTATCGAAGTCAATGGCCAACGTTTGGAAACTTGGGACGAAGAAGTTATCACCAATAGTCACGGTCATGAATTTAGACAAATTGGGTTCTTAGTTACCGTGCCAACCAACTCCTCTACGGGAATTACCATTGTAATTGACACCACCAACCAACCCGCTACTGATTTTCCCCTGCAGATTCTCAAACAACCTGGCCTCCCACCCACACCGTACACTATCATCACAGAGGAAGGCACAGAAAGTTTCATCTTAGAAAAGGATATATAATAGCCTCATGCAACAAGCCACTCACGAGCTGATTACGGGACTGATAGACCGCGCCACCAACCTCCTCAGCTCAACCAATAAGCATATTTTGAAAGCAGAAGCTGACGATATCGAGCAACAAACGTTCTCGGCTGATTTTTGGCAGCGAGCGGATGCCCAGACCATCATGCAACAGTTGTCGATTCTGAAGGGGAAAGTGGATCAGATCGAAGAAATTGAAACGCTCAAAGCCGACTTGGAGGCCTTCCTCGAATTAGCGACTGAAGAGAGTGAACAAGAAAACGAGCTGGAAAAAGAAACGGCCCCCCTGATTAAAAAGTTTGAACGAGCCTTAGATAAACTCGAACTGAATCAATTTTTGAGTGGCAAGTACGATAGTAAAGGCGCCCTCCTCTCGATCCACTCCGGTCAAGGGGGCACCGAAGCCATGGATTGGTCAGAAATGTTGTCCCGCATGTATAGTCGCTACTTTGAGCGACAAGACTGGAAGTATCGGTTGGTCAGCGAATCGCGGGGAGAAGAAGCCGGTATTAAAGAAGCCAGTTACGAAATTGAAGCGCCCTATGCCTATGGCTATCTCAAAGGTGAGGCCGGCACCCACCGCTTGGTCCGGCAAAGTCCCTTCAACGCCGATAACTTACGTCAGACGTCGTTCGCGCTAGTGGAGGTGCTGCCGCTGATCGACGAAGCCGACACCGACATCGAGATTAAGGATCACGAGTTGGAGTGGCAATTTTCCCGGGCGGGGGGTGCCGGCGGTCAAAACGTCAATAAGGTCAACACCGCGGTTGAGTTAACTCACTTGCCGACTGGCATCGTAGTCAAGTGTCGCGAAGAACGCACCCAAGTGGCCAATAAAGACCGAGCGCTCAAAATCTTAAAAGCCAAGCTGGCTCTGATCGAAGAAGAAAAACGGGCTCAAGAAATTGCGGCCGTCAAAGGTGAACACCACCATGCTTCCTGGGGTAACCAAATTCGCAATTACGTCCTCCATCCTTATCATCTAGTTAAAGATACTCGCACCGGTGTCGAAACCAGCGATACTGATGGCGTCTTGGATGGGGACTTAGACCAGTTTATTTTGGAAGAAATTAAATTAGGAAAGTAATCATTTCAGCAGGTTGGACTACCAACAGAACTGCAGATTGATCCTACTTCTCAATCAAGGTACTATAAAGACTATGCAAATGAATGATACGCAACCCACCGTTGACAATTCACCAGCTCTGCCCGAAAATGAAAACTCTATTTCGACGGCTCAAAGCCACGTCTTACATTCGTTTGACACCACACCGTCAGCAAAACCTATGAAAAGTTCAACTCTTAAACTGACTCTGATTTTAAGCGCAATTGCTATTGTGGCCGGGATTGGCACGGGCTATGGCGCTTTCCGGTTACAAGGCAATGCCAGCTCTTTGGCACTACCCGGCAGTAATGCTCCTATTCAGCAAGTGGCTGAAGGTGCCGTCAAGGCTGGTGACGTCTTTGGAGTACCCGATAAAGAAACCTTTAAAGATAGCGCTCAAGGTTATCTTGAAATAGGGGGCATTGATGGTGAAGGCTCCCACAAACTGCTCCGCCCAGGTGGTGACAGCCAAACCGTCTATCTCACTTCATCTGTAACTGACCTCGATAAATTTGATGGCATGGAAGTCAAAGTCTGGGGTGAAACCTTCAAAGCCCAAACTGCAGGCTGGCTGATGGACGTGGGCCGTGTCGAAATCGTCAATCCTACTGGTGAAAAACCTGTCGAGGAGTAATATTAGAGGCTACTCCGTGCTATATTCTAACTTTCCCTGCTTTTCCTCTTGTTTGATTAAAGTTTGATATTGCCTTTTTACTGATTTAATCAGTAATTTAATTCTTTCCTGTTGTGTTTTGCCCTCAGAGATAAAATGCGCATTTAAGTTTTCAAGATTTGCCAATAACACTAACTGCTCTATTGAGGCGTAATCTCGTTGATTTCGATTATTTTTTGTTAACTCTAGATTTGCCTTTCTCCATTCTGCAGCAGTCTGACCAAAGACAATCATATTTAACATGTCAGCTTCGTCTATATACACATATGGCTGTTTGGATTTTTCCAGGTTAAGCGCTGGGAGTAAATCATTTTTAATAGAATCTGTATGAAGTCGATAGTTTACTCGGGAAAGATATCGACGTGAATCCCACTTAATCTGATGTTGTTCCTGAGCTTTTAATTTCTGGAATTCAGCAATAACAAGTAGTTTAAATTCTGGACTTAGCCAAGTACCAAATTCAAAAGCAATATCTTTATGGGCGTAAGTACCTCCATAACGGCCTCGTTTTGTAATAATACCTTTAGCATTTGTGGTTTTTATCCATTCTGTAATCGAGGGATTAAAGCTGTTTGACCCTGCTTGGTTTTTAAAGTACACGAATTTGTGTAGATTAAAATCAGAATTAAACATTTGTTCCCAGAAACCAAGAAATTCTATTGTATTTTTAGTACGCAACCAGCTATGAAGAGCTCGTTCTGATCCCACACTTTTTGCCATATCAGTGAGACAAATGTAATCTTCACCACTAACTTTTGTAACGTTGATAGTACTATTGTTTACCTTTATAGACAAAGTGCTTATAGGGGTCATATATACCTTTCTGTTCTACTTTCATCGAGTATAAGCAACAATGGTGGCAAGAAGGTGGCAAAAGGCGAGCAAAAATTACACAATTTTCTGTTACTTTCCACTTGAAGTGATTAGGCAAATGATGCTTTAATTAGTTCTGGATTATGATTATCTTTAACTCTGTCTCGAAGCATTTTGGCCCTGACACTCAACCAGCCCTGGAAGACGTCTCTTTTGATATCCAACCCGGGGAGTTAGTCCTGGTCACTGGCCGCTCGGGCTCTGGCAAAACCACCCTCATGAAGTTAATGACCAAAGAGTACCTGCCTACGGCAGGTGAAATTACAATTGATGATACTCCTTTGAGCGCGGTCAAGTCTGCCCAAGCCTATCAAATTAGACGCAAAATCGGCGTCGTTTTTCAAGATTATCGGCTCTTACCTGAGCTGACTGTCTGGGAAAATATCGCCCTCGCCCTATCGATCATTCACACCGATGAACAAGAAATCGAACAACGAGTGGCAGACTTACTGGAACTGACCGGGCTTTCGGAAAAGGCGTTCCTCTTCCCCCAGCAACTCTCAGGTGGTGAAGCCCAACGCGTCAGTATAGCTCGCGCCCTGTCTACCGCCCCCAAAGTTATTTTCGCGGACGAACCGACGGGAAATCTGGATGAAGAAACTTCTAAATCAATTGTCCAACTCCTCCAAAAAATTAACGAACTCGGCACCACCTTACTGGTAACTACCCACGACGTGATGGTCAAAGAGATGCTCAAAGGTGAGCGAAACATGATCCTCGATCGAGGTAAGCTGGTAGAAGATTCTGGTCAGAAAAGTGGTGGTAAAAAGTCCAAAGCAAAAGCAGAAGCAGAGACGTCCAAAGCAGCCAAACCGACAGACGAGCCGACCAACGAACCACCTGAAACCAAGAATAAAAAAGAAGAGTCTGATGATGAATCTGAAACCACCCCCTCCGCTCCCGAGAAAAAAAGCCGCCCTCGACTCCAGTTCAAATTACCCAACTTTGGCAAACTCTTTAAACGCAGCCTTAAAACCGTGACCCCTGATAAAGATACGGACCAAGAATCAGCTAAAAAGCCTGATGAAAAATCTGAAGACCCAGAAGAAGTAATTGTAGAAGTGGAACACCTATGAACTCATTTACAACTGCCCTCGTCCAAATGCGCCGTTCTCCCTATCAGTCTCTGGCGGCTATTTTAATGTTGAGTTTGACTTTTTTTGTGGGCTACACTTTCTCAATGTTCCTTCTGGGAAGTGAAAAAGTGCTTCAGTACTTTGAAACTCGTCCTCAAGTGATTGCTTTTTTTGAGATTGATACGCCTGGTCAGACGATTACCCAAGTGGAGCAGACTATTCGCAGCAAATCATACGTGACCGATGTCAAAGTAGTCAGTAAAGAACAAGCGCTCGAGATTTATCAACAAGAAAATGCCGATGACCCGTTACTGCTGGAATTAGTGACGGCCCAAATTTTGCCAGCCAGTATTGAAGTCTCGGGGACGTCGGTGGAAGACTTGGCTAAGATTAAATCAAACCTCGAGACTGAAACCAGTGTCGAAGAAGTCGTCTTGCAGCAAGATATTATTGACTCTCTCTCCACCTGGACCCGTTCTATTCGCCTCTTAGGCTTGGCGAGCATGACAATTTTAGCCATTACCTCGCTCCTGATCATGATTATCGTCATTGGCATGAAGGTCGTCTCCAAGCGCTACGCCATCCAGATTATGCACGTGATTGGGGCGACTCGGTGGTTCATCAAGAGCCCATTCTTATTTGAAGGCATTCTCTATGGCTTATTGGGTTCGGTTATGGGCTGGAGTTGTATGCTGATTGGCTTCATTTACCTTATGCCTTGGTTACGCAACTTCCTAGGTCCAATTAACGTCCTGCCCGTGCCCCCGGTCTTCTTTGTCATGCAGTTGAGCATCGGTACTCTGGTTGGTATGATGTTAGGGGCTATTGCCGGTAGCGTCGCCGTCGGGCGGATGATTAAGAGGTAATCTACCACCTTATCCTCGCTAAATGAAAAAATATTTATACTCGTTCACTATTTGTCTTCTCGTTGGCAGTTTTTTACTTTTGACCTCAAGCGTTTCAGCACAAGACTGTAACGCAATCTCCTGTGATAAGGGTTCGATGTCTGAGGATGATTATTTGAACTGTAACAGAGAGAAACAACAGTGTTGGGAGGGCAAGATTCAAGAGGCTCGGAACGCTCAGATTACCCTCAATAATACGATTAGTATCTTAAACGGCCAGATTAGTGTCCAGGAGTTACAGATTGACCAAACGGAAACCGAGATTAGCCAGCTAGAGAAGCAGATCACGGCCCTATCGGAACGGATTGATGGGCTTAACCTGTCGTTGGATAGCTTGACTGGGGTGTTGGTGAAGCGGGTGACCGAGCACTATAAGCGCAGCTATGTCAATCCTTTACTGGTCCTGTTGACTAAAGGCAGCCTGAATTCGGTCTTGTCGGAGTACAAATACCTGCAATTGACCCAACAGCAGACGGCCGAAGCCATGCAACGGGCAGAAACGCAGCGAATTACCTATGACGAGCAGAAAACGCTCAAGGAAGAAACGCAAACTGAGTTGGAGTCGAAACAGGCTCAGTTGGTTCAGCAACAGACAACCTTAACCAGACAACGAGCAGAGCAGCAGTATTTGCTCACAGAAACCCGCAATAATGAGGCTAAATACCAGTCGGAGCTAGCTAAAACCCTGGCGGAGCTGGAAGCTATTCAGTCGATTATCGCCGGGCGAGGTAATGAGTCTGAAGTTAGCGATGTCAACGAGGGCGACCGGATTGCGACGATTATTGCCGGCGCTTCAGCCTGTTCTACCGGCACCCACTTGCACTTTGAGGTGGCTAAAGATGGCGTCCATCGAGATCCGGCTAGTTATTTACAATCAATTGATGCCACTTGGAGCAATAGTCCGGATGGAGCGTTTGGCTTTGGTGGCGGCTGGCAGTGGCCGGTCAATGATCCCGCTCGCATCACTCAGGGCTACGGCATGACGTACTATGCGCGGGTCAGGCGCGCCTACGGCGGCGCCCCCCACACTGGCATTGATATGGTCAGTAAGTCGGCGGGTAACTATGCGGTCAAAGCGGTCCGCAAGGGCAAGCTTTACCGTGGTTCTATTCCTTGTGGCGGCGGCCTCCTCCGCTACGTCCGCGTCGAGCACACCGAGGATAGTGGTATCTCCACCTACTATCTGCATGTGAATTATTAAGCTTTTTTCCACGTCCTTATAATTGTTGACAGAGGATATAGCATGCTGTATGATACAGTTCGTTATAAAAAGAGTAGTTTTGTCCTACTATTAAATATCTATGACCTTAGTTAAATTATTGCTTTCCACAGTATTAGCACTGAGCCTGTTATCTGGCATGGTGACTCCTGTCTTAGCTGATGGCACAGAACCTGAAGAGGAATGTGAAAAAGTGACCGTGACCCGAGTTATCACCGAATCAGGTGCCTATGGCCAACAAACTCAACGCGAAGTTGAAGAAGAACGCTGCAAGATCGAAGTGGCTGACCTACCCAATGCTGGGTTAGATCCTATTACTGCCGTGGCGGTGGCGAGTGTTGTCACTGTCGGTGTGGGTGCTTTTGCGTTAAGCAAGAAGATTGCTTAATTCCCCTAGAGACCACTTACCTAATCACAATCTTGTATACATGATTATGCGAAGGCAAATTCATGCCAATGACAAGTAAGTGTTCAGTTGATTCCTCAGCATGAACTAACTCGGGCGTTATTCCCAGTTCTGTGCTTAACGTTTGTACAAATTCTTCGATTTCAGCCTTATCTGGACTATCCAGCACTAGTTCCAGCGTAATCTCCCCCTGGATCATCATGTCGTTTAACGTCCCATACCGCTGTTCGTACACATCCCAGAGCTCTTGAGAAGATTTCTTCAGTTGTTCGCCTTCAGCTTCGATCTTTTCGGCTTTCAGAGCCAGGTTAGCTGAGAGCTGCTCATTGCCCCAGGGTGAAAAGAGCATCATATGAAGGTCCCCGCTCTCTTGATCAAAGATAGCATCGATCTGTTCTTTAATGGCAATAGCTTTTTGAAGGAGGCTAGGACCGGGTTGAAATTCTGGGTTTTTAGGCATTTTATTCCTTTGTGAGACTTTATGACCAGATCATATTTTAAAACAAAAACCCCGGCATACAAGTCGGGATCTTGATGTAGTGGAAGGAGAGAGAATCGAACTCTATTCCTAAATGGAATCGATGCATTCTCGGTGCATGGTGTTCACCAGAACACAACACCTTCCTCACGCTACAGCCCAGATTTTACTACGAAACAATTCCGAAGCAAGCATAAAAAAAGCCCCTGTTTCCAAGAGCCTTTTCTGCATTGATTCCGGAATAGTGTTTCCGTGCACCGAGAATAATCAAACTATATCGCTTTTAGGCCTATTTGTCAATGTTAGTCTTCCAGGCTAAAGCACCAGCGTTTCTAAGGTTCTGACGTATTACGATTGCGTCCTATAATCTTGACAACCAGGCTATTTTCTGATATATTTAGCACATATTTGATATATAAAACTAGGGGTCAGGTGGCCGAGGAAACCTCTTGCTCCTAGGTCAATATACCTATCGAAATCGCCATCTCCCCCCTTACATAACAGTACCTATGGTTCTCGCGAGCCGCGTGAGGACGAGCTTCGTCCCCATACGGCTATTGAGACTCTGACTCGTCAATTGCTAGTCACTCGCTGACTGGACCAATCGACGACCTAAGCGACGATAGCACCAAGGAAACATGTTGCTTTGTCTTCGGACGGAGCGAGATGGGTACCTTAACAAGGCATACAGAAATAACTCCTTTGCGTTTTGCGTAAAGTAGTTGGATTCTGCTAGCCTCTTTCCTCTTAATGTATATTTTGAGGGGAGTGGGGTTGGCAGGTCCTCGAAAACTGCTATATCGATATAAGCGCAAAAAGGAGATCTCATGCGCGTTTTAGCTTTTTTACTGGTGGCGGTGACCATTATCACCGCCGTCACGGCACCTGCCGTGGCGCAAGAAGAAGGTTGGACCATTAGTGGTCCAGTACCGATTCAAGTTGTTCCGCTCAAGTTTCAGCTCAATGAGGCTAACGCCACCACATGCACTGTTCCAGGTGCATGTTGGATGTTCGCAGAGAGCGGAGTACTTTCTGCGGCTCGTTACGAAGATGCTGAGGCAAATGAGAGTGCAGTATGGTCCGGTGCTGGAGACGTGCAAGAACTCTTCGAAGGTGAAACCACTGATCTCATTTTACCCGAAAGTGGCTACTTGATGATCTGGTGGTCAGGAGGAGATGTTAGCTGCGGTGATTTTACGATCACTCAGGAACCATCTGAAGATCACGTTTGGGCACTTGTTCTCCGCGGTCGCCATGAAGGCCCAGGAGACAGAAACACCATTTGCAACTTTAGCAATTACACTGCTGGAGCTGCACTTGCAACTATCTATGCCGTGCCTGTTCAGGCAAGTGCATTCTTCGCACAAGGATACTTCGCAGAAAATGCGAGGAACTCCATGACAAGGAAGAACTGCGGGGCAACAGGCTGTGATAGTGGATCATTTATCGCTCTTGATGTCAACGACGGGGCTTATACCGTCGGAGATTTCGACCTGGTGAACGATCAGGTTCAGTTCGTGTTGGTTGAAACCAACACAGACTAAACTATCCCCCGGGCAGGCGGGGTAATGCGCATTAAAGAGTACCTGCCTCCTCTTTAAATATCAATAACTTGGGACTAAGTTTGAGCGCGAAGCCCCAGCGGTGTCTCCGGCACCGCGTGGAAGCCGCCTTCCCAAACCCAAGGGGCCGCTGAAATATGCGAGCATCCCTGGTGTGATGTCGAGGGTTAATTTCACGCAGTCAAGGAGACATGCGCAAGAGTTATTGAAACTGTATGCCTTTCTCCCCCCGGCCCTAAAGCCGGGGGGAACTCTTTTGTTCATTTCCTCACCCAAGTGAATAAAAGAGTTCCTTATGAAAAAACTGTTGAGCTCTGCCACTAGACTCTTTTTTCACTACCTGCCCCTCATGGTAGTTGTTAGCGTGGCTCTCTTTATTGCCTACCAAAATATTCTTCCTGGCACTCATTATTCTGGTTGGGATAACATTAATGGCGAATTTGATTTACCTCGCTACGCTCGGCAGGTATTCTTTGGTGCTTGGTTAGAACACACCTCTTTTGGTTCACCCATGAACTTAGGCCATTTATCAGAAATCCCGCGTTTACCGATATTATTTTTCTTGGATGCAGTTTTACCCCCACACTTAATTCGCTATGTCTTTATTTTTAGCATGTACACTTTGGGTGGAATTGGCATGTATAGCTACTTAAATACAGTCTGGCTCAATAACTCATTAAAATTTAAAAACTGGCTAGCGGGATTAGGAGCCTTATTCTATTTGCTTCATATCTTAACTTTGCAACAGTTCTATATTGCCTTTGAACTCTTTACTATTCAATTTGCTTACTTGCCTTTTCTTTTGTTGGCGATCCATTACTTAGTTAAGAACATAACTGCTCGAAGTATTTTACTTTTTATTGTGCTTCAATTGCTGATCGCACCCAGTGGTCATACCCCAACGTTATTTTATTTGGGAGCCCTTTTCTCGGTGGGATACTCATTCTTTGCCTCACTTAATAAAAGCGTCTTTACTGCTTTAAAGATCAGTTTGTTGGTGGCAGGAATCACATTTATCAGCAATGCTTACTGGATCCTACCTAACGCGTACTACACCCTGCACAATGCTCATTATGTCCAAGAAAGCCACGATAACAAACTCTTTGGTCCAGAATCTGTTTGGAGTATTAGAGAGGCAGGAACAATAGCTAACTTTTTAAAAGGAACCCAATACTTATTTACCTGGAAAGACTATTCTTTTGAAAACAAGCAGTTTGAGTTTATTTTCAATGACTGGGAAGCGCATTTGTCTTCTTCACTCGTTCAAGGTGTACTTTACGCTTTGGGATTAATGACTGTGGCCGGGTTATTTACCTCAATGGCAGATGGCCAGAAATCTTCCATTAAGTGGGCTATTATCCTGCTGTATCTCTTTTGCACGGCCTTCATTTGGATTGATTTGTTGCCCACCTCATTTGTTTTTAACTGGTTGTACCATAATGGCTCATTTTTAGAAGCATTTAGAAATCCTTTCACCAAGCTTTCGATCCTTTATTCTTTGGCATCTGTTCTGCTCATGATCAACGTGGTTGAAACACTTTTGCTTCAGCTTAAGAAGAGCGTTTCCTCATGGGTACATCACAGTATTTCACTCTCTTTCATACTTATTTTGGGGAGTGGACTGATTTATTCAGCCTGGCCGTCATTTCAAGGTCACTTGCTTAGTGAAAGGTTAAGAGTAGATTTTCCAGAACAGTATCAAGAAATGTTTTCTTATCTTTCCTCTCGAGATAGAAACCTTCGCACTCTCCAACTACCTCAGCTCTCGCATGCTGGCTGGGAATACTATGACTGGCAATTTTTGGGTGAAGGTAATGGCTATCAGGGAATGGGTTTTTACTTTTTTGGTATGCCTCAAGCTTTAGTTAATCGTGATTCCGATCGTTGGGCAGAAAGTTCAGATTTCTTTTATCACGAGCTTAAGTATGCCTTAGACAGTAAGGATTCTGATCACTTTCAACAATTATTGGATAAATACCGCATTGATTTAATTATCATCGATGAAACTAAAATTACTCCCCACTTTGAGCATGATTACGAGTTAGATTATGAGATAGTCCAACAGGCTGGTTTAAAACAGGTGTGGCAAAAAGATTTTTTGACAATCTACGAGCGAGAATCAGCAAATAAAGAAGCTGAAGCTTTTGCTCCACCTAGTGCCATCAAAACAACTGTCACAGCAGACCGAGTTAAAGTAGATATTGCTCAACAAGATGGGGGTGACTACGTAGTGAGTGAGCCTACCAATGCGCAAATTATTTATCCCTTTTCCTCACTGCTAAGTCGAGAATTATCTGGTGTTGCTTTTAAAAATAATGCTGTAGAGGTAACACGCAAGGTTCCTAAAGGCACTTATCAACTGACTTTGCCAGGTCATAATGACCATACGTATACCACACCCGCAGAAATAAAATATGAAGATCAAACAGTTACCATTACTTTTCCTAGTGTTGTTCTTAAAACCAAAAATCAAAGTATTGAGCTTCCTAAAATCACTGACATTACCTTCGGCACACCAGAAAGAGAAGAAGCTTTAATTCTTTTCTTTAATAGTACTGCCATTTTTATTAAACAAGGTGAAACTATTTACCCTGTGCTGACTACTCCCCAAGAACAAAACATTGATCTTAAATACACAGTTCGACCCCCAAAACTTCCATTTACTGCTTATGGAGCAATTGATGGGTCAAAACTAGACTTTGAAACTATCACCACTTTACCTGTTGATTGGAACCAATTGAAAAAGGACATCGTATTAACCCTAGTAGGTGAAGAGCTGCTGACAGTGATTGCGGAGTTTCCTATTATCAGTGCTAATTTAGAAAAAAATCCTTCAGATAATTGTGCTGAACCCCAAAGAGGTTCCATTGTTACCAACGTTAATGACACCATTATTGAATACTCAGCAGACAGATACGGTGTAAATTGTAATGGTTATGACTTTGATTATCTGTCTTCGGCTGCTTCATATATCTTAAATGTTCAGGGAAGTAATCTTCAGGGAAGAGGAATCAAGTTCTTTGTTAACTATAGTGATCCTGAAATACTTCCTGAAGACTATCTACTGCAGGATAAAAATTACAACGTCTTTTTCTCTCTGCCACAAGTATCTTATGACAATCGGTTAGGTTTTCATCTCAACTGGGAAACTCGGTCATTTGGTAAAAAAAGCAGTAATCAATTACACCATATCAAAATAGGAACATTTCCTTTAACTCAAATTGCTCAACTACGGTTAGAAAACAATAACAGTGTTTCGTCTCTCTACAGTGAAGCGACGATCAACTCTGTAGATGTTTGGTTTGACTCCATCTATGTGGTGAATTACGTTTGTCATTATCCTGAAAGTGACTGCTTAGTCGTATTGGATCAGTCTTATGACGACGGGTGGGTAGCATTCAAAGATAGCTTGCTTCCTCATCTAAAATATAATAATTGGGCAAATGCTTGGGAAATTTCTGGTCAAGGAAAAGTTATCATTGTATATGTCCCAGAACTTGTATCGCTTGCTTCTTTACTGATATTATTAATAGGTATTTTAATCTTACTAAGAAAAAATTTTAAGAAAGACGCACATGTCTAAACTTTCGTTATTTCTACTAAGCATTGCTTCTCTAATTCTAGTTAGCTCTGTTGGTTATGGTATCTACCAATACTTAAATCTCAAAAAAATTGAGATGAACAATTTGGCTGTTGATGAGTGTCTCAAAACTTCAAGCTATACCGTTAATAATCTCGAACAAGGAACTACTACTGTTGAACCTATTGAATCAGTACTTAAAAAATGCTTAGAGCTGAAAAAACTTTAAGTCTCTTGTAGCAATTTTCATTTTGCTCCCGTTTTGCCACCTTCTTGCCACCAAAGGCCTGTAGACTCGGGGTATGCCATTCGATACCTCTACCTACAAAGCGCTGGTTTTATTCATGCTGGCCGCCATTATCTACTTAATCCTGCTCGCCAGAGCGGCTAATGCCCAAGTCATAATCACTGAAGTCTATCCCGCGCCAGCCACTGGAGAAAGCGAGTGGATAGAGCTCTATAACGCTTCATCGACGTCGGCTGATCTTGCTGGCTGGACCCTCGAAGACCAGTTGACGACTCCTTCCCTGATTACTCAATGGACCACCCAGGTCATTGAGCCAGGTAGTTATCTGCTCCTTGAATTGACCACGGCTAAACTTAATAACGCCGCAGACGGGGTGACACTCAAAAATGCGGAGGGCGCCACGATAAGCGCCATGTCATACCCCAGCAGTGAGAGTGGTCAGTCGTGGTCATATCTAACTAGCGACTGGGTGACTGGTAGTTGGGAGCTCGGCCCACCCACCAAAAACACCAGCAACCCCCCACCCACGCCATCACCCAGTCCGTTGGTCAGCCCCAGCCCGTCTCCTACCATTACGCCTTCTCCTTCACCCATTCCCACCAGCTACCCCACCTCCAGCATTTCTCTGGCCAAAATTATGGCTTGCCCTGAGACGGGTGAACCTGAGTGGATCGAGCTTTCTAACGATAGCAGTGCTAGTGTGAATCTCACCGGCTGGCAGCTCCACGATGCTTCTGCCACCATCAAGCAGTGGAGTGGTGAGTCAATTGCCGCCCACAGTCATCTGGTGACCGAGCTGTCGAGCAGCCGCTTAAATAATACTGGCGACACGCTGACTCTCGAAGCTCCTGATGGTACCATCGCTTGGGAAGAAAACTATACCAGCTGCACCAAGGGTGAACCTTTGGTAAAAGTGAATGGCCAGTGGCAAACACCAATCGGATCCTCCTCTGCTTCACCTTCGCCTAGCTCTTCAACCACCTCTTTCTCGACCACTCCCCTCAACCGGCTGACTGATGATACTGGGTACTTCTCTTCTTTCCCTGCTTCATCCACCAGCACTGATTCTAACCTCAGCTGGCTGCCCACTTCTTACCTGCCCCAACTCGCGACTTCTGCCCTCACCGCTTCCCTACCCACTCCTTTAGCTCACATCTCCGCTCCTGAGCCCAACATTCCTGGAGCTAGCTCTGTTATAATGGGAGGAGTGCTGATCAGTAGTTCCAGTACTTGGTTATTGCTTAAAAAACTTGGCTTCAACATCCTGTCATTTATAAAGTAACTTTTTGCCTCCTGCCTTTATGTGGAAAACAGTTCATACCTATCTGCCGCCTTTGCTCTGGGCCGGCTTGATCTTCTTCTTATCCAATCAAAGTACTTTACCCAGCATGGAGACAAATCTCTTCGACTTTGCCTTTAAAAAACTGGCCCACGTGACCGTGTACGCGGTCTTATACCTCCTTATTTACCGAGCTATGCTTCTCAACGCTTTCTCTCCACGTCAGCTCTTAGTCTGGCCGATCGCTCTTTGTTTTGTCTACGCTCTCTCAGACGAGCTCCATCAATCATTTACTCCTGGCCGGCATCCGGCGCTGATGGACATTGGCTTCGATATGGTGGGCGTAGGCATCGCATGGCTGAAGAAAAACCGACTTGCGCGTTTTTTTTAATGTGATACGATGTCACATGCCTAATAAATAAGTATATAAAATAGTAACAGCACGCTTAGAATCTCCCGATAAGATCGGGAATAAAAGGAATCTATGACCAAATCACAACTGATCACCGTTATCTCTAAAAAAGCCCACCTGACCAAAAAAGCCAGTGAGGATGCCATTGAAGCCTTATTTGATGAAATTTCCCGCGCTCTTAAAAAGGGTGAAAAAGTAGTTATTTCGGGTTTTGGCACTTTTTACGTCAGCCAAGTCAAAGATAAACAGGTGGTGCCTTTTGGTCAGGAAAACAAACGCCAAACCATCAAGGGCCACAAAGTGATTAACTTCCGAGTCGGCAAACCTCTCAAGAAACAAGTTTGGTAAACCGGTACAATAGCGCTATGGCCAAATACATTGCCTTGTTGCGCTACATGGTTATCCGCAGCCTCCAGTTCCGGAGTGAGCTCGTCATCTGGACTATTCTCGATGCCATTCCGTTTCTGGTCCTGTTTCTCATTTGGATTGGCATGTATCAAGATCAAGATACTATCCGGGGTTACACCTTGCACCAAACGATCAACTACTACTTGCTGGTTATCTTAATTGGGGCTATCAGCGACATCCATTTTGAAGAGTGGCGATCTGATGAGATTAGAAATGGAAAAATTGATTTCTTTTTAATCCGGCCTCTGTCATATATTCATGAAATTCTATGGAAAGATATCGGCGGTAAGGTCACGTATATTGCCATGTTTTTGCCCATTTTTCTGCTGTTTCTAGGTATCACCGCCAGTCTCAACCTCGGCACTTTTGCTTTTCCTTTATCTCGGCTGGTGCTTTTTCTGCCGCTCCTGATATTGGCGTACCTGATCAACTTCATGATCGGACTTTGGATCGTGCTAGGAACTTTCTGGCTGGAAGGATCCCACGGCTTGCAACATTTTAAGTGGGTCACCATTACCTTGCTCAGTGGCTCGATGCTCCCGCTGGCTTTTATGCCTAGTTGGATGAGCCAGATCGTACACTCACTCCCTCTCAAATATCTGTATGCCGTTCCGATCGGAGTAGTTCAAGGTACCTATCAGTTTGGTGCAGTCGACGCCGTGTACCTGAGCGCGACCGTCATAGGCATGTTCCTTTTTAGTCGCTGGCTATGGAGCAAAGCAGTCTATCAGTATGCAAGCGTTGGTGGCTAAATTTAAAAATTAGGAATAAAAAGTATGTATAAACATTGGCACCTCTTCTGGTTTTTTCGTAAAGTCTCTTTAATGAAGTTAATGGAGTATCGGACTGACTTTTATTTTTGGATGACCGTCTCAGTCATGTGGACGACGTTTAACTTTTTCTTTTTTAGTTTACTGATCAATTTAAACGGCACCATTGGCGGCTGGAGCCGGTGGGAGCTTTATGCCTTACTCGGCGTCTTCACTATGCTCGACGCCTTCACCTGGAGTTTCATGGCCCAAAATATGTGGAGTTACACTGGTCAAATCTTTAGTGGCAAATTAAGTGGAGTCTTGGTCAAGCCCATTGATGCTCAGTTCGCCATGATGGCCACTGAGACTTCCTACAACAACATTCCTCGTTTCCTGATTGGCTTAGCAGCTGTAGCTTGGTCGTTGCGGCAACTAGGAATCACACCTGATTCTATCTCAATCATCCTCTTTATTACGACCTTTTTCTTCGCCCTGCTGTTTATCTACTCACTCTGGTTTACCGTCGCTACTTTGGCCTTCTGGGTAGAAAAACTAGATAACATTAATGAAATTGTGCCGGCCTTCCGTCGGATGTGGCAGGTGCCGCGAACGGTCTACATCGGCCTCAGCTCAACACTATTTACCGTTGTTTTGCCCCTGGGCCTGGTCTCTTCGCTACCTACCGAAATCTTGCTGCATCAACTTTCAGGGGCTTGGCTAAGTTACTTCATCGTCTTCAGCTGCCTGACATTCCTAGTTTCCAGAGTGTTCTTTAAATATTCCGTTAAAAAGTACTCCAGTGTCGGCGGGTAAAGCAAGCTTTTAATGTTAAAATACAAAGGTGAAAAAATACCTTTTATCTTTCCAATTGGCACTCCTGGATATCTTAGAGTATCGAGTAGACAACCTCATGCGTCTGATTCGCTACAGTGCTTTAATTTCCTTTGTTATGTTTTTGTGGTTGGCTGTAAAAAAAGAAAATCCTGACCTCAGTTTAGATATTTCCCAAATCATCACCTATTACGTGGCTGCTGCCATCATGTATGGTCTCTCTAATTACCACCTAGATTACGTGGAGAGTGATATTCGACTGGGATACATTTCAAAGTTCATGTTAAAACCTTTATCACCTCATTTGTATTACATGGGGGTGGAAGCAGCTACCGCATTTTTTGACATCTGTGTGCGAGTCTTCTTTTTAATCCCCTTGGTTTGGTTGCTTGGTTACGCCTATCACCCATCCTTCCTGCAAGTGCTGCTAGCCGTAGCTTTTTTGCCAATCATTTTTTATACCACTTTCACCTTGTACTTCTCTCTGAGTCTACTGGGATTTTGGTTTATTCAAGTGGATTCAATTCGTATGTCAGCTCTTTTTTTAATTCGTTTTACTTCTGGTATGATGATTCCTATCATCTTCTTCCCCGAATGGTTTCAAAAGCTGCTTTATTACAGCCCGGCACCTCATTTTGCTTTCACCCCCATTAGGCTGCTACAAGGAGAACTCAGTTTAACTCTAGGGTTGCATGCCTTGGGCATTTTAAGCATCTGGGCAATCATCATTACTTTGCTTCAAAAATGGATGTGGTATCAAGCCAGCAGAAATTACGAAAGTACGGGGATTTAACTATGCGATTAGGGTATTATTTAAAAGTCTTTGGCCAGATGGCTAAGCTCGCCTTAGCTACTATCCTTGAGTATCGAGTTGATGCCGTTGTTCGGTCGTTTTATATGTTTGCCTATATTAGCGGAACTTTATTATTAATAAATACTGTGTTTACCCAAACTAACTTCCTTGGTGGCTTTGACTATAACGAAATCATGCTCATGTATGCCTCGATGATGGTCATGTGGGCACTGATGGAAACATTCTTTTTTGACGGCTTTAAATACTTTGTTCTCTATGACATTCGCAATGGTGATTTTGATAAAACTTTAATTAAGCCCGTTAATCCGCTCTTTTTACTATCTATTAGCAAGTTTAGAATTGAATCTGCTCTAATTGGCGTGGTTATGATGTGTGTATTTCTATACTATGCTTCACTTAATCTGTCTTCGATCACTTTTGTTTCAGCCGTAATTTACCTGGGATTTTTTATTTTAGGCATTTATATTCATTATCGAGTTTTCACTTGTTACGCCTCATTAGCTTTCTTTATGACCAAGGCTAGTCAAGCGCTACGGACTTTGCAATCAGCCAGCGACCAATGTTTTTATCCCACCATTATTTATCCTTGGCCAGTAGGCTTGGTCTTTTTTACACTGTTGCCAATAGCTCTCGCCGCCTATGTGCCTGTTTCTTTTTTGCTTAATCGAGGTTCATTTCTATTACTAGGTGGGACCTTACTGGTGGCCATTGGCTCCACCTTACTTAGTAGCTATCTCTGGAAAATGGGTTTGCAACAGTACTCAAGTGCCAGCAGTTAGCGTATAATAGGTCTCTATGCCGCAGTCATCCCGCACCCCCATTATTAGTATCCAAGGTCTTAAGAAGTACTTTAAGGTCTATCGGAAGGAACCTGGCCTGTGGGGGTCGATCAAATCCTTGTGGCATCGGGAGTACGAAGAAGTCAAAGCCGTCGACGATATTTCCTTTGACATTTACCCTGGCGAAGTAGTGGGGTTCATTGGCCAGAACGGCGCCGGTAAGACTACGACGTTGAAGGTACTTTCCGGGCTGTTGTATCCTTCTGAAGGCCAAGTCAGCGTCCTAGGATACAATCCTTGGGACCGAAAGCCCGAATTTCAAAAGCAGTTTGCCTTGGTCATGGGTCAAAAGAATCAGCTCTGGTGGGACTTGCCCGCGATGGAAACATTCTTGTTGAACAAAGCTATTTACGAAATTCCCACCGCTCAATTTGGAAAGACCTTAGATAAGCTCGTGGATTTACTCGACGTGCGGGACATTTTAAATATTCAAGTCAGAAAATTATCGCTCGGTCAACGGATGAAGTGTGAGTTGATTGCCGCGCTGCTACACAATCCGAAGGTCCTCTTTTTGGATGAGCCAACTATTGGCTTAGACGTGGTCATGCAAAAAGTCCTGCGAGATTTTATTAAGCAATACAATAAAGAGTTCGGCGCCACCATCATTCTGACCAGTCATTATATGGATGATGTGAAAGAGTTATGTGAGCGAGCAATTATTATAGACAAGGGTCACAAGATTTTTGACGGTAGACTCCAAAGCATTATCGATAAGTATGCCCGTAATAAAATTCTGTCATTAGTTTTTGGTGAAAAGGTGAGCAGTAAAGAGCTCGCTAAATACGGTCAAGTCAAGGAACTGGGTGAAGACGGTACCGCCTTAACCGCCACCCTCTTAGTTCCTCGCAAGCACGCTGCCAAAACTGCCGCCAAGATTCTCGAAAAATTCCCGGTCCAAGACGTTAACATTGAAGAGCCTCCCATTGAAGCTATTATCAGGGAAGTTTTTCAGACTAAAAATAACTGATAACTAAATTGCACAAATATTAGATGAGAGACCGTCAGAGACACCGTCACCACAAAGTATGATGCGCATCAGTCGTTGTATAGGTGGATCTGAGAGTGAGAACAAAGAAGACCATGAGCAGCTATAATAAAGCAAGTGTAGAGTCGAACGTGTCTGGAATCTAATATTCGTGCAAATAAAAAAATATTATCAGCTTTTAAAACTCTCCTGGTCCAACGGCTTTGTTTACCGCACCAGCGTCCTATTATGGCGACTGCGCAATTTCTTATCGAGCTTAATGGCCCTGACCATTTGGTCGGTCATTTACACCAATCAAAATAGCACTTTTGGCTATACCGAAGAGAGTATGATTACGTACATCTTCCTCATCGGGATCCTGCAAAGCATTATTTTAGCCACCGTCATGCACGGCTTAGCCAGCGACATTTATTCGGGGGCTATCAGCAAGGAATTAGTCAAACCAGTCAATGTCTGGCTGTATTTGGGAGTTCAAGATGTGGCTGACAAACTTAAAAACTTCGGTTTCGTGATTATTGAAAGTACAATTCTCTATTTTATTTTCCAACCAACTTTGCACTTTCCCACTTCGCCTTTTATTCTGGCTCTTTTCGTAATCTGGTTGATCTTAGGCGCTTTCATTTATTTTTTCATTAATATTTTACTGGGAACTCTAGGTTTTTGGAGTCCTGAAGTCTGGGCGCCCCGGTTTTTATTTTTCATTTTCTTAGACTTCACTGCTGGGCGGCTTTACCCGCTAGATATCTTGCCGACTATAATCCAAAAAATTGTCTACCTAACGCCTTTCCCCTACATGTCGTATGCCCAACTCCAACTTTACTTGGATCGATATACCGAGCAAGAAATACTCTTTAACACCTTGGTCTTAATAGGATGGACGTTACTGTTAGGGACAGTGGCCCGGCAGGTGTGGAATCATGGGATGAAAAGTTATTCAGCAGCGGGGCAATAGATATGAAATACTTTGAAGTTTGGAAAAAACTAGCCTTTAATGCTTTACAGATCAGCTTCGTCAATCGGTATACCAACGTCCTGTTTATTATTGGCAAAGCCATTCGTTTAGCGATGACGTTTGTCTTTCTCTTTCTCATCAAAAGCCAAGTTAAAGAATTTGCTCATTACACCACCGATCAAATGTTGGTCTTCTTTATTACCTACCAACTAGTAGATCAGCTGGCGCAAATTTTCTATCGGTCGGTCTATGGCTTTGGCCACAAGATTCGGAATGGAGAGTTTGATTTTTACTTACTGCGGCCGATTAAACCTTTGTTTGCTACGTTATTGGGACAGCCCGATATTAATGATGTGGTTTTTTTCTTCCCCACGCTGGCGATCATGATGTACATCTTGGCGGGGTTAGACCTGGCTATGACGCCTCTTTCAATTGCCTGGTACTTCATTTTGCTCATTAACGCGCTTTTAATTGCCACTGCCTTTCATATTTTAGTAGCTGCTACCGCTATTTTTACGACCGAAGTCGATGGCATTATATGGTTGTACAGAGATATTTCAGGCTTAGCTCGGTTTCCGGTGTCGATGTATCTTGAGCCGTTGAAGTTGGCGCTATTCTTCCTAGTGCCCGTGGGCATGATGGTCACAATTCCAGCTGAAGTCTTGATCAACGTGCCACCCACGTATTCGATTGCAGTAGCAGTAACGGTCGGCCTGGGTTTCTTTGCCTTCAGCCTGTACGTGTGGAAGTTTGCCCTCAAGCACTATTCGAGCGCCAGTAGTTGACCCCCTCAAAAACAAAAAACCACCCTGTTGGATGGCATTTGCTTAACTAAGGTTGGCTTTCAACTGAGACTTGAGATAAAAATAGTATACACTCTGTCTTCTTAAAAACAATAAGCGAATATGAGGGTGGAGGTGACGGGATTCGAACCCGCTAGCTAAGTTTCTCAAGTCTCAGCGTAGGACCAACCCACCCCCACTCTCTCGAGTGTAGCAATCGTTGGTGGCAAGAAGGTGGCAAAAAGCGACCAAAATGTCATTGGATACAACCGGATATACTTAAGGGGAAAATAAGGATTACCGCTTCGGAGATTGGCGCTTGCGGCGGGCTTTACCACCGGTGCCAATTTTACGAGTTTCTTTCATGCGAGAGTCGCGGGTTAAGAAACCTTCAGGCTTTAAGAGAGTGCGGTATTCGGGGTTTAATTTTTCCAGCGCTCGAGCTAAACCATGGACCACTGCTCCTAACTGAGCACTTTTACCGGAGCCGTTAACTTTGGCCACAATGGTAAATTCGCCTTTTTGACCTGTAATTTCTAAGGGTTTATTGTAGATAGCAGGAGCACCCACTACTGTGGAGAAGTACTGGCCAGCTGCTACGTCGTTCACAATAAATTCACCTTTACCCTGATAGAGACGAACACGAGCAGTAGCCACTTTACGACGACCCACACCTTCGTGGAACTTGGTTTTGGGGACGACAAAAGGCGTTGCTTCTGTCTGCTGTGTAGTTTGAGTCCGTGTTTGAGCAGCCGTCACTGGCTTAGCCTTTTTGACGACTTTTTGAACAACTTTGTTTTTTTTGATTAATTTCTTTGCCATATTTCTTCAGCAACTTTGTTTTTAATTTTAAGTTTTAATTTTTAAACTTTCTTAATTTGTGACTCGTGCTTGTGTTCGGTACCCGCATAGACCTTTAACCGATTCATGCGTTCTTGGCGTAATTTATTTTTAGGAATCATGTTATAGACTGCTTTTTCAATAATTCTTTCTGGATGTCGCTCCATGAGATCTGCATAGGTATCGACTTTAAAACCTCCAGGAAAACCAGAGTGACGAGCGTAGGAAATGGTATTTTCTTTACCAGCCGTAACTTTGATTTCTTTGGCATTGAGCACCACCACGTAATCACCAGCATCAATATGGGGAGTGTAGGTAGGTTTGTGTTTACCAATCAGGAGTTCGGCGATTTCGGTCGCTACGCGGCCTAAAATTTTGCCACTGACGTCAATCACGTGCCACTTGCGCTCGACTTCTGCTGATTTTTGCATGTACGTTTTCATAATCAAAATTATTTCTTAGTTGCTTTGGTTGCTTTTTTTGCTGACTCCTTCTTGGCAGGAGCCTTTTTAGTTGGTGCTTTTTTAGCGACTTTTTTCTCGGCGGTTTTTGGGGCTGGTTTGGTTACTGCTTTTTTGGCAGCAGGCTTCACAGCTTTAGCTTTCGCCGGCTTAGCTTTAGGACTCTTAAAGGTACCCATAGTGGCTGGCTTCTTGATCAGTTCCAATTTGACCATTTGGGCATTGTCACCGCGACGAACGCCCAACGATTTAGAGGTGGTAAAACCAGAGTTGACGTCAAATAACGGGGCAATGGTGTCGACAATGGTATTAACCACATCGCGTTTGCCAAAGAATTGGTGCAAAACGCGGCGAGCACTGACGTCATTTT
>DASVCZ010000009.1:0-12459 GCA_036381335.1 Patescibacteria group bacterium | reverse complement strand
CAAAAAGTTGGCACCTCAGCTAAAGAACTCCAACAACTCCTGCGATCGGCTCAAATTAAAGCCCGGGCTGGCCAGCGGCCGGATACGTGTGACAAGTTGGTTGCCTACAGCGTTGAAGGAGCTGCGGGCGGTTCTACCATCCAGTTGTATGCCCAATGTCTAAATGGAGTCACCCCAGCTGAAGTGTTGGTTCAATCACTCCAGTTACAGAACGGGGTGATGCTGAGTCAGGCTCTCAATATCGAGTACAAAACCTTGCACGGTGGAGTCGAAGGTTTTGGAACGGTGCAGCTCGATTCTAATTATGGTCAATCGTTCTCTTTTGCGGTTGATGCCGGCGGCGCCATCAGTGAAGGAGCTTTTGATGCCCAATAAACTTTCATCCCAGCGAGGACAAAGTATCATCGAAGTCTTAATTGCTACTTTAGTCGTTGGGTTAGTGATGGTGGCGATTGCGGCTGTCTTAACCATGTCGGTCAAGAATACCGCAGAAGGCAGGTATCGCAACGTGGCCACTTCAGAGGGTCAGCAAGTTTTAGAAATCTTCCGTCGTGAGCGGGTGCGGTTGGGCTGGAGTGCTTTCCAGACGGCGCTGATAGGCGGTGAGTACTGCCTCAATTCTCTCCCCGCTGCCGATGATGAGCTGGCCGATACTCTAGCTCAAAATATAGGTGTGTGTGAAGAAAGCTATGAGTTAGGAGGGACGGCATTTACTCGAGACGTATTGGTTCAAAAAACTGCTGATGAAGTGGTGGTAGTAGTAACGGTGGGGTGGCTCGATGGCGATCAGCCCCGAGAAGTAGTTCTAGAGCAAGAATTTAGGGAGTATCAATAATACCTATGAAAAATGGTTTTACTTTAATCGAGCTACTGATTGTAACCACGCTCTCGATCATGCTGATGTTGACGGCGGCGGCGCTCTTTACTACCTTTTTGATCAGTAATAATCGGACAGATTCGAGCCAATTGGTCAAGTCAAATGGTGAGTATGCGCTTGGTCAGATGGAATTTTTGTTGCGAAATGCGATAGAATTACTACCAAACTCTCAAGCAGAGACCTGTACCGCTGGTATGACTGAAATAACGTTTAGATCGGTAGATGATGGAACGACGACTCTCTTTCAGGAGGAAGACCAGAATGGGATTGCTCGTATTGCTTCTAACTCGGGCCAGTTTATCACTTCGGAGTCGGTAGAGCTCGTCAGTGGTCTCACCTTTGACTGTGTGGAAAGCCCGGACAAGGTCCAGCAGTACATTACTATTTCTTTCACCCTCCAAAAGGCTGCTACTTCCTTTGGAAATGATGAAGTTGATGTTCAGCAAACGTTTACCACGGGGGTGAATATCAGGACGTTTTAATATTGAATGTAATTTTAAACAAGAAAGTACATATTCTATGATTTCCCAAGAGATTAAGAGCGCAGCTCTAGATATAGATGGCACATTATCCGATCCTAAAAAAATAGAGCCGGAATACGCTCATATTGTCACTGGATACCTAGCTTATACACTGAGCATGGATTACTCAGAAACTGAAACTAAAATGGCGGCTGCCTTGACTACCATTCATCGAGATCCGGGCGCTCATGGGTGGCGTTTTCCGGTAGAAGGTAAAAGAATTATTGTGGCTCCTCCAGGTGATCCATATATTCTCTACCAAGAAGTAGCCGAACTACTTATTAGAACTCTTAAAAGTAGAGCCCATGAAGGTCGACTGACTCCTGCACGTATTAGCACCATCGTTGGCGATTCAGATCAGGAAATGGATCAGTTTCTTAACGAGATGTATCGGAAATGTTCTACTCAACTAAAAAAAATTGACGCTTTCTTTAGGGAAGGAACTTTTGAATTATTGACAGAACTCAATCACAAGTTAAAACCAGAGAATGTGAGTTTCGTGACCAACGGTGGTGAACAAAGCGCGTATGAAAGACTTATTACCTTACCTTTAGGAACTGATGTCAGAGATCAGATTATAGGAGGAGCTAGAAAATTCGATGTTAATCGTAACTGGATAGAGATTGCCGAACCTGGGCCTTATATGAATTACTACTTTCACCATGGAGGTTATGCCCGAGGTGTAGAGCTTCAACGGCAATTTTTCCATGATAAGTTATTGAAGGTTGGTCATGGTTCTTTAGATGGCATGCTTATTTTGGAAGATTTTTTTGAGTTTGTAGCCTTGTATCACGCGCATTTTGATAACGTTATCATCGGGTTGATGGTATCGTCCTTTACACAAGAGTGGGAAAAAGATCTCTTTGCTAGTGACGACCAAAGGTTATGGGCCATCACTTCTTTTAATGAATTGCTAACCCGGCTGCAAAGTTTTCCGGGCGAGTAATGGATACATATCTAATGCTTATATAGTCCAAGGCGATGATGTGGGGCAGTTTTTACTCTGGTTAGCTTTGCTGGCTGAGCGCGATCCCCACTTCTCACATTGCTTGGCAATTCAGCTTTTTTCAGACATGACGCCACCAGAAGAAAGAGCATATTTCACTGCTGAGTCCCACAATCGAGCTGGGGCTGAGAATTTAAGCGAAGTGCTGGCGCTGACTCATGCCTGGCTACAAGAAATTCACTCGGCGTGATATACTATTGGGAATGAAAATTCTTTTCCTTGCTTCAGTCCATGGTCGAAAACAGTACAAAGAACACTGTCAAAAAATTGTTGATTTGACCAAAGCTGCTGGCCACAACGTGGATGCTGATCTGGAGATGACTCATGAGGATATGGCAGCTTGGGATTTGAAGCAAAATGTATCTTTCCATCGTCAGTTACTCGATAAGATTAAGAAGAACGACGTTGTCTTTGCTGAGTTATCTCATCCTAGTACGAGTATGGGCTATCTGGTAGCTACCGCTATTCAACTGGGCAAGCCGGTGGTTATTTTCTTTGCTGGTCAAGAGGAGCCTCATCTTTTCCGGACATTGGAAGAAACCAATGATAAATTAACCATCGTCAGATATATGTCGGTGGGGCAGCTGGATGAAGAGGTCCCGATTGCTCTGGAGTTCGTCAACAGTGCTCAAGATGTACGCTTCAATTTCTTTGTCTCACCGGAAATCTCTTCTTACTTAGACTGGATAGCAAAGAATAAAAAAATTCCTCGATCGGTTTACTTGAGAAACCTTATTGACACTGATATGAATCTCCAAGAGGACTTTAGTTGAGTCATATTTCTTACTTCTTGCCTGGCTGTGGTAAAATACCCTTTAAGGAATTGTATTATCCTGTTGTAGTTATTTTATTTTTTAATCAATAAAGAGTAACATATGTCGTTTTTTTCTCGGCGTAAAGAAAATAAACAGAGAGGAGCTTCGTCTGATCAGCACGGAAAAAGCCCATTTGATTCTGATCGTTTTTCTCTCCGGGATCTTAGGCATTTTATACCTACAGACATAAAGGATACTGATGATGGCATGTTTGCTCAAACTTTTGCCCACACAGAAATGGGAGGTGGGACAAGTTCGAAAGTTGTGTCAGAATCAGAAGTTGATTTGCCTATTCCACCTGGAGATTTATCAAAGAAATTAAACAATCCTCCTTCTTTAAATGATAGAAGAAAGCTTTGGGATGAAACTGAAGAAGAATATACTAAGCATAAAGATAGTGAAATGGATCCTGTTAAAATTTTTGAATGGGCGATTTTCGCTAAATTTTTACAAAGAATTGGTATAAAGAATAAAACAATTTTAGATTTAGGCACGGGAACTGGTCTTTTGATGCGCCTGTTAAATGAAGACAAGGATCATGAGGGTTTCAATGAATTTGCTCGAATATATGGTGTGGATATTAGTAATCAGTTACTCCAGAAGGGATTTGAATATTTTGGCTCTCAACATTTAGACTTAGATAGAGAACGAATAGTGTTTATCCAGGCTTTACTTTCTGAACAAATTTTAGCAAATGGCAGTTGTGATATTGTTACAGCATTAAACGTATTAGATGGAGTCCCCGATGATGAACTGAACTTGGCTATGACAAATAGCTTTCGAGTTTTAAAAGACCATGGTCATATGGCTATTTTAGTTCGACATCCTAAGAGACATGGGTTCTATGTAAGTCAAGGAAAATTAAGAAATAAGGAAATAGCCAAGGGCGAGGAAGGTGCGTATAAAGAAAGATGGCCTGGAGCATCAAAAGGAGTTGTGGCCTATTATCGTACTCTAGAAACTTGGGAAGAATTACTGTCTAAAAACTTCTTTTCGATGGAAGGAGAAAAAGCAATTATTGGGCATTTTGAAATTGTAGCCGTAGAAAGAACTGCTCTCACTCGAGAGGAAGCGCGAAGATATCCTGAACTAGCTAAAAGATATTTCGATCCTAACACTGGTGAACGTAGATCTGCAGGTATGATTGTCATTTTAGAAAAGCATATTGATAACATAGCTGACATTAAGTAAGCAACAGTGTATGATACGCCTATGAAAACTTATTTTGTTGCTTCTATTTCTGGCAGAAAAAAATATTTGACTCAGTACCAGCAAATTGTTAGAGTACTTAACAAGTTAGGGCATGAAGTAACTGAAGATACACTTCGTCCTAGTCACGACGAAGTATACAACTTAACAGACGATCAAAAAGTGGATTTTTACAAGCAAGTTTTAAAGTGGATTGCCAATTGTGATTTAATGATTGCGGAAGTTTCTCATCCCTCCTTAGGAGTAGGTCATGAGATTTCTTTGGCACTTGAGAGGGGTAAGCCCGTTATCATTCTTTATACTGATGGCAATACACCACATTTTTTAGAAGGTTTAGATTCAGAAAAAATAATAATTGAAAAGTATGATAGTGAATCCTTGGAGAAAATTTTAGTTGATGCGATTGATTTTGCCAAAGATCAATCTGATACTCGTTTTAACTTTTTCATCTCCCCTCGCCATGTAAGTTACCTTGATTGGATTGCCAAAACTAGACGTCTTCCCCGCTCTGTGTATCTTCGTGATCTAATTAAAGCTGATATGGAAGAGAATCAAGAGTATCAGAGTTAGGTTTAAATAAGATTACTTTCTCTTTTGAAGACTCACCGGGCCACTTTCTTCTGTTAAAAGAAGAATATCTTCATGTAATAGAATTTGAAAAACTGCATCCCTAAATAAGGATGAACTCTTTAAGGAATGATTATTGAGATTGAATACTATATCTTGAATTGGGATGCCTAATTCTTGAGCGATATTTTGTTCCAAAGTTGAACCGAGAGATATTTGAGAATCAGGAAGCACAATTACTGAACTGACAGGATCAATTTCAGCATGGAATGTATTAGCGAACTTAGTTATAGCTTGTTGCAATTTTTGATACTCAATACCCCTTTTAGTTCTCTGTGCAGCGTAATCTGTTAAACAGGAATAATTTATTTCTGTGTTATGAGTCACATTTTGATAAAAATGACTAGCAAGTTCAGGATTCATACGCATAATTACCATTGACCAAAAAACTAAATATTCCCCTTCTGACCAGTGGTGTTCGTTATTATTTTCACTTTTTATATATCTACTCCCTATAATGTGGGGTAAAGTTGCAGGTCCATGAATTGTTCCCTGGCTAGTCAATAAAGAAAGAAGATTAAGAACAAAACCTCTGTTTTTGACAATAATATCTGGTGTGGTAAGTGAAGGGAATTGTTCTTTTAGGCGGATTGCCCCTCCACCGGTAATTGGGCCACTAAAATAAGTGTGAGTGATATCAGCTATCAGCGATGGATAAGTTAAATAATACAAATCTGGAGGTTGAATAACAGTATTGGATGAAAATTCAGTGAGCCGCATCTGAATTGCATTCTAGCACCTTGCATTTCCCCCGGTAAAGACAGTATTATAAAGATGTGATAAAAGGCAAGGAAAATCAGTCCGGCCAGATTGGAGTCATCATTTTACTGATGATGGTGGTCTTGTTGACGATTGGTCTCTCTCTTGCTTCGCGGTCTACTCAAGACCTCTTTTTGGCGACTCAACAGGCAGAATCCACCCGCGTCTTTAACGCGGCTGAAGCTGGTATTGAAGAGGCGCTGTCGACAGCGTTGGATTTTGAAGGTGCTACGTTAGAAGGTTCAGTGGGAACGATTGAAGACGCCAATGTTAACTATGTTATTCGGAAGGTGAACGAGTTGGAAACTCGGCTTTTTGAAGGCGTAGCGGTGATGGTGGATGTGACGGGTGTCAGTGATGGCCAACAGCTGGTTTTTGATTGGTCTAAGACTACTACCGACCCAGCTTCGCTGGTGGCGGTGGTGTATTACGATGATGCTGGTACTACCCGAGTGCGTCATTACGGCTTAGGTGGCAGTAACCAGGGAGACGGATTTACTTTAGCCAGTACAGGCGATTTTGGCGGTTACACGCGGCGCTCTACTCTCACCTTGCAGAGCGGAGATCTCTTTGTCCGCGTCTGGCCCATTTATAACGACACCTACATTAAGGTAACCGGCAACGGGTGGACGCTGCCCGTTCAGTACTACAACGTGCGCTCGGAGGCTCAAAATGAAAACGGGAATGAAACTCGCATTGTAGAAGTTAATAGAACCTTATCCACTGCCCCATCAGTAATGGATTATGCGGTCTTTAGCGGGACCACGCTCACAAAGTGAGTTAAAAATTAAGAATTAAAAATTTAAATATATGTCTGCCCTTGCCCTCGACATTGGTTCCTACACCATCAAAGCTCTCAGCGCCAAGCCAGCGGCTAATCTGAAAGTGGAGCGGGTGGTAGAAATTTTTAACACTACCGGCATTGCCGTACCCACCGATGACGCCCAAGTGGAACAACTGGGTAACCTGATCGGCACCCTCATCGCCGACCACAAGCTCCCTACCGGTGAAGTGAGATTAGCGTTGCCAGAAGCGTCGGTCTCGACCAAAGTTATCTCTATTCCCCGCCTGTCTGATGCCGAGTTAGCTTCTGCCATCGGCTGGCAAGCTGAGCAGTATATTCCTATCCCGCCCGAAGAGCTTTCTCTAGAATATCAAGTGCTCTACCGCCCTGATAAAAGTGCGACTAACGAACAGATGAGGGTGCTTTTAATTGGCGCTCGCAAACCCATGGTGGAAAAATATCTGTCTGTTTTTTATGGACTGGGCATCGAACCCAAAATGGTAGAAACCCAGATTTTATCGGTAGTTCGGTCGCTTGGTTTTGAAAAAACCGATCCCACTACCCTAGTCGCCCACATTGGCGCCAGTAGTATGGTCTTGTCGATGGTACATGAAGGTGAGTTAGCGTTTGTTTTTAACCACATGGGCGGTGGCCAAAGTTTAACTAAATCGCTCGAGCAAAGCTTGGGCTTAACAGCCGAGCAAGCCGAGCAGTATAAGCGCGAGTACGGTCTGGAAGATCAACAATTCCAGGGTAAAATCAAAGCCGCGTTGTTACCGAGCGTTCAAGCTTTAATTCAGGAAATGCAAAAAGCGATCCGCTTTTTTATCAACCAATACCCCACCGCTTCCGTTCAGCGAGTGCTGCTTTCCGGAGGCACTGCTCAACTGCCAGGCTTGGCAGAAGTAGTGACACAAGCACTAGGTGCCGAAGTCTTAGTCGCGGCACCTTTTGCTACTGCTCAAGGCACCCTCCCCACTACCGATCACCCGAGTTATAGCGTCTGTGCGGGGTTGCTTTTGCGACAAGAATAATATTATGCCCTATGTCTCGTCTTATTAATTTTGTCCAAGAACGACAAAAAAAACTGACTACCCAGGAAATAAAGGATCGACAATTATTTAAAATTGGAGCAATTGTTTTTGGCGTGGTGCTAGTTGGCTACGTGGCTGCGTTTGGAGCTTACCTCTTTTTGCAATATCAAATGAAGAACGTTCAAGATCAGCAATTGAGTTTAGAACGAAGCATCTTAGCCCAAGGTGAAGTGGAAAAATCTGCTGCTATCTTACTGGAAAAGATTTCAGTGATCTCGGAATTGATGGCTCAACGGGCTGATAAACAAACGGCGATAGCTTATTTTTCGGATTTATTTGGACCGACAGTCTTGATTAAAGAAATGAACTTTAACCCTGACTCAAGCAGTTTGGAGCTGAATGTAGAGACCACTTCCCTCTTCACCTTACGAGAGTTATTTAGCATTCTGGACTCTGACAATGTTTCGGAGCAGTATGCCGACGTTACCCGAGAAGAGTTGCGTCGCCAATCAGATGCTACCTACCAATTAAAGCTCGGCATACCTTTGTTGGCAGCCGAGGCTAAGAAATAGCATGTTCGAGAAAATTCAATCACTCAACCTCCGGCTTCTTTGGCACACTCGTCGTTACTTTGTAATGGCTATCGGGTTGTTTGTGTTGGCTGGGTTAATGGCGCTCCTGGCGCTCTACCGTCAGATCATGACTAATCTTGAGCTCTACGGTAAGTTGAACACTGCTCGTGAGCGGGTTGAACGGCTCCAGCGCAAGAGCGCCCAGTTAAGCCAACTGGAAAGCTCTGAACTGCTGCAAGCAGCCAGTCAAATTAACCAATCATTGCCTTCACAAAAACCGTTAACACCACTCTTAATAGGGTTAAATGCAGTCTCGAGGACAGCTGGCGTGACGGTAGAAAATGTAGCCCTGCAGCCGGGAGAGGTATCAACTGATAGTGGAACGCCTGTGGCTAGAAGAAATGGTAAGTATGATGTGATGGAGCTTGAACTAACGGTGGGCGGAACCTTGGACCAAATAAATGTTTTTCTGAGAGATATTGAACGGTTTGCTCCTTTTTCTACTGTCAGTAACCTGGCGTTGTCTAAAACAGAGGCCGAAGCAGCCACCCAACAATTTGAAGCCGAATTGATTATTACTACCTATTACTTCACCCAATCGGTGAAAGTGACCACCGACTCCATGGCATCAGTGACCTTAAATGCGGGACAGCAACAAGCCTTGGAAAGCATCAGAGGCTTTCTTTTTCCGCAATACGATCAGCCAACGAACATACAAGGTGGTGGGTTGGAGGATTTATTTGGAATCGAAGAGATCGAGGTCTTAAGCCAGTAGAATGACGATGGATTACTCAGCCACGTCGATGGTGACGTGTAAGTTCTCTTTAATGGCTCGAATTTTAGCAATTTTGCGAATGGCGTCGATCACAGAGCCCTTTTTGCCGATAACGCGGCCCATATCTTCCGGGTGAACGTGGAGAATGTAACGAGTAGTATGGGCTTCAGGAATTTCTTCAATCTTGACTGATTCAGGATGATCAACTAAATGAATAAGGAGGAATTCAAGAAGGTTTTGCATACGTATTCTCTAGGTTATTCTGCAGCCGGTGCTTCTTCAGTGGCGGCGGTTTCTACTGCTGTTTCCTCAGCCGGGGTTTCGGCTACTGGAGTTTCTGCTTCTGCTGGTGGTTGAGCGGCAGCTTCTTCGGCAGCTTTTTTCTCGGCTTCAGCTTTAGCTCGAGCTTTTTTAGAGGGTTGCTTGGTTTTAGCGGGGAAAGGGGTTCCAGACTTAAATCGAGTGGCTAAAGAAGCTACCGTATCCGTAGGCTGAGCTCCTTTTTTAATCCAGGCTTCGTAGGCTTCTACATCAAGGTGAAGCGTTTTCGGGGTCTGGGTGGGAGCATAATGGCCTAATAAGGCCACGTAACTCCCGTCTCGCTTATCGCGAGCTTCGTTAACTACAATCCGATAATGAGGTTGATGACGTTTGCCAAATCTGGCGAGCTTAATTTTCAACATAAGAGTGAAAGTATATCATTCGTTGTCGTACTTCTCAAGAGCTTCTCTGGCAGCAGCTTGTTGGGCCAATTGTTTGCTTTTACCGGTGCCTTTACCAGCAATGTGGTCTCCAATTCTGACTACGATGGTGAACTGCTTATCATGATCTGGCCCCACCTCGGCTACTACTTCATAGTTGGGAGCCTGATATCCTTGAGCCTGAACCACCTCTTGGAGTAGGCTTTTGGCATCTTTATAGAGCTTTTCTTTTTTAATTTGGTCAAATTTAGGAAATAAAACCTGGGTCAGAAAACTTCTGACCACTTCGGCTCCCTGATCCAGATAGAGTGCCCCAATAATGGCTTCCAGCGTGTCTGCCAGTAAACCCGGGTTTTCTCGGCCGCCGCCGGCTTCTTCGCCCTTGCTCATGTAGAGTTCCACCCCCACGCCTAGCTCGATTGCGACTTCAGCTAAGGTGGTGGTTTTGACGAGGGCGCTGCGGTAGGCCGTTAAAATGCCCTCCGGCTCTTGAGGAAATTTGTCAAACAAGAATTCTGTGGTAATCAGTTCCAAGACAGCGTCGCCCAAGAATTCTAGCCGTTCGTTGGATTCGGTGGCGGTGGAAACGCTTTCATTGAGCGCGCTCCGGTGAGTCAGCGCTGTAATCAGGAGTTGCTGGTTGGTAAATGGCGGTAAAGCGCTCATCTCAGTTATAGAGCAATTCGTCTTTGATGAAAGAAATAAGTTCCCCGACTGTACCTTTATCATCGTCTTCTTCGGCCTCAGTCAAGAAATCTTCTAAGGCTTCACTATCAAAGGTTATTTCTACTTCTTGGTGGGCCAGTTCTTGCTGGACACGCCGAATGATCTTGGGGACGTCTTGGCGGATATTAAGCAAAAGGTCGTATTCTAAATGGTCAGTGGTATTAATTTGGTCTGGCTCGATGGTGGAAACATGATGAGTCAAGGCATCAATCACCAATTGAGTTACGGTTTGGTTAGTAATTTCCATATATTCCTTATCGTTCTGCTAGGCTGAGGGCAGTAGTACTTTGCCCAGGACGGCGTTGACGAACCGAGGAGAACTTTCGGTGCCAAATTCTTTGGCCAACTCTACTCCTTCATTGATCAACACTTTTTTGGGTGTTTTCTTATAAGTTGATTCAAACACAACTAATCGTAAGATAGCAAGGTCTACTTTGTTGATTTCAGTCAGCGGCCGCTCGGGAGCGGCATTTTGGATGCTGGCATCGAGTTCAGGGATCTTTTCCAGGATGTCTCTAATTTCGACCAAATGTTCTTCGAGGTTTTCCAGGTCCAAGTTTTGGTAAAAGCTGCTACTAAAGAGCTTCTGCATCATGGTCATGCGCTTCTGGTGCCGTGGATCTGGAGTTGTCTGTGAAAGATCGTCAACCATAGCTGTATGCTACCCAGTTACTGGGTCTAATACAAGCCTATCTTATACTACATAACAAATGTGTATGCAAGGGGGTTTTGCTGGAGATTACTGTAAGCCGATGAATTTCTTCAGTTCAGCCAAGAAACCTTGTTTGTGCCGAGGCACTTTGGTGACTTTAGCGTCACGGTTCAACTTAGGTGTGTTGCCAGCGCGGCGTTTGCCACGTTCGCGGCGAGTGATTTTATTTTTTGGTAGGGCGCCCATAGGATTCCTTCAGAATAAATTTTTAAGTTCAAATTTTTAATTCTTAAACTTGAAGTTTAGATTATAGTGGACCCCAGGGGGAATTTCAATCTTCAGTCTTGGTTTCCTTCTATTTCCCTTTAAGAATGTATTTCAGGGCCGAGGTGGTTTACTTTATGTGGTGAGCTTAGATAGACTCCGAGAATTGTAAGGACTCGTAGTTCGATACCTTCCGTCGGAGACCCCGTTGCATAAAAGCAACATTTACCAGATTCTCCTTATACTTTGTTCTCGTTTTTCGTTTGGTACTAAAACAGTACCAATCTTCCAGGTTAGAGTTAGTGCTAAAAAAGTACCATCTGAAAATGACCAATTGTGAATATTCAAAAAAACACTCATCATGTTGCTTTTAAGCAACACCCTGTCCAACGAAGGTGGTTCCATTGAGCACAGTTAATTAGCCGCTGGTAAATGATTTTCGTCAGCAGACACCTCAATAAATGGCTGCCAGTTAGGATTTGTTTTTACCTGGTCATACGTCTGTCGCGCCTTGGTAATCAGCTGTAAATTAGCCCAGTCAGCGTACTTGAGGGTATCAAAGCCGTGTTGTTGGGTACCAAAGATGTTGCCGGCTCCCCTGTTCTTGAGGTCAAACTCCGCCAGTTTGATGCCGTTGGTTTCCTGAGTGAAGACGGTGAGGCGTTCTTTTTCCTGTTCAGAAGGCTTGGTTGTGAACAGGAGGCAGTAGGCTTGCTGGCCGGCGCGGCCGACCCGGCCGCGCAATTGATGTAAGCTGGCTAACCCGAACCGCTCCGCGGCTTCGATGACGATAATATCGGCCGTGGGTAAGTCGACTCCCACCTCCACTATGGGGGTGGTGACCAAGACATCGATCTGTTGGCTATAAAGATCTGCAATCACCTGTTCTTTCTCTTTTGGCTTCAGCCGTCCGTGCAGTAAACCAACATTTAACTGGTGCCCAGTCGCTTGGAGTTGCGTTTTCACTTTCTCATACGTCTCGGTAGCCGCCGATACGTTTTCCAGAGCTTCACTGGCAGACGGATCGATGAACGGACAGACCACCAGCGCCAGACGTTTTTCATCAGCTGTTGGTCTTACCTGCTCTGCAATCCAATGTAAAGAATCTGGCCGCTTAGACTGAGGTACTAACCAGGT
>DASVCZ010000008.1:0-18259 GCA_036381335.1 Patescibacteria group bacterium | reverse complement strand
TATGTAAGGCGTGCGTTTTCATTATACCTCATGGCTTGGTATTTCCAAATTTCGTCCGCTCTCGGTCGACTGATTGCATAGATGCTTTCTAATAAATAGTTATTTGTTTTGTTTTGCTTCTAATTTCTTTAGCAACTGCTTTGTCTTTTCTGGGTTACTCTGGCTGATGATTAAACGGGCTAAAGCTTTTGGACTAAGTACAGAGCTTCTCATGTGCGGACTGAAAGGAGTGTCAATTTCTTGTCTATTTTCATATTTAAGATAATTTAACTTTAGTGTAGATTTCCAATGAATCCAAGTAATTGGTTCTTTTCCTGTAGGACGCTCTTTGATTTGAGTATCATACGTTGAGTTAATTAATGTGTGTGAGTCTTGGGGTGCACTGAGTAATTTAACTGCAACTGACGTTGGTAGGCCGATACATCGATGAGGTTCTATGTTTCTGGAACAACTTTGTATAGCTAGCACTACTGTATTAATTTGATGAGTTAGCTCCCACCAGATTGCAACAAGCAAGCATGCGGTGTCACAGGTCACTCTACCTGCTCTCAACTCCGATGGTAAAGATTTCCTAGTAATACTTGAATTGCCTGGAAATGCCTCATTAAAAATGACGAATAGTTTCTCAAAAGTATCGGCTGCCATTAATAAGTCACTGACTATTTGTTGATACTCAGGGAAGTATGCTTTTAAGGCTAATTCATCTTTGGCTCTTTTTCTTTCTAAAGACATACAACTAAAAAACCCGCTTGGTAGCGGGTGTGTGTTATTGATATTTTTACTTTCTCTTAAACCATCACACAACCCGCTCTTTCCTTAATAAGGACAAAGAGATTACGGGTAATAATGGTGTTCAGAGACAAGTTTGACATTACAGAGTAATTGTAAGGTGTGTAAGCAATGTGTCAACCACTAAATTGATTACTTAATTTTTACGGTATGGGTTTCAAACCAATCAACGATCTCTTTAATCTGCCAACCTTCATTGTCGACTGCTAGACAAAAATTAACTTTTTCTTGACTAGTAGCCTTAATGACAAAACCGTTCTCATACAGAAAATACTTAGTCACTTCATACGCTGTTCGCTTGTTTCCATCTAAAAAAGCGTGATTCATAATCAAGGAGTGCAGTAGTGCAGCAGCCATATGAAGTAAGTTGGGATAAAGAAAAGTATTGCCAAAACTTGCCTTTGGCCGTTCTAAGGCTGAGTGTAATAGGGTAAAGTCTCTAATACCTTGAGTACCACCAGCTTTTTCAATAATTTTGACATGAAGATAGAGAACTTTTTCAATGTCGAGACTAGCGAACTGTATTACATTCATATCTTTGACAAGATTTCTAACATTTCTTTATCCTCTTCAAGACTCTCATCTACCCATTTTTTAAACTCTTCGGAAATTTTATTGGTTGTGAGAGAGTATGAGGCACTCCCTTTATCTCGCACGACTAAGGCTGCCTTTTTTGATTGGGGATCGTAAATAGTTTCAATGTTGTCACCGGGTTCGATGCCGGTTTTATCAACAAATTCTTTATCAAGGGTGATGGCGTAACTATTGCCCACCTTGATTACTTTTTGATTTTTGGAGAAAGTCTTTTTCATAGTTACAACATTATGTTATAACATAGGTGGTGACTTGTCAAGACTCAGACGAAAAAAATAAAACATGCTATACTATCGTCAGAACGCAACAACGGTAAGCTATCTGACACATAGCAAGTTGCTTGGGGTTGTAACCAAGCCGGGTAAGCCCGTCAGCGCTGGAAAGAGTAAACAAGAGGTGGCACCGCCTGAAAAGCCCTCCTATCAACAGTAATATGTCTATAGGAGGTTTTTTTGTACCAAAAAAGGAGCAGTATGCACAGAACTTTAGTCTTAGAAGCAGTGAGTAAAGTAGGAGAAACTATCAAACTCCAGGGGTGGGTGGACACCAAACGTGACCATGGCAAGTTAACCTTTATCGATCTCCGCGACCGCTCCGGTAAAGTCCAGTGTGTGGGATATCAGAAAATGGGTGAGTTAACTACGGAGTCGGTGATTGAAATCATTGGTGAGGTGAAACAACGCCCAGAACGAATGGCCAACGCTGATATTCCGACCGGTTTGATTGAAATCGACGTCAAGGAATACACGGTGTTGAACAAGGCCAAAGAGCTACCCATTTTGGTGGAAGGCGATGGCTATGAAGTCAGTGAAGAAGTCCGGTTGCGTTACCGTTACCTGGACTTGCGCCGAGCGCGGATGCAACGAAACATGCGGTTGCGGTCGGAATTAATTAGAGAACTGCGCCAAGCGTTGTACTCCCGCGACTTTGTGGAAGTGGAAACCCCGATCTTAACCAAATCAACCAAAGAAGGGTCGCGGGACTTTATCGTGCCGTCACGGTTACAGCCAGGTAAATTTTATGCCCTGCCGCAAAGCCCTCAGCAGTATAAACAGTTGCTGATGACGGCCGGCATGGAACGCTACTTCCAGTTCCCCAAGTGCATCCGGGATGAAGACTTGCGGGCTGATCGCGGGTTTGAACACACTCAACTGGACTTGGAAATGAGTTTTGTAGAGCGCAACGATGTGATGCAGACGGTGGAAGCCCTAGTTAAAGAAGCTGTCAAAGCAGTGGGTGGTAAGTTACAGCATGAGCAGTTTCCAGTTTTTAATTATGACGAAGCTATCCAAAAATTTGGTAAAGATAAGTTTGATTTAAGAAGCGAGGCAGAAAAACAAGATGGGACATTGGCTTTTGCCTGGGTGATTAACTTTCCTTTCTTTAAAAAAGTGGACAAAGAAGATGCGGCCGAAGTGGCTGATGGCAAGAGTGGCTGGACGTTTACGCATAATCCATTTAGTGCGCCTTTGCCGGAATATCTAGCAGATCACTTAGCAGGCCGTAACTTAGAGAACATTGTCACTACTCAATACGACTTAGTCTGCAATGGCTATGAAGTGGGAGGTGGCAGCATTCGGGCTCACGATCCTGAAGTGTTGCGCGCTACCTTCCGAATCATGGGCTACTCGGAAGAGGAGACCAACGCTAGTGTGGGCCACATGCTCGAAGCTTTTGAAGTGGGGACGCCGCCTCACGGTGGCATTGCGCTGGGGTTAGATCGGTTGGCGATGGTGCTGGCTAACGAGACGTCACTGAAAGAGGCAATTGCTTTCCCGATGACATCAAGTGGACGGACGGCGGTCATGGACGCGCCGGCAGAGGTTGATCCGAGCCAGTTGAAGGAGTTGCATATCCAAGTTTCCGGCCAAGAACAGAAAACTGAATAATAGTGTGAAAACACTTTACATTCTCCGATGCTGCACTTTTCGATTTAGTTAACATGTTAACTAAATCGAAAATAGGCAAAATCCTGGGACAAAGCTTACCACCCTTCTATGATTAATCAGTTATACTAAATGTATGGTATTTCCACGTCTACGCAAAGATCAATACGTGAGTTTAGTGCTCTTAAATCTAATGCTAGTCTTAGGAGGAATCCGTAGTCAAGTGTCGTTAGCTCAAATCGTGACTCAGGAAGCAGCCGTGGAGCTGGTCGAGACGGCGCCCATTCCGATTCGCCAAACCAAGGCGGAAGAGCCCCTCATCTCCGCTCCCGCTGCTATCGTCATCGACCTGCCTTCAGCCAGCATTCTTTATGACAAGCACGCCCATGATTACCGCCATCCAGCTTCGACTGCCAAATTAATGACAGCCTTAGTTGCTCGTCGAAGCTTCTCAGGGGATCACACGTTCACCGTCAAGTCAGAAGCCTACACCAACGGCACCACTGTCGGTTTCACTCCCGGGATGGTGATTTCACTGGAAGATACCCTTAAAGGCCTGCTCATTCAATCCGGCAACGACGCTGCTTTTTTATTAGCCAATAATTTCTCCGGTGGGTATAGCGCCTTTGTCCAAGAGATGAATCAAACTGCTCAAGCCTTGCATTTGGGTCAAACCTCTTATACTAATCCTTCGGGCCTAGATGAACCCAATCAGGTGACAACCCCCTTTGATCTCAGCGTATTAACTCGAGAAGTCCTGAAAGATGAATTTCTCGCTGCCACGGTTGCCACCCCCTCTGCCACCATTAGGGATCTATCAAGTGGGCAGCGATTTCAAGTCTATACCACCAACCGCTTGTTAACACCCACCTCACCCTATCGGGGAGTGAAAACGGGGACTACCGAGTTGGCTGGAGAAGTGCTGGTGAGTCGTTATCAGGCGGAGGAGCGCGATCTACTGCTGATTGTGATGGGCAGCCAGGATCGATATCAAGACACGCAAGCACTAACCGAGTGGGTGTTATCGCAGTATCGCTGGCAGTCCGTTGACTGACGCTAGTGACTGCTTACTAGATCTGGTACACTTAACGAAGTAAGGAAAAAATATTCAGCTTATGGCACAACCATCTGGTCCCACCTTAACCGACGTGACTCAGGTAGGCAGAAAAACTGTCCTGGTAGCTGGCGTGCTATTGGTGGTGATGATTGTGGGCCGATTCTTCTTAACCTCTTTTATCGCTTTTTGGAAAGCTATTAATCCGCCGCCGCCCCCACCACCTACGGTCGGCTTTGGTATTTTACCGGCGTTGGTTTTTCCCCCTGAATATGCTCAAGCTAAACCTCAAGCCTACGAATTAGAAACACCGACCGGTGGCTTCCCGACCTTTCCCGACCGAGCCAAAGTATTTTTGGTTAAGCAACCTGCTTTGAGCTTGCTATCCGATGAGCGCGCCAGAAAAATTGCCGCTGAGTATGACTTTATTTTTGAGCCCGAGGTGATTGGAGCTACTACTTACCGCTGGCGTCGGTCACAACCCTTAGAAGCAGTTTTAGAAATGAATATCGAAACCTTGCAGTTTTCTCTGGCCACCGATTATTTGAGTCGCCCAGAGCTGTTAACTGGAGAAAGTATTGATAACTTTGAAGCCGTCTCTCGGGTCAAATCGCTGTTGAGAAAAGCAGATTTATTAGGAAGTGACGTGGCTACCGCTGCTGGTGAGGTCAGTTATCTCAAAGTGTTGGGAGGAGAAACTGTGCCAGCAGTGTCCTTGTCTGACGCTGACATCATTCAAGTTGATCTTAACCGTGGCCCTATCGATGGCCAGTATCGGATGTTCACTCCCGAAGGCCTCATCGGTACAGTCCGGGCACTAGTTTTGACCAGTTTGAAAGGTGACGAGAGTATCGTCGAACTTGACTATAACTACCGTGAAGTAGAGTACACTCAGGTACATACCTATCCGCTACGGTCAGCTCAACAAGCCTGGCAACTACTTAATGGTGGAGAAGGATATATTGCCTCTCCCAGCGAGAGCGAAACAGCTGTTGTCAGAGATGTGATCTTGGCGTACTTCGATGCGTACGATCCGCAAGACTATTTACAACCAATTTATGTTTTTATGGGTGACGATGGTTTTCTAGGGTATGTGCCGGCAATTGATCCTCGATACCTACAAACCACACCTTTAGTTGAATAATGTCTGCTATGCCCAAACAGCCTTCTGCCAAACTTCAAAAGTTGCACCAGTTCTATCACCAGCTCAAAGATCGATTTCACTCTTCTCATGGCCATGCCCGTGATTGGTTGACCGAACGGTCGCTAGATGTGGGGGAACTAAGGACCAACTCCCAACAGTTGTTGGCGGCTACTTCTTTAGCCGGCATGATGGCTTTAGGTAAGCCAGTTGATCTAAACCAGCTGCAGCCTCCTCAATCTCAAGAGAAAAAGGCAGAAAATCAACAGCTGGCGGAACTAACGGCCGAAGAATTCCAGGCCATTATGGAAAAGATGCGCCAAGTAGTCCAGATGCCGCCGGGTCAGCTGCCCAAAGAAGAGGAACTGTATCTGGAGCAGCAGCTGACAGACATCTTAGGGTTTGAAGTAGCAGCCGAACTAGAAGGTAACCGGTTAAATCATACTTTTGGAGTTATGGGTGGAGAGCAACATTTGCGCCGCTTTCCCAGTGATACTTTGGCCCAACACGATGCTTATCAGGAAGCCGGGATGGCGCCTAATCGCGGCGCCTTCGGCTGGTTTACCGAGAATGGCGAATTAACGTCCAAAGCCATTGAGCGAGAAAAGTATTACTTTGCAGTCCAGACGCTATACTTGCCAGACTGGAATACTCGTCACCCGGAACTTAAGCCCTGGTATAAGTTCCGAAAGATGATAGTCATCAACCCTGCTGACCAAGTAGCGGTGGTGGGGGTGGTGGGGGATGCTGGTCCGGCCCTCTGGGTCAATAAACAGTATGGTGGTTCCCCTGAAGTCATTCGAGAAGGCAAGATTTGGAGCAAAGCTGCCAGGGGCAAAGTCATCCTCTTGTTTGTCAATGATCCAGAGGATACGATACCTTTAGGACCGATTGAGTTACACTCATTAGCCGGCTATGACAACTAACCTATTTGAAAATCCTAGCAAAAGCGTCTACTACCACACCTTGGTGCAGTGGAACGTTGTTGATGAGATTACCTTTTTAACTGATGTAGAGGAGCACGTGCACGTCCGTGAATACATTTTGAAAAGTTTGGATGTGGTAGTGATGGAAACAGTACTTCATAAACTACCTCGAGAAAAACATGAAGAATTCATGCACAAAGTCAGCCATAGCTATCACGATGAATCGGTTTTAGAATGGCTAGAAAACGAAGTCGAGGATATTAAAACTCATATTCAAGCCGCTATTCAATCAACCAAAGCAGAAATCAAAACCTTACTATCTCAATTATGATTACGGTTAATGTCTACATTGGTTCTCGGTACCCAGTGAACCGCAAATTACTCCGGAGTGTGGCCCGTCAGGTCCTGACTGACCACGGGATCGATACGGCTCAGGTAGATATTTCGGTAGTGGGAGTCAGAAAAATCAAAGAGCTGAATGAGTCCAAATTAAAGCACGAAGGTAAAACTGACGTCTTGTCTTTTCCTCAACATGAAAAAAATCAACTGGACGATTTCCCGCTGCCGCAGGGCTTTGGCCCGCATTTGGGTGACGTAGTGATCAGCTTTCCGGAAGCGGTCAAAACAGCCCGCCGGTATGGCAAGCGGGTTGATGATCAGTTAGCATTTTATTTACAACACGGACTTATGCATTTGTTAGGATACCATCATGAGTAGTTGGCACACCACCCACCGCCCTCGCCAAATTAAAGACTTGCACCTGACCAGCGTCAGAAATGTCTTGTCGCAGTTGATGGCCAGTGGCAAGTTGCCCCAGGTATTCCTATTTGCGGGACCTAAAGGTACCGGTAAGACGTCTGCTTCGCGGATCATAGCTGCTATGGTCAACGATCCTGCCAATGAGGCTCTCGTTGACCACCTGTTTTTCAAAGGGAGCAAACCTAAACAATCCGTATTTCAGGAGCCAGCTGCTTCTGCCGAAGCGGACAAAATTATCAATGGGGCTTCTTATGCCATTCAAGAAATGGATGCTGCCAGTAACCGTGGTATTGATGATGTGCGGGCGCTCAAAGAAAAAGTCTACTTACCTCCACAAGGTTCCAAAATGGCTGTCTACATCTTAGACGAAGCTCATATGTTAACCAACGAAGCCTTTAACGCCTTGTTAAAGCTTTTGGAAGAGCCACCGGCCCATGCGCTCTTTATCTTAGCTACTACCGAACTCCATAAAATTCCAGAAACGATTGTTTCCCGGGCCACCTTGGTCAGGTTTCAGACGGCCAGTGATGAGGAGATTAGACAAGCTCTAGAGCAAGTGGCTAAAGCGGAAAATGTAGCCTTTGATTCAGAAGCCTTAACTCGAATTGCCCAAGTGGCTAATGGTAGTTTTCGAGACGCGGTCAAACTTCTGGAACAAGTAGCCGGCAGCGGCCAAAAAATTACTCTGGAGGTGGTCCAGCAGCACCACGTCGGTCCGCTGGATGCCGAACTAGCACAATTGGTGCAGGCAGTGGTGGAAAAAAATGAAGCAGCCGTGGTCACTTTAATTCAAGGATTACGGGCCAAAGGCTATGCTAGCCAAGTAGTTCAGGTGGCTTTGCTCCAGTTGCTGCATCAGTCTTTGTTGCAGTCGTTACAAGTGATTGAAGGTGAGCCCCGTTTTCCCCAAGCGATCAGTCTCTTCCTGCTCAACGAATTGAAGACGCTCCCGCGCGATGAAGTTAGCCCTATTCCTTTACTGACACTCGAATTAAAACTATTAGACATTATCAGTCGGGCCAAGCAAAAGGGTCCTGGCGGTGGCACCCAAACCAAAACACAAAAAAAAACTCAAGTAAGTGAAACTGACACTTTAGTTTCAGAAATTCCTCTGCAGGCTTCAACTGTCACTGATAGCATTCCTGAACCCGAATCTGAATCACATATTCATAGTGACAACTTAGTTATTCCTGATAATCATCTGGGAGAGAAGCTGGTGGGTATCTGGGAACAATTTGTCAATAAAGTGGCAGAGGAAAACGCGACTGTAGCCGCCTTTTTGCGGTCAGCTAAGCCGATGACCACCAGTAACGGAGTGGCTCGAGTGGCAGTTTTTTACCAGTTCCATAAAGATCAATTACAACAGCCTAAGTTTATGTCCCTCATTCAAGAGTGCGCGGAACCCTTACTCGGTGGCAAACCGGGTTTTGAATTCGTGGTTGATAAAGGCGAAACTCTAGCCGATGACGTCTTGATGTAGTACAATCAACATCAATTAAATGGAAATTAAAAAGTAGAAATTGAAGGACATTATGGCCAACCCACTTAAAGCTTTGGGCGATTTAAATAATTTGCGCAAACAAGCCAAACAAATGCAGCAAGATTTAGCTGCCGAAGAAATTAAGATTGAACGCAACGATATTGTGGTTATCATTTCAGGTGATCAAAAGATTAAGCACTTCTCAGTTCAAGGTATTACCAGTGAAGACGCGGTGGAAGTGTTAAACGAAGCCATTAAAAAATCTCAAGAGTTAGCAGCCAAAAAACTTCAAACCATGATGGGCTCTGGTGGCTTGGGTGGCATGATGGGTGGTGGTCAGTCGTAAGCCTTATTGTTTTCTTACGTTTTTATAGTGGTGATTCCGCTCAGTTCTGTTACAGTAACCAAGTAGTAATCGATCATTGCAGTTTGATCTTAAAGTGAAAGTGGTAGCATGGAGTATCAACCTTCGCAGGAGATTTTAGACAAGTATGCTCAAGTTCTGGTCAACTTTGCGTTGAATTCAGGATCCGGAGTCAAAAAAGGCGAAGTGGTGGAGTGCCTAGTGCCGGATGTAGCTAAACCCTTAGCTTTGGCGCTCCAAAACACTTTACTTAAGAGTGGTGCCCATCCGATGGTTCGTTTACTCCCTACCGGTTTTGATAAGGATTTCTATACTTTGGCCGATAAAGATCAGTTAGCCTTTTTCCCTAAAAAATTCCTCAAAGAACGAGTAGCGTTGACCGACCACTCCATTGGTATTATTGCCGATCCCGATCCTGAAGAGCTTAAAAGCGTCGAGCCCGCCAAAATTATTATGGCCCGAGATGCTAAGAAAGAGTACCGCGAGTGGCGAGATGCTAAGGAGTTGCAAGGGAAATTTACCTGGACGCTAGGTTTGTATGGAGTCCAAGCCAAAGCCGATATGGTGGGACTGTCTTTGGAGGAGTATTGGCAACAGATTATTCAAGCCTGCTTCTTGGATCAGGACGATCCAGTAGCTGAATGGAAAAAAATTGCTGTTTTACAGCAAGAAATTCTTGAAAAATTAAATAGCTTAGAAATTGCTTACGTCACTGTCAAAGGCGAAGACGTGGACTTGAAAATAGGCTTAGGACCGGAACGGAAGTGGTTAGGCGGTAGTGGGCGCAATATCCCTAGTTTTGAGTGTTTCACTTCACCTGATTGGCGGCTAACCGAGGGCTGGATTGCGTTTAATCAACCTCTTTATCGCTACGGCAATATCATCGATGATATCCGTTTAGAATTTAAGTCAGGCTTAGTAACGAAAGCTTCTGCCAAGCGCGGGAACACGTTTCTCCAAGAAATGCTCAAGAGTCCTAATGCCGATAAGCTAGGGGAGTTTTCCTTGACTGATCGGCGGATGTCGCGAATCACTCACGTCATGGCTGAGACGCTCTTTGATGAAAATATTGGAGGCCCGTATGGGAACACTCACGTGGCCATTGGGATGGCGTATAAGGACGCCTATAAGGGCGATGCCAGTACTTTAAGTAAAGCTGATTGGAAAAAAATTGGCTATAATGATTCTTCAGAGCATACCGACATGGTCTCTACTACCGATCGGACGGTGACGGCCTACTTAACAGATGGTTCCCCGCGAGTGATTTACCAGGGGGGAGAGTTTGCGTTGTAGCTAGCTCCAGGGTGGTAATTCTGGTTTCATGATCTGCTAATTGATCGCTATGAGTAGCTTGTCGGTATCCTCCAGTTACTAGCTCTTCTCTCACAGCTTTTAACTCTGACATAATTTGATCCAGCATAGTCAAATTTTGCTCTTTAAAGGTCTGAAACTCTTCTCTAAATTCTTGCAGTTCGTTCTTAGTAGCAAATTTCAAGTCGTTTTTTATATCTTGCTCATTAAGCATGATTTGAAAGCCACTAGTAGCTTCTAAAAACATTTCTCGTATTTCACTCTTCAAGTTCCTTTTCACAGCTTTTATTTCCTGCCTCAATGAAAATATCTCCGTTTTAAAAACAGGTTCTGTTATAGAATTACTTGAATTTTTCTTCTTAGTCGAAGACATATTTCTCCTTTTATTTATACTACTTTTTTTGTAGCTTACCACCCGAAAGTGGCAAGAAGGTGGCAAAACGTGACCAATTGTCAACTGCTTGAGAAAACATTTTGGCTGTTGTAGGATCAAGAGTATGGCGAAAACCAAGTATAAAGAGATTTACCAGAAAATTAAAAGCGAACATCAAGCATTATTTGACCAGTTTAAACCGATTCATGAGGGTTACAAAGCTGACCGCAAAGCCTTTAGCCAACAATTTCATGCCATGGGACAAGAGCTAATGGATATCTTACGTGACGCCGAGAGGCGCTTGTGTAGCAGTATGGAACGTGGTCAGTTTGCTTTGTACTCACATAAGGTTTCTGATAAATTCTGGGAAGAAGTCAAGAAAGATTTTTCTCACATTGAGATGGTTGGGGTGAGGTCAAACCTCGACTAATCGACAGTGTTTCCACTTTGCGTTACAATATAACTCTTCTGTTGCCCTGTAGTGAAATGGCATCACAACGGATTCTGACTCCGTTATTCTTGGTTCGAATCCAAGCAGGGCATCCTTCTCTGTTATACTTACTTCATGAATGAGGATTTTAAGAAAAAGATAATTGCCCTCTTAGGTAGAACAGGTAAAGAATGGTTTAGAGCTCTTCCAGAAATCATCAAAAAATATGAGCTAGAGTGGGACATTAAGACTCAAGACCCTTTTCCACTCTCCTACAACTATGTCTGCCCAGCTATAACTTCAGATAATAAAAATGTGGTTCTAAAGATTAGTTTTCCTGAGAATAATGAATTTATAACCGAAATCGAAGCCCTTAAAACCTTTGATAAAGAGGTGGTTATTCGCATTATAAGAGAAGATCTAGTTGGAGGAGCTGTTTTATTAGAGAGAGCTTTACCTGGTAAGCGATTACGAGAAATCACACCTGATAATGATCAAATTCACTATGCCTCACAAGTACTTCGTAAACTCCATCGACCTGTCTCGGAGAGTTCGGCCACACTTTTTCCCTCAGTAGCTGACTGGGCAAAAGCTTTTGACCGATATAAAAGTAGATATCCTGATAGTTCAGGTCCAATTCCCAAAAATATCTTTGATCTAGGAGAGGGAATCTTTAGAGAGTTTTTACAGGATAAAAAAGAACAAGTAGTGTTACATGGAGATTTACACAGTGATAATATTCTTTCTTCAGAGCGAGGCTGGCTTGTAATCGACCCCAAAGGCGTTATAGGAGAGAGAGAGTTTGAACTGGGAGCATATCTGAGAAATCCATATTACGACTTTCCCGAAGGGAGTGATCTGAAAGCACTTGAAACTAATAGAATTATTCAGTCTTCAGAAGAACTAGGCTTTGATAAAGAGCGAGTTAGAGGTTGGGCGTTAGCTTGCGCTGTTATTTCTCTGGTCTGGTTTTTAGAAGATGAGGATTACTTTAAAGATGAGTATGTCAGAAATGCTGAATTAATACGCGATCTCAAAATTTAACCCCTCTACACACCTCCCACACATTGTCAACCCGTTACTATATCGTACTATATCATCGTGCCTAAAATATTACTCCTGGAAGACGATAGCTTGCTCGCCCGCTCCTTGGTGGACCTTCTTCACACTGCCACCTACTCTGTCGAGTGGGTCAGTACTCTCCACGAGGCCTGGTTTCAACTTAAGAAAAGATCATTTGATATCTTAATCTTGGATCGTCATTTAGAAGATGGAGACGGCCTAGAAGTGATCAAGTACATCCATGAGCGCTCATACCAGACCAAAATGATTGTTCTTAGCCAAAAAGGTCATGTCGTCCACCGGATTGAGGGTCTGCAAGCAGGGGCTGATGAGTATTTAGCTAAGCCCTTTTCGTTAACAGAATTAATGTTGCGGTTAGAAAAACTCAATGCTCGGACCAAAACCTTTAAAAAGGAAGAAATAAAAATCGGACACCATACATTTTACCCTCAACAAGGACACCTCTATAAAAGTGGTGAATACCATTTCCTTCGGAAACGAGAATCAGCAGTCTTTATGTGTTTTTGTGTGCACGCTAATCAAGTCCTGTCTCGGACCCAGATTGCGCGGTGGGCGTGGCCAACCAATGAAACTCAACCCACTAATAAATCAGTCGATACCTATATTAAGCGCTTGAGATCAATTTTAGGTAAAGAAAGAGATCGCTTGGAAACTGTCCGAGGATATGGCTATCGTTTACAATTAGACTAAGGGCAGCTCAATTTTGATCGAGGTTCCCACTTCAGACTGGCTGCCGATAATAACTTTACCATTAAATTTTTCTTCAATAATCTTTTCCACAAACCACAATCCATACCCAGAATTGCTTTCCTTGATACTAAAACCTTTAGTGGTAGATAGTTTTTTGGTCAGCCAGGTCATGCCATTACCGAAATCGGCAATGGTGAGGTAGAGTTTGTTATTTTCCAACCAGACACTGATGACGACTATTTTGTCGGCAGTTGGATTGTAAGCTTCAAAGCCATTGGTAACAAGGCAACTGATTGCTTCCTGTAATAAAATAGCTTTACCAGCTAAGGTTACCTTTTTATCTAATTTGGAAATGAGGTAGACGTATTTTTTGGCTTGGGGATCAGTCATGAACTCAGTAATTTGTTTCAGCTTGGACAGTAGCTCAAAGGTATTATTTTCTTCTGGATAGAGCAATTGAGATACATAGCGAGTGGCGGCTAGAGCCCGCTCAGCATAGGTCGTTTTTTTAGCTTTTGACCCTAAGTCACTTTCAAGATTAAGCATGATCGTGGTCAACGGTGTTCTGACAGAGTGCCGCAAAAAAAGACCACTGGCGTGGATTTCAAAGACATCCGTTGTGGAAACGAAGAGCGTATGAATTACTAGACGATACCCTATGCTAATGTAGTGTAGTGTTTCTTGGACAAAATTCATGGTTTAGATTGATACGATCAACTATTATAGACAATAAGCAAGCAAAACCTATGCAAATCTAATGTGTATTAGTTGGAGGGAGTAATTAAAGCGGTGGCATCCCACACTTGGAGACAGGGAGCGTCATCGGGTCGGCAATATTCGGCAATTAATTTTTCAGGAGGTAATTCTATTTTCATGCGGTGAGAATTAACAATGATCCAGGTCTGATCGTAGTCCTGAGCCCGGTCAGCAAAAGTGGTAGGAATCTCATCTACTGGGTATCCAATTCCTTCAATATAAATATTCTCAACATTACGGCGGTGAAAATACATGGTCAGGCCGTCGGGTAAAGTTCCAAAGTACCCTTCAGTGCCCACGGCAATTTTCTTGGTCTGAGCAGCTTGCGCAATTAATTCAGCTGCTTCCTTTAAGCCGTGGCCGGATGACCACTCATGCAAGTACTGGACTTTATCGGCGGCCACAAAGGGAGTCGTATCAGGAGAAAATAATTGGTGACCGATAAAGGTAAACGATGCAGCCAAGGTATTGGCCAATAAAAGCACAATCACGATGCTAACTACGACTTTTTGAGGCAGGGTTCTAGCCTGAGTCACATAACTATCCACATAGGCCTCAATGCTGAGAGTCCCCGCTAGAGTAAAAAATAAACTAGCTGGAAAAAGATACCGTGGATAGACGACTCGCCCTAGCATAACCATGGGGGCAAGGAAAAGAATACCAGACCAAAACAAAAGGTGAATGCTACGCTTATGACGAGGAGCAAATAGACCGGCTAGGATACCTAGGCCAAAAGGCCAGGTTAAGTAGTGTCCAAAATAGGTGAGGTAGGTAGGAATATTAATTAACGTTTTTTGCCATAAGCCAGCAAAGAGTACTTCTGGCCACGGGTAAAGAAAATCACTGCCTCGGCTGAATAGCTGACCAAAGGCAGGGTGAAGTTTCATCAATGCAAAGAAACACAGGCCTAAGAAAAGGCCACTGCCAATGACTAGAGCTTTTTTGAATAAGGTGGATATGTTTTGATAGGTAGGCCAGAGTGAAAAAACGAGCAAAGGGGGAAGAGCTAAGACGGCGGGTAGTTTGGTCCACAGAGCTAGACCAAAACTAGCGCCTAAACCGATCAAGTAAACGATGGTAGCCCGGCTGAAGAGCGTAGTTTTAACGAGCTTAAGGATGAACACTAATGACAAGCTCAGCCATAACGTTAACAAGCCGTCGATCAGCGCCATCCGGTGGTGAAAGTACCAAAACGGCAAGACGCTGGTGAGTAACATACTTAAGAGAGCGGTTTTCTTGCGGCCGCCAAACTGAAGCGTAAGATAGCCATTTGTCAGTACTTGGAAAAAGCCAATCAAAACTGCTAAGAATCGGCCGGCAAATAGTTGATCACTGAATAAAAACTGAAAAGGGACCATCAACCACATCAGTAAAGGTGTTTTGCCATCATTTAAAGGAAAAAAAGCGTAGCGTTGCCAGTCGTCAATAATCAACTGAGCCCACCTAATATAAATAGCCTCATCGGCAAAAACGGGCAAGGCAGTCAGGCGGAATAAGTGAGTAACTAAGTAGAGAATAATCACTCCGGCGGCAAGTACATAGTAGTGTTGTCTAGCACTCTTCATGACTCTATTCTAACCTATTAACTAGGCCATAGGCTATCTTGTAAAATCGCATGAGTGAAAAACAACCACCATTTGCTGACGACGAAAAACTAGAGTTCGATATTCATCATCTGGATACCAGAAAAAGTGCTTTTCGAGGGAGATCACTCACTAAAAGACACAATCAAAGGCTGACTCAAGCCAGCAATCTGACCAAGGATCAAGTCGGCGGCCTAAATATCGATTCTATTATTTTTATTTGTTTAAACGGTGATGAAGACTAAATAGGAGTAAGCCAAAGCCAAAGGGAATCCAAGTAATCATTTTCTGCTGCCACAGGACGTTCCCTTCAAAAGTGCCAGCGTATAAGTAGGGCAGGTATCTCAATAATGAGCTGATACTCAGCAAGAGGATGGCGGGAATCCAGATCTTGGCGGCTTTACTTACCTTTATTAATGGTAGCCAAACTAAAACCCATGTTAAATACCAGGGGTGAAATTGTTGAGAGCGGAGGGTGAGAAGTGGGATGAACATGAGGATGGACGCCCAGAAAGGCCAGTCACGAATCAAAAACTGACCTAGATCTGAGGCCAGCGGAACTCTCTTAATCGGCCCTAGGTCCCAAATTACTAAGGCCAACCACAAAGGAAGTAGAGTAATAGTGGCCAGCTTAATTGAGGTCGCTAAAGCCAATAAAATGAGAGACAGGCCGGTAGTTAAAAACTTAGATCCCTTAATCGGTTGAGCGTCAGAGCTGACCAATAATAAACTCCACACGGCTGGGACCATCATCCACAAGTCGTTGTGGCTATTAGAAATAATTTCAATCAAGAGGAGGGGATTAAGCAAGATCAGCCAGACAACGGCCACATTTGCCAGCTTTTTTCGAAGAGCGTAGAGGTACGTCAGGGCCAAGAGGAGCAAGCTCAGCAAACTAAAGAGCCTAAACGAGAGCCAGGTGAGTAAAAACTTTCCTCCACCCAAGGAATAAGGGAGCAGCGACAGAAGAGTCCAGCCATATCCATAGGGAGCGGGCGTATGGGTATTATGCATGAAGCGAGTCCAGTCGTCGTAGAGGTAATTGGTGGCTGTCTCCAGATGAGGGTTGGCATGATAGACAGCTACCATTTTGGCATTAAAAATATAATTAAAGACGTCGTAAGACAAGGCATTGTTACTGGCCAGGAGGGGAATGGTCACCAGCAGTAAGACAAGTAACCACTTTTTCCAATGCGGGGTTTTAAAATCAACGAGTACAGGTCGGGTTGTGCCCCACCAAAGATAAAAAAAGACTATTGCCCCTACAAGCATCAAGTAGACTTGGCTCAGCAAGACTCTGTTGTTAAAAAAGGTTCGCCACATATAAAGCTGAAAATTCCAGTAAGGAGGCCAACTCGTTAAAATCAAGTTTGGCGCCGTTAAGGAGTAACTGAAGAGGCTATACGCACTCAACAATAAAAAGTATGCCAGCAACGGAAAAAGTACTTTTCGCCAGAACATGTTAATATTTTCCCAGCACTGAGTACCATCTCATTTTGAGAATATCAAAGAGCATGCGGACGGAATCTTTGATGGGACTAACGCGGTCGGTGTGAAAGTGTTTCCAGTGAATGGGCACTTCCTTGATCTTGTATCCGTACTGATTTGCCAAAAAAAGCAACTCGACGTCAAAGGCTCCGGTAAACGCATCGCGACGCTTTTTTTCTGAGCCGTAGACTAGCAGCTTGGGAAAAAGGGTTTCAGTAGCTTGACCGGAAAAAAGTTTAAACCCGCACTGGGTGTCTTCAATGCCGGGCACCGCTAACGTCTGCACCAGCAAGTTGAAACCGCGACCCATTAAATGTCTGTACCAGGGTTCTTTATCACGTTTGGCGCCAGCAATTTCGCGAGAGCCAATGATAATATCATAACCGTCTTCGGTCAGAGGCCAGAACTTTTCAATCTCGGCTAAGGGAGTGGATTGGTCAAAGTCACTAAAAAGTCTCCACTTGCCTTGAGCCGCCAGCATGCCTTTTTTGACAGTCGGGGCTTTACCGCCATGCTCGTTGGCTATGACTCTGACATTCTTTTCTTTAGCCGCACATTTTTGCAACTCAATTAGAGTGCCATCGGTTGACCCATCGTCGCTCAACAGTAATTCCCAATCATATTCTTGTTTTTTAAGATAGCTAAGCACTTCCTCTAGTACTCCTCGCTCCAGGTTTTTCATTTCGTTATATGATGGTAGGACGACCGATAAATGAGGTTGCATACTTCTATTTTCTTCTGAGGACAGTGATCTCTGGACCCCCAGGAACATTATACACTTCAGCCGGCTCTTTATCTGGGAAAACCACAATAATATAAATAGGTAAGTCGGTGACGTTAGCCACTTTTTTTTCTTCGTCGATGATAAATAATGTCTCGATATCTCCGTGTTCGCCAATGTTAACCGGCGGTGTATTGGTAGCATGGAGGTAGTAACGATAGTTTTGGGCATCAATATCTTTAGTCTCTGAGAGCAGGACGATGTCGTACTTCTCACCTGGCTTAACTCGGTCGGCAATCGTCTGGCTGGTGCGTTTAATGTCCGCAATAGTCCAACCTAGCTTGCTGAGTGGGTAATGCTGGATGTTGTAGGCTACGAAAACCAAAGTAAAGAGTACTGCTGCCACTTTACCCACGTACCCTTTAGTCCACAGCCAATAACTCGCTAGCCCGTAGAGCAGGAAAGTAACCGGGAAAAGGTAGGCAATGTAATGATCAAACACCGTGTGTTCGTAAAAGCTCAGACCAATAATACTGAAAAATAGATAGGTGGCTAGCACGGCTTGGCCTGTCCAATGTGACTCATCCTTCCGATCCAGCAACTGGAAAACAATTAGTCCTAAAATGCTAATCACCAGCAACGTATTAAGTTGGCGTTGTTGACCTAAAGAAATCTCGGTTAAGATGTGCAGACTTCGGCCGTGGGTTTCTTTAACGGCTTTGACCAGCGTTTCGGCCAGAGTGGAGTCTTGGCCATTCTTAAAGTTTTCTTTACTACTGAACATATCGCTAAAACCCTTAGCATTGAGCCAGTCGTGCTTATAATCAAAAG
>DASVCZ010000007.1:0-4966 GCA_036381335.1 Patescibacteria group bacterium | reverse complement strand
CGGATGTTTGCGCAGTAAAAGTAAAATGTGTTCTTCTCGATCTTGTGTATCAAAAAAAACTTGGAGCGGCTTAGGAGCAAAAGCGTCAAAAGGGTTCTGCGAAGGTTCTTCTTCCCTCATGACGTCAGAGTAGGCGTCTACATTACGCTTAGGTTTTTCTGCTGTAGGTTGAGGGGCGGGAGTAGCTTCAGCTTCCATTACAGTCTCATCCGACTCTTGATCAGCCAGCACTTCTTCGTCGTGAGAGGCTTTTAATTCGCTAGCATCAAAGATTTCAGGCATTATAGAGCTCGATTACTATTATTTCTTTATTATATCAAGCATTAGCCGCAAAAGAAATTAGTGAGCACTTATTGTCTGAAGGAATTGAGTACATTCTTCAAGGAATTCTTCATCAGTAGAGGAAGTCAAATGTTTTGCCCCCGAATCCAGTCGTTCTAAGGCTTGCAAAAATTTTTGATAACCTACAGTCGTCGGTTGTATATACTTGGCTCTAGTATCGTCTGCACTAAAGTCTACCTTTATTAATTTAGTTCCCTGCATTATTTTTAGAATTCGCGTCATACCGGCTCTAGTTATTCCTAGGCGATCAGCCAGTTCAGTTTGTGTTAATTTTCTTTTAAAGGAGCGATTTAAATAATACAAAACCAAAAATTCGTTAAAGTTTAATTCCTCTAGAATGCTTTCAAAGTATTTTAAGGTGCGGTTTTTGGTTCTAGTCAAAATTATGAAGAAAGTGAGTTGGCTGGAAGCAGTCTGCATTTTCATAGAACTTCATTACTACGCAAGTTTGGGCACTTTTTGATATTGTTAATATGTTAACAATATCAAAAATACCTCAATCAAGGTATAGTTAAAATAAGGACTTAAACTATCCTGAAGGCTTTTGTCTGATTTATCTTGACAAACTACCGCTTCAACACCGCCAGGAACGTATCCTGATTTAACTCCACTTTGCCGATTTGCTTCATTTTCTTCTTACCTTTAGCTTGCTTTTTGAGCAGTTTTTGCCGCCGAGTCACGTCGCCGCCGTAGAGCTTAGCCGTCACATCTTTCCGATAGGCCTTGATAGTTTCGCGCGCAATAATGGCGCCCCCAATGGCCGCTTGAATAGGAACTTCGAATAACTGACGTGGCACTACCTCTTTCAGCTTGGTGACGATTTCTCGCCCTCGCATCTCAGCTTGGTCACGAGGAGCAATGATACTCAGCGCTTCTACCTCTTCTTTATTGATCATGATGGTGACTTTGACCGCATCGACTGGCTCGTACCCCACCACTTGGTACTCCATCGAGGCGAAGCCGGAACTAATCGACTTCAGCGTATCATGAAAATCAGTAATTAATTCTGCCAATGGCAAACGATACTCAAGCTTGGTTCGCGTGCCCACCGGATTGACCGTCAGCAACTCTCCCCGACGCTCACGGATCCATTTCATCAATGGCCCCACGTATTTTTCTGGCGCAAAAATCAAGGTTTTAGTTATAGGTTCATGAATTTCTCGAATTAAACTGGGGTCAGGCATCTGCGCGGGCGAGTGAATCAATTGTTTTTGGCCATCAGTCAGGGTAATTTCATAGGGCACCGAAGGGGCCGTCGCAATCAGATCTAAATTAAACTCGCGCTGCAAGCGCTCTAACACAATTTCAGCGTGCAAAATACCCAGGAATCCCATCCGTAACCCATTTCCTAGAGCTTGAGAATGGGTGCCCGCAAAATCCAAGGCCGCATCGTGCAACGAGAGTTTATCGACCGCATCTTGGAGCAAGGGATAGTCGTCACCTTCAATCGGGTAGACTTCCATGTAGACCATCGGCTGAGGCTCTTTAAAACCAGGCAAGGGTTGAACTTCGGCTGAAGCCCTAGCCAAAGTCAGGGTATCTCCCACTTTGACTTGATGAATATCTTTAAGTCCAGTCGCAATGTAGCCAACTTCCCCCGCTGACAAGCGTACCATTGGTTGCATCTGGGGATTAAAAAAACCCACTTCCACCGGTGTGAAACTAGCCGTGCCGGACATGGTCCTGAGTTTTGTATGTTTATCTAAAGTCCCTTCCACCACCCGAACGTAAGCAATCACCCCTTTGTGGGTATCGTACTTAGAAGTCATGACTAAGGCTCGCAAGGGGCGATCATTGGCAATCGGGGCCGGAGGAATATCTTCAATAATTTTATCGAGTAATTTCTCCACTCCCAAGCCGGATTTAGCTGAGACTAAGGCGAAATCGCTTTCGTTAAAACCAAAGGTTTCCATACACTCCAGCATGGTACCTTCCACGTCGGCCGCCGGTAGATCAATTTTATTGAGGACGGGAATAATTTTAAGGCCTAAGGCTTTGGCTTTTTCGTAGTTGGATAGCGTTTGCGCCTGGACGCCTTGGGTAGTATCAATCACCAACAGTACGCCTTCACACGCAGCCAACGACCGGCTAACCTCATAACCAAAATCCACGTGACCCGGGGTGTCGATCAAGTTCAGAGTAGCGCCTTTATACTCCATCCGGACGGGTGCCATCTTGATGGTGATACCCCGCTCTTGCTCGATGGGATTACTATCCATCATTCGTTCGTGTAACTCGCGCTCACTCACCGTTCCAGTCAGGCGCAACAAGCGGTCGGTTAGCGTGGTCTTACCGTGGTCGATATGGGCGATAATAGAGAAGTTGCGGATGTGAGACATCTGCCACACCTTTATTTACTGGGGAGAAGACGACTCATCTGTGACTTGAGACGAGCAGCTTTATTGCGGTGCACTAAGTGGCGTTTGACGGCTTTATCAACAGCACTAAAAACTCGAGCTAATTGATCCACTTGAGGAGCAGTTCTCATACGAGAAACTTCAGTTCTTAACTTTGATTTGACTTGTTGGTTAAACTCAGTTTTACGGGCACTGGCTCGTAAGGCTTTTTTGGCATGCTTAAGTAATGGCATAAGGGCTGTATTGTACCAGGAAACTCTCCTCCTCGCAAACCCTAACTTCTCGTATAATATGCCCACGGTTATGATTACCTTCTCTAAACTGCTCAGTTCCAATACTCAGTGGCTGGAAAAACAACAGACGAGCATCCTCTCGGCTGCCAGTATCATTACCGTGGCTACTATCGCTTCGGCCATCTCTGGCTTGTTGATCAAACGATACCTGTTATCACTGTTTTCTGCTACCCCGGTGGCCCAAGAGCAGCTCGAAGCCTTCTGGATCGCCTTCCAGATTCCTGATATGATGTTCCAGCTAATTGTGCTGGGCGCCTTGTCGGCAGCTTTTATTCCCATCTTTACCTCCAAAAAAAGTAAAAACCTGCAAGAAGCTTTTACCATGAGCTCAATCATGATGAACACGCTCTTGTTCATTTTTATCATGATCGGCCTGGGAGTGTTTATTTTTGCTCGGGAAATTACGGTCCTCCGGACGGGTGAAGAGTTTAAGCCCCATCAAATTGATATTGTAACTAACCTGACCAGAATCATGATCGTGGCTCAGTTTTTCTTCGCCATTTCTAACTTTTTAACCGGCATCCTCCAGTCCTTTCAGCGTTTCATTATGCCGGCTTTATCGTCAATTATTTATAACCTGGGCATTGTCCTAGGAGTGTACTTTCTTTCGGACACCATGGGTATTTACTCGGCCGGAGTGGGCGTGGTGCTGGGAGCTTTTCTACACATGTTTATCCAGTTTCCGCTGGTACTTAAGCTCGGCTTCCGTTACCAATTTAATCTTAACTGGCGATACGCCGGGATTGGTGAGTTCTTTAGGTTGATGCCACCTCGAGTCATGGCCATTGGGGCCAGCGAAATTCGCAAGCTCCTCTTGGGGTTCTTTACCACCTCTCTGGGCAACCTTAGCTTCTTAAATATGTACCTAGCCCTCAACTTAATGGTCATTCCCATTCGTTTTTTTGGCACTCCGATTAGTCAAGCGGCTCTGCCTTTTTTATCTGAAAAATCTGAAGAAAAAGATAAGGAATTATTTAAAAAATTGGTCCTGCGTTCGTTGCACCAAATTGCCTTTTTAGCCTTGCCGGCGTCAGTGTTGTTATTAATCCTGAGAGTACCAGTAGTGCGTCTGGTGTTTGGTGTAGTGGATTTTCCTTGGGCGGCGACGTTGGTGACAAGTCGCTTAGTGGCGGTAGTGGCCATCTCAATCACCGTTCAAGCGCTGGTTCAGTTGTTAATCAGAGCTTTTTACGCCCTCAAAGATACCCGGACGCCATTGTACGTCTCGCTTTTTGACCTCCTTCTCTATTTCTTACTTTGTGGGGGCATGGTTTTTTACCTCAACTGGGGAGTCATGGGCATCGCTGTCGCCACCACTATCACAGCCTTTGTCGAGTTTTTCTTACTTCTATTCCTGTTAAATAAAAAAGTCAGCGGTTTTACGCACCAAGAATTCTGGGTGCCTCAAATCAAGATGGTGACTGCCAGCTTCTTTATGGCAGTCTTTTTATACCTTCCGTTTAAAATTCTAGATGAGCTAGTCTTTGATACTTCACGCACTATTGAGCTGATTGGGTTGACGATTACCACCGGCTCTATTGGGATGTTGGTGTACATTTATTTTGCAGCCTTGTTCGACATTCACGAATTGAAACTGATTACCAACTTAGTCTATTCGTTTGATAAATGGAGTAAGCCGCTGGCGGCTTCTAAAGAGGTTTTGCTGGATAGTACCAGCGATGCTGATGACTTGACGTGATTGCAGTTTTATCTTTTTCAACAAAACACATCAGTAGTCAGAATAGATTCAAGACACGCTCGACTTTACATTCTCTTAGTATCATTAGGGGATTTCCTTATACTATCTCGCTCTCAGAGCCATCTATCCAACGAGTATCTTTAACTAACCCCTGAAGTGACGATGGCACTGACGGTCTCTCATCTATTCTGACTGCTTTATTGATAGGCAAGTTGCACTCATGTTACATGACAGACCGTCAAAAGCACCGTCACCAGTAACGTTAATTACCACTT
>DASVCZ010000006.1:0-10492 GCA_036381335.1 Patescibacteria group bacterium | reverse complement strand
TTCTTACTCGGCATCAATTGGGCAATTAACTTGTTTCCCATTAATTTTGGTGCCATTTCTACGGTCGAGATCTCTTCAGTTTGAGCGATGATCTCATTCATCCGGTCGTAGCCGAACTCTTTCTTAGTGATAGCTCGGCCCTTAAACATCAAAGAAAGTCTTACTTTATCACCTTTTTCTAAAAAGGTAACTACCTTTTTCAGGCGAGACTGGAAGTCTGCTTCGCCCATAAAGGGGGTGAAACGGACCTCTTTTAAGTCTTGTTTCTTTGATTTTTTCCGACTTTCGGCGTCTTTTTGTTGTTTTTGATACTTAAACTTAGCTAACTCAATGATCTTGACTACCGGTGGTTTGGCTGCTTCGCTAAGTAAGACCAAGTCTTTACCCGCTGTTTGAGCCTTGATCATGGCTTCTTGGCTGGACATGACACCTAGTTGTTCGCCCCGATCTGATAGCACTCTCACCTCTGGGAAACGAATCCGGTGGTTGGCGATGATACCATCCCACTGTCGAGGTTGAAATGTTCGTTTTTTTCTAATCACGTTGTCTAGGTGTGTATAGGTGTCTGCCTTGGGCAGTCTAGTTATTACTTGAGTTCAGAATCAGAATTATATCAAGTATTTCTAGAATTGTGTACTAGGTACTCTTTGGGTATAATAAACCCCTAAATCTGAACCCGTAGCTCAGTTGGTTAGAGCGCTTCGTTGACATCGAAGAGGCCAGAGGTTCGAGTCCTCTCGGGTTCACAAGGCAGTAAACGCGACTAGCTCTCCATTTCTTAACACGTATCCTTCATACCCTGAATCAAGAATCAAGTAGCCACCCTCCTCGAGTAATTCTTTAGCCCAGTCCAGAATACGTTGCTTGAGTGCACTAGGGGAAATATTTTTTAGTTGTAACTCTGGAGCTACGTTGTCTACCAACATGGACGAGAAAATTAAAGTAAACGTCGTGGGTAAACCTTTGGCTTTAAGTTCCTCAACTAGAGAGTATTCAGGATCAAGAGAAAGGAAGGTCTGGAGATGCTGCATGATGTCTTCTATTTGACTATCTTTAGGGCCAGCGTCGATGTTAACCACGGTGGGTGCTCCTAGGGCAGCCATATAACGAGGAAAGTAGGGTTTGTAGACAATTAATGAATTCTCCTTTTCTGTATCGGATCCACCTCCTAGATCTAACATTTTGAGGCTGGTAACATCGGGAAGAGGCAGGTGGTGTTCAGTTATTAGTCGCTGGATATTGTGCCAATATTTAGTGCCGACAGCTGACTGTCTAGCTTCCAGGGAAAAAGACTCCCCTGCCATTTGCTCGTAGGCATGACGAGCAATTTTGAGTCGGTTTTCTTTATTAAAACGGACAGAATCAGGTTGAGGAGGGTTTTCTAACGGCATTACCTTATAGTATGCCATTAACCACCACTAAAGGCATTACTCCGCTCGTGGTGCATGGTATCGTGAACGGCTTTAGTCTCATTACGACCAAAGTCTAAGGAAGGGCCTTTTTTCTTCTTTTTCTTCTTGCTGTTCTTGGCGGTCATCTGGTTGGCCCAGGTAGTCGCGCTCCGGACGTGCTGGCGCAGCAGCATGATAAAGTTGCGCAACTTTTGGTAGAAACTGATGTGGTAAGAACCTTCGGTTCCGGGATTGACTACTTCTTCAAAGGTAGCGATATCCACAGTTTTGTAAAATTTGGCGATTTCTTTAGCTAAGGCTTGGAGTTCTTGGCGAGTTTTTTCCAGTTCTTGAGCTACTCTTTTCTCTCGAGCGCTAAAAACGCTGACCATATCGACGGGATTGACTTGGTCGTGGAGCTTACGACGAAGAGCTTCTTTTTGCTGTCTTTTTCTTTCCTCTTCTAGTTGACGTTGTTGAGCCAGAGGGTCTAGCTGGTTCGGCTGATTCAAGGCACCGAAATCATCCACCCCAGCACCACCAGTGCGAGCCAGCGCTTCACTAAAAGGGTTGAGCCCAGGCTGTGGAGGTCGTTGGTTGCCAAAAGAGTGCTCAGTTTCGGCTAACGCCTTGGCAAAAGGGTTAATGGTTGAGCTTTGAGATTTTGGTTTGCTGGTTTTGGGTTGAGCAAATGGATCCATATACTAGAAAACACCCGAGCTGCGTATTATAGGCCATTGTTCTCGAGTTAGCAAGACAGTACTTGTTAACGATAGTATACTCCAAATTTGGAAAAAAAGTAGAACCTCCTTATGTAAGAGGTACGCATGTAACCAGTAAGAAAAAAGTAAGGATTACAGTTTCAGTAAGTGCTGGATCACTTTATCTCGAGTAACAACACTTTTGAGATAATTTTGAGCATATTCTGTCTCAAGCGATTCCTTCTGACTGCCCTGCTTGATCATCTCGTCTTTTTTAGCAGCAATCTCTTTGTCGGTGGCATCAAGTTTTTCTTCAGCTACCACAGCTTTTAGAATATACTCCACTTGCAGCTGGCCTAAGGCCACGGTAGCCAGTTCTTGGCTCAGTTGTTCAAAGGTCATCCCTCGGCGCTTGAGATAATCGTCGACTGAGATTTTCATCTGTTCCAGGCTGCGAGCTAAGCGTTGGAGTTCAGCTCGAGTTTGTTCTTTGAGCAATAACTCGGGGATCCGAGGTTTGACCGAAGTTACTAACTCTTTAAAGATGTGCTGGAGGAGGTGATCTTCTTCTTGGTGATCATGGTCATGTCCGTGGGTATCTTTAGTAGCTTTCTTGTCCTTTTTATCTTTTTCTTCTTGAGCGTGTTCTTTTTCGTGATCAGCTTTGCCCTTTTTAACAGCTTTTTTATAATCACCTAATGTGACTTTGGGTTCCTCAGCAATCTGGACTTCTAATAGCCAGTCTTGCTCCCAGTCCAGCTTCAGGGGTTTAATTTCCGGTTGAGTTAAGGGTTTTCGCTTCTTTTCCTCAATTAAGCGTTGGTAGGCTGGGGGGACCACTTGGTTAAGAGTACGTTCGACGAGTTCGGCTCGGCCCACTTTTTCTTCGGCCATTTTGACGGGCACTTTGCCTTTACGAAAACCAGGAGCTTTCAGACCTTGAGCTACTTGAGTCAGAACTTGATTGTAGGCGCGATGAGCAGTTTTCCAAGGGATAGTTAGTTCGAGAACGGTGTTTTCCGCAATCACGTCATTGGCGGGGTCAACTTTTTGTTTTTGATTTTTGGCTTTTTTATTTTCTTCAGTCATAGGTCCAGATTATAACATCCGACCACTTCATGGTATACTTGAGGTTTCTTGAGTAATAATAAAAGGAGACTCATGTCTGATAGTTCAATTTTGCTTCATGTTATTTGTGATTATGCTGCTAACGGCCTCGAGTTCGGTGAAATCTCCAGCCGACTGCAGTATCACCTGAATAATCCTCACGGGGTGCGGATTCATCCGACTTCAGTTCCCTCTTTGGATACGATGGCCATTGGTTTCGTGACCCAACAGTACGCTTTTGCGCCTAATACCGGCAAGATGTTCATCTATGGCAACGCGGCGCCTCGCCGGGATAAGAGTAAAGCCATGAAGAATAACCTTGATCATGGCATCAAGTATGCTCGTCTCGATAACGGAGTGGAAATCGTCAACGTCTACTCTGAATTTGCTTTTGGCTTTGTCAAAGATCACATTGTCGAGTTCCGTGACATTGATTGTCCAGATCAAGGAAGTCAGTTCCGCTCTCGTGACTTTTTCCCGGAAAGTGTAGCAAAATTGATTAACGGTGATCGGTCAATCTTGACAGACGAGCTGAATATTGACGATATTCCAGAAATTCCTAGTAACTTAATAGCCTGGACAGATGGTTTCGGCAACATGAAAACGAGCATGCGAAAGTCTCACCTGAAGGAACGAGGATTAAAAGTGGGTGATAAGGTGCAGGTAATTTTGAATGGCGTCAGCATGTTGGGAGTGGTAGCAGACGGTGGTTTCACTGTTGATCGTGGTGTGTTAGCGGTTAATGCTGGTTCTTCTGGTTATGACGATCCATTTATTGAACTCTTCTTACGGGTCCACCACATGCGGGAAAAGACGGCCGCAGTCCGGTTTGATTATCCCGAGGGTGGGACCGAGTTCGAGATCAAGCCGATTGAGTAGTCGTTAGACGCGCCCCATCTTGGAATACCTTAAGTTTCCTCATATAATAGGCCTTCAGTCGATGCATGGCGCAGTACCAGAGTGGTCTAATGGCTAGGTCTGCAAAACCTCAGTTCACGGGTTCGAATCCCGTCTGCGCCTCACTAGCATTTTCTTTCCAACTTCTTTACACTGTAATCATGCCTTCATTTCTGATGCCTCTTCAACAATTTCTAGCCCTGAATAAAAAGAAAATTGAACAAGCATTTTTAGTGGTAGAGTTATTCGTAGTCGTGTTCCTGTTAGTCAGCAGTTTTCAATTCTTTCGCCTGGAACTCCCCTACTCCACCTTATACTCGATTGGTCGTAGGTTGGGTCAAGTATCGGTGGTGCTGTACTTGATTACTTTAACTCCTGGCATCATGCAACGGTTAAAAATACTGACGCCAGTAGCGGCCATGATTATGCTCTTTCGGCGCCACTTTGGAGTACTCACTTTTTTGATGGTCGTGACCCACTCTACCTTCATTGTCTGGTTGCCACAGTTGGCTACTCGTCAATTTGTATGGCCAATGGGCTTTGCCTTAATGGGAAGTTTAGCGCTGGCGTGCTTTCTCCCTATGTGGTTGACGTCGAATGACTATTCCAAAGAACTGTTAGGTGTTTGGTGGAAGCGATTGCACCGAATTACCTACCTGGCCTTGTTTTTTGTCTACTTACACGTTGCTTTGCAGTCGAGTACTTGGCGCTGGCCAGTGCTGATTTTTTTGGGTTTGGAAGTCATTTCCTGGGCAGTAGCTTGGTGGCGCTTGCTGACGACCCGGACACCGGCTGTAGCATCCACTCCACCTCCTACTCCTCCCGCTCCGGTGCAGACTCCGCCCGTGGTAAAATAATGGACTATGGTTTCAGAGAAAAAATCGTATTTTATTCACACCTTTGGGTGCCAATCTAACAAGTCTGACTCCGAACGGATCGCCGGTGATTATGAAGCGCGCGGGTACGTGGAGGCTGACAGTTGGCACGCATGTGACGAGCTGGTGGTCAACACCTGTGCTGTCAAAGAACGAGCTGAACACCGCGCGCGAGGCTTTCTCCATAATGTGGTGGTTTACTTCAATGAGTTGGGCAAACGACGCCCCAAAATTATCCTGACTGGTTGTATGACTCACCACGGTCACGAAAAGTTGTACCAAATGTTACCGATGGTGGACGAAATCTTGCCTATTAATGAAGTTGGTTTTAACCAAACAGCCATCCGTAAAGACAAAAAACACGCTTGGGTACCTATCTCTACTGGTTGTAATTCCTTTTGTACTTTTTGTATCGTCCCCTACTCTCGGGGTCGGGAAGCCTCTCGTAGTTTTGAGTCCATCATGACTGAGGTTCAGGAATTAGTTGATAAGGGTTATGAAGAAATCACATTGTTGGGCATGAACGTCAATTCCTGGGGCTTAGAAAAGTTAGGTATTGGGTTTCGAAAATTAATGATGGAAAACAAAAACTTTACCCGTGAGGATTTGCCTGATAATCAAAGCCAGTATTTACAACCTAAAAAAACACCACCTTTCGTTACACTGCTCCGCGCCATTTCTGCGTTCAATCACATTAAAAAGATTCGTTTCTTAACCAGTAACCCTTGGGATTTTCACGATGAGTTAATTGCAGAGATCGGGCGAAATAAAAAAATTGATCGCTTTGTTCATTTACCAGTTCAATCAGGGAGTGATGAAGTTTTGTATCGGATGAATCGAGGGTATACTCGCCAACGGTACCTGAGTGTGGTTAACAAACTCCGCCAAGCTGATCCCGACATTACCATTGGTACCGATATCATTGTGGGTTTCCCAGGGGAAACGGATGAACAATTTCAAGAAACTGTGGAGTTAGCGAAAACAGCCAACTGGAAAATTGCTTTTGTCTCGATTTACTCTCCTCGCCCCGGCACAGCCAGTTGGCGGATTTACAAGGATGATGTGCCGTTCCCAGTTAAAAAGGAGCGGTGGGAAATTTTAGACGAGATTATTAATAAGAGGCAGTTAGGTGACCGGCCAGTGATTGTCTAACCATGTTAAAGATTCTCTCCATCGTTGGTCCGACAGCCACAGGTAAAACTTCATTTGCGTTGTGGCTAGCAGAGAAATTAGTCACTGACCAAAGAGTAGCAGGCGTTGATCTCATCTCCGCCGACTCCCGACAAGTCTATCAGGAGCTTCCTATCATTAGCGGGGCTGACATTCCGATGGATCTTCATCCCAAAATTAAAATTTACGGTGTGGCTATCATTGGCGTAGAAGACGACTGGTCGGTAGCTCACTTCCGTCAGTTTGCTTTACCTCTTATTGAAAAAAGTTTGGCCGAAGGTCGGCTGCCGATTATCGTTGGTGGCACGGGACTGTATCATCGTCATTTATTTAACCCTGAGTTAGATGATCAACCCGGACCCGATCTTCAGTTAAGGAAAGAGTTGGCAGATAAAAGTGTGGTGGAATTACAAACTGTGCTTGGTCAACTTTCCCCTAGTCGATTAGAAGCTATGAACGATTCCGATCGCCATAATCCTCGGCGGTTAGTGAGAGCCATTGAACAAGCTCGACATGATGGTGATCGGCCGACTACCAATATCGATACGATTCCAGTCGACTTTGAACAATTAACCATCGGTTTAACTGACACTTTAGAAAACATCGAGCAAAAAATTAAATTGCGGGTCGAAGAACGATGGCAACAAGGTGCAATTGAGGAAGTGAAAAATCTCAAAGAAAAAGCTATTAGTGATTTCCCAGCATTGACCTCAACTGGCGTCAAAGAGATTCTACAGTATCTAGATGGGCAGTTAACCGAGGAGCAAACCAAAACTGCCTGGGCCTTACGAGAGTTTCAGTATGCCAAACGCCAACTTACCTGGTGGAAGAAAGAGCCTGAAATTCATTGGTATGATGTTTCAGAGAAAGGTTGGAATTTGCAGGCCAGGCAACTGATGTATAGCCAAATTACTTAGTTACTTAGCTACTTAATTACTGATATACTCAGCCTATGATTCAGTTCCCTAAAGATACCCACGGAGTTGTTATCTCCCCTTATAGCATTATCTTTACTATTTTCTTTGGTCTCTTCCTCTACTTTTTGTATCTGGTTCGCTCCATTGTAGTTATCGTCTTTTTATCGTTTATCATTATGACCGCGCTCAACCCCGCAGTAGCAAAGGTGCATAAATACACCAAATTGCCTCGAGGAATAAGTATCATTATTGTGTACCTTCTTTTCTTGACTCTTTTGATTGGGATGTTTGGTTTCCTCCTGCCACCGATCATTAATGAGTTTTACCAATTGGTTAAAAATGTACAGCTGCCAGTTTTGGCAGATGAAGTTAGAAATCTAAACTTTACGGTAGGCGAGCTAAGTAGCCTGGCTGGTCGAGTTAGCGATCAAGTAGGGCAAATATTTTCCGTTATTTCCTCTACTTTCTCAGGCCTTGTAACCATGTTTACATTGATTGTGTTGTCGGCTTACTTAATTTTAGATAGACCTTACTTACACCGTAAAATCTTTTGGTTTACTCATCAGGAAAAGCATCTCCAGGAAGCAAAAGAGTTTTTGGATTCTTTGGAACATCAGCTGGGTGGCTGGGTCCGGGGTCAGTTGATTTTAATGACGGTCATTGGCGTGATTACCTATATTGGCTTAAGTTTGCTTTCGATTCCCTACGCGCTCCCCTTGGCTGTTTTGGCTGGCATTCTGGAAATTTTGCCTAATCTAGGACCAACGATTGCGGCGGTGCCGGCTATTATTTTAGCCTTGGTCATGCTTGGGTGGCCGATGGCAGCCGCTACTGCTGTCTTTTACATCGTGGTCCAACAGTTAGAAAACTACGTCATTGTCCCTAAGATCATGCGAGACAACGTGGACGTGAACCCGGTAGTGACGATTGTGACAATTCTGATTGGTCTTCAATTGGGAGGCGTGGTTGGGGCACTGCTCGCAGTTCCTGTCTATATCGTCTTAAGGACCATTTACGCCAAATTCTTCAGACCTTAGTTGATATCTTGATTTCCCGGTTAAATTATTATAGGATATATCTGCTTAGCGCGCAGTGCTTGACTGGACGATGGGTCCGATATCTCTTGCCTAACGGCAAATAGATTCGGACAGGAAAGTCCGGACAGCAGAACAAAGGGTGTCCCGCGAAAGCGGGAGGTGGGGTATCGATCCTGGTACGCTACACAGTTAGAGCAACAGAGACGAGTTCCCGACAAGTAGAATATTTTACTTGTCAGGAGGTGAAACGGGCAATCCTCCCCGCTGCAACTGGCGATTTTCACCTTATTGGATTTGTTCCCATCTCCGATTATCGGAGGGGTGATAATGTCCCAGGCATAGACAGATCATCGTCATGTCCCGATAACATCGGGATAAAACAGAATCCGGCTTACGGGTTGAGTACTGTTCCTGAGCAAGGTATACTTCTTACCAAGGAGGCCTCTATGTGGCAATCTTGGTACAATTCTTTATCCATTATTTTCATGCAAACGTTAGGGGAGCTGTCGGTGTACTTACCGCGAATTTTTGGCGCCCTCTTGATTTTAGTCATCGGTTCCGCCATTGCCAAGATGCTTAAACGAGTGGTAGTTAAGTTGCTGGAGGCGGCTCGGGTGTCTAAATTGGTGGAGAAAACTCCTGTTGAGCACTTTATGCATAACGCGGAAGTAGGTCAAAAAGTTGAAGGTGTAGTCGGAACATCAGTCTATTGGTTACTAATGCTGGTTGTACTCCAGACTGCTGTTTCAGTTTTAGGACTGGCTCCTTTGACTCAGATTCTAGATCGAGTCCTGGCTTATATTCCAAATGTTATCTCTGCAGTTTTGGTTCTTTTCCTAGGCGTAATCGTAGCCGGTGTAGTGGAAAGCTTGGTGAAAGGTGCTATCAGAAGCATTGATGGTCAAAGCGCGCTTTTGCTAGGTAAAGTAGCCAGTTACCTGGTCATGACCATGGTCGTGCTAGCAGCTATTTCAGAGCTAGGTATTGCTCGTGAATTTATCATGATCTTATTTATCGGCTTCGTTTCTACCGTTACCTTAGGTCTAGGTTTAGCCATTGGCCTGGGCGGCAAAGATGTAGTCAATACAATGCTCACTCAATGGTATGAGCGAACTCGTAAAGAGTTAGACGAATAATGTCAATATTTCAGGCTTTAGTCTTGGGGATCGTTCAAGGTGTAACAGAGTTTTTACCTATTTCCAGTTCAGGTCATTTAGTCTTATTTCAGCAATATTTTGGATTATCTGAAGATATTTTAGTCTTTGATGTTTTTCTGCACTTAGCTACTTTAGGCGCCATTATTATTTTTTTTGGCAAAACACTTTTCAAGGTTACTTTTAAAGAGTGGTTTCTCATAGGAGTAGGGACTATTCCAGCAGTCATAATTGGCCTCTTATTTAAAGATCAAATTGAGAATCTGTTTGCGAGTGGCATCTTTTTAGGAGTAGAGTTTATGATGACGGGTCTAATTAACTTTTATATTGATCGTCGACTTAATGGAATGAAACTAGAAAGTACCTCCGAGACTGTCCCTCTCACAGTGTATAAAAGTCTTGCGATCGGGGTTGCTCAGGCCCTGGCTATTATTCCTGGTATTTCGCGTTCGGGCTCGACAGTCGCTGGCGCCGTCAGCTTTAAGATGAGTCGAGAAGAGGCTTTTCGTTTCTCATTTTTACTCGCTATCCCGGCTTTGGCCGGCGCCGGTGTTCTGCAACTAAGTGAAGCTGACGCTAGTATTTTTCAAAGCTTCTCTCCCCTCTTGATTATCATTGGCTCTTTATCAGCCTTTGGGAGTGGTATTGCCAGTTTGGCATTATTTAAGTATGTGATTGATAAGGCTAAATTTGAATGGTTTGGTTGGTATTGCCTGTCGTTGGGTAGCCTGATCCTTTTTTTTCAGATAACATAGAACACGTTGTAACGTGTTCGTAATTTTTAGTAGTGTCGGTATTGAAGAGCTTCGGCCAAATGGTGCGGAGCGATAATGTTTTGATGATCCAAGTCGGCAATAGTCTGGGCAACCTTGATGACTTTAAAATAACCGCGAGCCGATAAACGATGCCGAGCCGCCCCTTTAGCTAGCAAAAGTTGAGCAGAAGGAGAGATTTTGAATAATTTTTTGACATCCTTGGAATTAATATCTGCATTTCGGGTATAGGGTGTTGTGCGATATCGTTGCAACTGAATATGGTGAGCTGCCAGTACTCTTTGCCTAATAACAGTGGAAGATTCACCACTACTCTGTTGTTGAGTCATTTTCTTAAGGTCTACTTCTTTAACTCTGACATGCATATCAATCCGATCAAGGATGGGCCCCGAGAGTTTTTTGTAATAAAGCTCCATTCCATGTGGTGAGCAGAGACAGGCTTTTTTAGTAGAACCATGGTACCCACAGGG
>DASVCZ010000005.1:0-7552 GCA_036381335.1 Patescibacteria group bacterium | reverse complement strand
GATACTGTTCAGATCAATGATGAGGGCTGGTCAATCTTTTATGGTTTACAAAATAACCTGTTACAGTGTTTTATCATCAAAAAAAACTATGTGGATCTAGATTTCCCTATTAAAAGATTCTTTAATGAAACTAACCAAATTAAAGAGATCACCATACCATAACCCATGCCACAACCAACTATTCTCGTTGTAGGTTTTTCAGGAGAAAAGAAGTTTATTCAATCTGCACTGGATCAAGGCTTTACGCTGTTTCTTTTAATCTCCAAAGCAAACTATAAAGAGGAATATTCAAATTACTTTGAAAAAATTTTCACCGTAGACAATATCTTTGATTGGAGAGAAATAAGTAAGGCTGTCTCTGATTTGCATATTGATGGAGCCATTACCAGGTTTGAAAAGTATGTAATGGTAGTTTCGGTTGTCAACACTATCTTACACTTGCCCAGCGTTGATTTTAAAACGGCCCATAAATTCCGTAATAAATATTTAATGAAACAGGCATTTATTAAACATAATGTACCATCGGCCAAAGGCATATTGATTGAGAACGCCCAGGATGCTAAAACATTTATTGAGGAAAATAATTTCCCCTTATTCCTAAAACAAATCTCAGGTTTTTCATCAAGTTTAGTTACCAAAATTAACAGCTACAATCAGTTAAAAGAGAGCCTCTCTTATTTTAAAAAAATTTTGAGTGAAGAACCAGGTGATCTCCAAAAAAATATCACCAATGTACCTGAAGAATTTTTTGTAGCAGCTCCCGATCCTAAAACTAATTTTTTATTAGAAGCAGCTTTAACAGGCAAGGAAATTACTGTTGATACATTCGTAACTAATAACACATTTACTCACACTCCAGTCTGTGATTATATTCTTAGTCACGAGTTAAAAATCGATGATCATCATTTACCTATTGGCTCTATGCCTTATAGTGACTTAAGTGACGCCCAAACTAAATTGGTTCTAGATGTGGTAGAAAAAGCTTTAAGAGCTTTAGGTGCAAATAACTGCGTTACACATGCAGAATTATTTATAAACTTGAATACTAATGAGATTAACATGGTGGAAATTGCAGCCAGAGGTGGAGGAATGAGAGGAATAATGACCAACTATGTGACTGATGATGATTACTATCTCTCATCTTTCAAAGCGGTCTCCGGAATACCAGATAAATCACAATTTATTCCAAAGAGAGCGGCTTCTTATATGAATATCTTTGCTGATAAGCAAGGCATATTAAAGAATATTGATTTAGATTTCATTAAGGAAGACAAAAATATAGAATTAGTATCACATAAGCTAAAAATTGGTGACTATGTCAGTCCTGCTAATAAGGGTGGTAGCTTTATTGCCAAGATACTCGTTAAAGGCGAAGAGTATCAAGATGTACTTAATAAAGCAAAGAAAACATTGCACAGAATTAGGTCTTCATTCGTTATTGAGTAGATGTACAGTATAATATCCCCTTTATGACCAAAAAACTGGGTAAAGTGGCTGTCGGCATGTCAGGCGGGGTGGATTCTTCACTCACCGCTCAATTACTCGTGGAGCAAGGCTATGACGTGACCGGGGTCTTCCTTGAGTGTTGGCGAGCTCCCGGTTGCCGCAGTGAAGAGGATCGCAAGGATGCCCTCCAAGTGGCCCTTAAGCTGGGTATCCCTTTTAAAGTCCTTGATTTTAAGCAGACCTATAAAGACAAAGTGGTGGAATATTTCTTTAACGAGTACGAAGCGGGGAGAACTCCCAATCCTGATGTCATGTGCAATGTGGAAATTAAGTTTGGTTTATTTTATGACTGGGCTATGGAGCAAGGATTCGAGTATGTAGCTACCGGTCATTATGCCAAGATCAGCCATGGTCAGCTTTGTATTCCGGCTGACGAGCATAAAGATCAAACGTATTTTCTTTACCGTTTACATAAAGAACAACTAGACCATATTCTTTTCCCCCTGGGGGAGCTAACCAAGCAACAAGTCAGAACTGAGGCAAAGCAACGTCATCTTCATGTAGCTGATAAGAAAGACTCGGTGGGTATTTGCTTTATAGGAGATATTAACGTCCATAATTTTCTCTATGAGCGACTGGGCGAGAATCCTGGTCAGGTAATTGATACCCAAGGCAATGTGTTAGGCGAACATAAAGGCTTATGGTTTTACACTGTCGGCCAACGTCATGGCTTTGATATCAACAAGGTCACTTTAGTTACCAAAAGTGACGGTACCACGATTAACAAGCACAATATTCCACCGTTTTATGTGATTAAGAAAATTCCTGAAAAGAATCAACTGATGGTGGGGTTTGGCGCGGAAACGTATTTTGATAACTTTGAAGTCAATGACATTCATTGGATTAATCAACAGACACCAATAGGGAAGCGTGAGTTACTCGTCCGGATTCGTCATACGGGTAAATTAATTCCTTGTAGCTTATCAAAGGAAGGGGAACAACTCAGCGTAAACCTAACCGAACCAACTCAAGGCATTGCGGAAGGCCAGTCGGCAGTTTTTTATCAAAGGGTAGGAGACGAAACCATTTGTTTAGGTGGTGGAGTGATTGGTTAAGGCTGGCCTTCCAAGAGTTTTTTTATCTTGCTGGTTAGAGGTGCAACCAAGTCGTTTTCAAGTAAATCATTAAGTTCAGGAGGTAAATTAATTTTCTCTTGGGCCAACTTCAACAGAAAGTAAATCATTGTTTCTATCGTGGACTTTACTTCTTCAGGTGTGGCTTCGCCAAAACTTACATATGGGATCAATTTATTGCGAAGTTCCATTTCCAGCACACCCAAGCGTTGAGCTTGAGTATTCTTATCTTGCAAGAAATACCTGGCTCCTTTTTCAGTTAAGGCTAATTTAACCTGGTGAAGCTCAGAAGTAGTGTCTAAGGGAGTAGTAGTATCAATTATGATTAATCCATCGTCTACCAACCTTTGAAAAACAGTTTTCCACTCATCTTTTTTTTCTTGACGTGCAAACTCTCTAAAAAAAGCAGAGGTATGGGATTCGATGGGGAATGAGTGTGGCATAGCGGTATTATATCTCATACACACATAATACTTATGTAGAGATCTGGCATAGTTTGGGACAATGTCTTTATGACCTCGTTAGAAAATGGCCCTAAGCCACCATACCAACCTGAAAAGACAAAAAAAGGACAGATATTAGCTGAAACTTCGAAATCGTTGGAGATAGAGAAAATTGCACAACAAATATCCGTAGACGCAAGGTTAGCAAAGCAGTCAATTAACCGGCTACTCCTCCGAAAGAGAAATCAACTTAAGTAATTTCAAATAGGCATCCATAAATTCTGTTGTCACGTCATTTCGGCTCTGGATACCTTCAACTTTTGATGCCATACGATCAATGACTGTGAAAACAAAATGAAGTCGCTCGAGTAAGCGTTCAGTTTCAGAAGGAATTGAGATTTTTTCACTTTCAAGCTTAACAAGGTAATTTCGAGCCGCCGCCACCAAATTCTTCAAAAGCACCAATTTTGCCTTAGCTAAATCTAGTTTTTTATCAGCGAAATCAGGATGATCATCTTTATAGCTATCAACACTTCCTAATTCATTAACACCAGAGCTTAATCTAAGTTGCTCGGTAATGTGATGAAGAATACTGTCCAAAATTTCGCCATCTTCTGCAGAAAGTTTAACCAGCATATCAACGCTTGGCCGAGAATAACGACTTGCAGAATTTTCAACTTTTCCTACAAGTACTATAGATTGGGAAATTGGATTTAATCCTTTTTCTTCAGCTTTTTCTTTTGCTTTCTTTTCTAATTTTTCTTCTATTCTTTTCTCTAGGTCGCTAGTTTGGCCAGCATTTAGAAGGAAATGGTTTTCATCTATCGGAATATCTATATCCTGAGCAAAATGAGGTTGTGTATTTAGAGAATCGTCAAAAGATGATTCTGGCTGACTTTCTGAAGACATATATTCCTTTTCATTAAATGATACTCAATAATACCATATGCCTTTTCAGCACCGATCAATCATATGCGTAAACATTACTCCTAAATAATAACTATCCGGTGTGGGATAATGTGTGAATATGAGCGAATTTCTTAAACCAAATGAACAAAACACCAAACCAACGAATTCATACTCATCTGAGCTAGGAAATTTAGTTTTTGCAAACATTGAAAACAATCACCCTCATGAGGTTTTGCATGAAGAAGAACAACTTTTAGACGAAGTTATTCTGAGTGCTCGCAGAGGTCTGTCCGTTATACATGACTTACTAAAAGAGTAACCTTATTTATTTTCTATCTCTTTGATTTCGTTAACTAATTTGCCACCCACGTCATCAACCGATGTGGTCTCATCTACCAGGTCCTTGATTTTTGTGATTTTTTCTAATGTCTCTTCAAGGGATTTAAGTGCCTCTTTATCAACCCCGCTCCCTCCCCCAACTAATTCTAAAAAATTAGTTGTAGCATCAATTTGAATTTTTAACTGCTTCAACCGAGCCTTTAAAATAGCAAATTTACTTTCTGCCGTGTCTCTTCGATTTCTGTCCAAATACATACCAATCAAGGCTAAATCGTTCCCCAAACTACCCTGAAAAAGTTGTTGGTTCATGTTATACACAATTTTCCTAAATAAGGATTGGTTTTCCTTTGCTTTTTCTGCAATTTCTTGTATCGGAGGACGAGAGAATCTCATATAAGGATATTCATCGTCCTGAACTGTAGCAGTGGAAACGACAGATATTATATAGTTGTTAACTAGGTCAGGATCAATTTTAGCAATATCGTCCCTCTGACCGTCATTAAAGATAAAATAATCACTACTGGTTGGAATTTCTGCTTGGTCCTCAAATTTGATATCCTCAATTGCCATGTAGTCCAGAGGTAGTTCAGATCGTCCTTCAAACATGTTTCCTTTCTTACTAGGAATACGTAGCCCAGATTGCATCGTTGACACTGGCTCTGTATTTGGTATACTAACACTCTTCAAAGATATTGTTCCCGCCTTTGGCAGGAAAACGTATCTCAGAACAAGATTTAGCATAATCGCAAATCACACAAAAGACAAGACAGAGGGCATCCCGCCATGGCGGGGCGCTTTTGTTCGTGTCCTGAACCTTAATCACCGCCTCGGCGGGATTAACTCGCAAGCTCCTTAACAAGTGAAGAATATTGACCATGAATCAAATAACCTGATTCATGAATATGCAATCTGACGCAAACATGGTGGTAGACACTGCTTTCGGGCAACCTACCTATCATTTTTGATAGTCAGTTGCCCGTTAATTTTTTTGAAATAGTAAATTGAGCCTAAAACTCAAAAAAAACTTTTTTTGAGAGTTTGATCCTGGCTCAGGATGAACGCTGGCGGTGTGCCTTAAGCATGCAAGTCGAACGGAAACAGGTCTAGCTTGCTAGACGCTGTCGAGTGGCAGACGGGTGAGTAACACGTAGGAATCTACCTTAAAATGGGGAATAGCTGGCCGAAAGGCCAATTAATGCCGCATGTGCCCGCAAGGGTAAAGTCGCAAGACGTTTTAAGAGGAGCCTGCGCGCTATCAGCTTGTTGGTGAGGTAACAGCTCACCAAGGCGATGACGGCTAGCCGATGTGAGAGCATGATCGGCCACAAGGTAACTGAGACACGGTGCCTACACCTACGGGTGGCAGCAACTGGGAATATTGCGCAATGGACGAAAGTCTGACGCAGCGACACCGCGTGTGGGATGAAGGTCTTCGGATCGTAAACCACTGTGGCAGGGGAAGAATTTTGACCGTACCCTGCTAGAAAGCACCTGCTAACCACGTGCCAGAAGCCTCGGTAATACGTGGGGTGCAAGCGTTATCCGGATTTACTGGGCGTAAAGCGTACCGTCGGCGGTTTTTCAAGTCTCTTGTTTAAGCCCAAGGCTCAACTTTGGACAAGCAAGAGAAACTGATAAACTTGAATCTGTTCGGGGTAGTTGGAATTCTCGGTGGAGGGGTGAAATCCGTAGATATCGAGAGGAACGCCAATCGCGTAGGCAGACTACTAGGACAAGATTGACGCTCAGGGACGACAGCTAGGGTAGCAAAGCGGATTAGAGACCCGTGTAGTCCTAGCCGTAAACTTTGAATGCTAGCCTCCTGACGCAAGTTGGGGGACGTAAGCTAACGCGTTAAGCATTCCGCCTGGGGAGTACGACCGCAAGGTTAAAACTCAAAGGAATTGACGGGGGAGCGCACAACCGGTGGAGCATGTGGTTTAATTCGATACAAAGCGAAAAACCTTACCCGGGTTTGACATCTAGCTGCACAATCTTGGAAACAAGATCTCTTTCGAAGGTGCTAGACAGGTGATGCATGGCTGTCGTCAGCTCGTGTCGTGAGACGTCCGCTTAAGTGCGGTAACGAGCGCAACCCTTGTTCTGTGTTATATATGTCACAGAAGACTGCCCTTGTTTTACAGGGGAGGAAGGAGAGGACGACGTCAAGTCAGCATGTCCCTTACACCCGGGGCTACACACATCCTACAATGGAGCCGACAACAGGTAGCGAAGCCGCGAGGCAGAGCCAATCCTAATAAACGGCCCCTCAGTTCGGATTGTAGGCTGCAACCCGCCTGCATGAAGCCGGAATCGGTAGTAATCGCAAATCAGAAGGTTGCGGTGAATACGTTCTCGCTCCTTGTACACACTGCCCGTCAAGCCAGCAAAGTCGGCAACGCCCGAAGCGGATGATCCTAACTCGCAAGAGATGGACTCTTCTACGGTGAGGTCGGCGATGAGGACTAAGTCGTAACAAGGTATCCGTACTGGAAGGTGCGGATGGATCACCTCCTTTCTAAGGAGATGATGGGGGTATCACGACCCCCCTTCTCTAAATCCTGTGACCACCATATCCAGGTCTCCGATTTTATCGGAGTAGGCAGCTCTACCACCGTGTTTGAACCAGATTGCAAAGTCGCCCGCAAAGGGCCCAATATTCTTCACTTTTGTCGTTTGATATACTAAACGTATGATCGACGACCAACCAATCCCTCAACATCCTCGCCCTGTGCTCACCTTAACTGCCATTTTTATCGCTGCCGCCGGCTTGTTGATTGCTTTAGTTTTGGCAGCTTTTGCCTTCATTGTGGGTGACTTTGGTAAAGATGTGAGAGACCTGGAGGAATCGAGTGATGCCTCACCACTGGTAGAAACTTCTGACTCAACTCCTCACGATATATTAATTAAGACTGGCTTCATTACTGGCTCACTCAGTTTTCCTAGCGAAGAAATTCCAGCCGACATGAAAGTCTGCGCCGTGAATCAACAGAGTCAGACTGAAACCTGCACTACCGATCACATTGAAACCGAAGAAGAGCCCTATGGGCTTAGCTATAGAATTGAGGTGCCTGAAGGTACTTACACCGTGTATGCTCAATTGCCAGATCAAGCCCAAAAAGCTTTTTACTCTGAATTTGTGACCTGTGGGCTGAGTGTTGATTGTCCCTCCCATGAACCGATCCCAGTCGAAGTGGCAGCCGGCGAAACGGTGAACAACGTGGATCCGCACGACTGGTACGTTATCGACCCTTAATCTTCTAGAGAAACGTCAGCAAATAA
>DASVCZ010000004.1:0-5694 GCA_036381335.1 Patescibacteria group bacterium | reverse complement strand
ACATCTCATTATTACCGTGCCTGTTAATTCAACTAACCAGATTTATTTCAATGCCCATCGGGCTTTTACCCGCAACTATGTGCTTGAGATGTTTGCCCAATGCCAACTAGTCTCAGAAAGCTATGTCTACGGCAAACAGTTATATCAAAAATATCAGCCTCAGAAAGGCTTCGGCACCGGACTGTATCACTTTAAAAAGAAAAAATAATTGATGAATATTTTTAATAATTTACCACATCCCATCTTGAGATGGTTGAAACACCACTATCAATTACTTCAGTTGCCGCAGTGGCGACGACGAGGTCGCCCCATGCCACCACCCCACTTAATTAAAGTGGCTCATGTCAAGTACTGTGCTTGTGTATATCAAACTACACTTTTCGTAGAAACTGGCACCTTTATGGGTGACATGTTGGATGAAGTGAAGTATGCTTTCTCTTTTTTACTGAGTATTGAATTATTTGAACCCCTTTATGATCGAGCTCGCCAGATATTTCAGTCACAGCCTCACGTTCACATTCTCCAAGGAGACAGTGGCGAATTAATGCCCCTCATTGTTTCCAAATTACCCCGCCCAGCGTTATTTTGGTTAGATGCTCATTATTCTGGAATAGGAACGGGGAGAGGAACGAATGATACTCCCATCCTTAAAGAGCTAAAAGCCATTTTTGCCTCTAAATTCCCTCATCTTGTCCTTATTGACGATGCCCGGCTCTTTGTTGGCCAAGAGAGTTATCCCACGCTAGAAGAAGTGAAGACTTTTGTTCAGCGAGTAGCACCTACCTATCGAGTAGTTGTGTGCGATGACATTATCCACTTGCTTCCACCTCTACAGCCATGACTATTTTTCCCAACCTCTCCTTCCAAACGATGTGTCCACGCTGTCACTTGCCAGCCAGCAATCTTATCCTAATCTGGCATACAATTCATGTCGCTGCTGGTTTTACTTGTTCCCAGTGCCAACACCGGTACGTGGCTGACCTGCCTACAGGCCAAGCCAATTACACTGCTTACAGTTACGATCTGACCCAGCCCAAAGTTTTTGGACCCCAGAGCCGGGCTCAAGAGTGGTTTGCAAAGCCCTTTCTCAAATCATTACTCACACCATATTTAGAAAGAGTTTCATTTAAAGTCAAAAAGAAAAGAGCTACCAAGAAAAAAATTATTATCCTCAACTGTCATGATTACTTATATGGGCACACCTTGTTAAAGTTGCTTAATGCTTACCGCCATCTCCACCACGATTCATCGTATGATTTAGTTGTGATTGTGCCTCCGTTTTTGGAATGGTTAGTTCCTGCTGGAGTGGCTGAAATTTGGGTGGTAGACCTGCCCTTAAGCAAAACCTTGCACTATTATCCTTTTCTGGAACAGAAAATTAAAACTGAGTTGCGCCGATTTAAAGAGGTTGAACTCAGTCCAGCTTATTCACACCCTGTTGATTTTAAGATCGAAGAGTACACTCGAGTTAAACCGTATATGGCTACTCCCTCAGCACCCAGAATTACTTTTATTTGGCGAGAAGATAGACCGTGGTTCTTTTCTTTTCCCATAAGTTATATTGCCAGGAAGTTAAAACTACTTTATCCTTTAGTCTGGTGGCAAAATGTTAAAATTAGACGTCTTTTTTCTCTGCTAAAAAAACAACTTCCAGAATATACGTTTACTGTAGCTGGGTTGGGCACTTCTACTGCATTCCCCAAGTGGATTGATGACCAAAGGGTAGAATCATTTACTCCTTCAAGAGAAAAGAAACTTTGCCAAGTATATGCAAATAGCCAACTAGTCATCGGTGTCCATGGCTCAAGCATGTTATTGCCAACGGCCCACAGTCACATGTTCATTGATTTACTACCTAGTGACCGAGTAGGCAATTTTGCTCAAGATGTACTTTTCCAGCTCAAGCCAGAAGACAGTGACCCCAGACTTCAAGCATTTAAATATCGTTTTTTACCCATTAGCTTATCTGTGGCCGAAGTAGCGCAATTAAGTTTGTCCATGGTCAGAGATTATCCAAAAGCAGTACAATACTTTATTAATCCATGAAAAAATTATTCCAACTAGCTGCTCAATCACAAGGACTGCGCCAATCAGTCTTGATGGTAGTTGGCAACTTGATGGCTACTAGCATCTCGGCTCTGTCATTGATCCTCATTTCTCGATTAGTAGGTCCCAGTCTATTTGGTGAGTTTAGCGTTGGCTTCGCTCTAATAATGATTATTTCCCGACTTAACGACGCTGGTATCACTGCCACCTTAATGAAGTTTGTAGCCAATGCTGATGATTCTACCCAACGAAATGAGTACTTCTCGGCTACTATCCGTCTCAAATTAATACTAAGTATCGTTATCACTTCAATAGGAGTGGTGGGAGCCATACCTTTTTCTCGACTTCTCAACTTTGACTCACCATGGCTGGTCCTGGTTGCGTTCGTAGTAGGTGGCTTATCCGCCACCTATTTTGAGCAATTGACCGGCATGCTCCAATCTTTGCACCGTTTTCAGTATGCTGTAGTCGTCAATTTTATCCAAGCTTCTGTTAAGTTACTGACAGCGGCAGTGATTGTATTCTTTCAATTCCGACAGATTCTGCCAATTTTCACTCTTTATGCAGCCGCTCCCTTGGTACCACTTTTATTTTCTACCTTCTTCTTCCCCAAAAGCGTCTCTTTCAACGTCATGAAAAAATATGCCCGTGCTCGTCGCCAAATTATCACCATGGCCAAACACACGGGAACTGGTTACATTGCTTCCACGTTATCTGGGCAAATCAATGTTTTGTTTGTGCAAAGTTTTTTAACCACCTATGAAACTGGTTTACTCGGTGGAGTTTCAAAGATTCCACTCTTGTTTTCTTTGGCCAGTATGTCATTGAGTAACGTTTTATTTCCACGAGTAGCACGGTATACCTTAATCCAGGATCTTAAAAATTATTTACAAAAAGCATCTTTGTTGTTGATTCTTATTGGAGGAGGTTTTCTCATTACCTATATTTTGGCCCCTTTCTTAATTACTTTTACTGTCGGTAATGACTATCTACCGGCATTATCAACCTTACGAATCCTATTAGCCGCCGCATTCGCTATGATAGCAACGGTTCCTTTTACTGCTCTTTTTTATTCTCTCTCCGATCCTAAATATTTTTCCATTACTGGAATAATTCAAATGCTGATCGTGGTGGGTGGTAATTTTTTACTGGTCCCTGTTTATGGACTTATTGGAAGTGCTATTGCGGAACTAATAGCTCGACTAGCTATTTTTGCTTTGACGTTAAGCTGGGCCGCTTGGATTCTCCGCCAAAAATACTTGTCTACTCTTTAGCATCCTCAAGTTGATGATACCGCGCCAAAACCTGATCAGGAGTGCCATCAAGATCTAGTTTTCCTTGGTGAAGAAGAAGTGCCCGCTCACAAAATTCAGTGATAGCTTGCTCATCATGGCTAACAAAAATAATAGTTCTGCCTTCCTTCTTGAACTCTTGCAATTTGCGAAGACATTTCTGCTGAAAATCATAATCACCAACCGCTAACACCTCGTCAACCAACAAGATAGGAGCTGTAGTATGAGCAGCCACTGAAAAAGCTAATCTCATGGTCATGCCAGTAGAATAGCGCTTTACAGGTTCATGTATAAATTCAGCTAATTCACTAAAAGCAATAATATCATCTACCTCGGCTTCAATCTCTTTACGATGCAGACCTAGAATGGCACTATTGAGAAATATATTTTCATAGCCGCTGAGCTCATGATGAAAACCAGCACCTAACTCAATTAAAGGAGCGACTTGGTCTCTGACAATCACTTGCCCTTGACTGGGATATGTCACACCCGCAATCAGCTTTAAAATCGTGGATTTACCAGCACCATTTTTACCTACAATTGCCACACTTTCCCCAGCTCGAATTGAAAAACTAACATTCTTAAGCACTGTATGAGATTGGGCCCAACCTTGACCTCGAATTAAGGCTGGAATCAGGTCTTTAAACGTCTTATTTTGTTGTAGATGGAAGTGCTTAGTGACACTTTTGAACTCAATAATTGACATAGTTAGACAATATCTGCAAAAACTTTTTCTAATTTTTTAAATAGGACAAAGCTCAAGGTAAAGAGCAAAATACTAAATGCTACTGACCAATAAATAATCTTGGTTTCAAAGGGATACCCAAACAATGCAGATCTGTATCCTTCGATAATGCCTACCATCGGATTCAGCTTATAGAGCCAGATGTATTCTGTTGGCACCATCGAGAGAGGATACACAATAGGCGACATATACATCCACAGCATAATCAGCAGATTGGCTAGGTATTGAATATCCCGATAAAAAAGGTTGGCTGCTGATAAAAAAAGTGAAATGCCCACCGTCAAAATCAGGTGAACTAAAAATAGAGGTATGAAAAGCCATGCAGAGTAAGCCAAGGGAACCTGATATATGAATAAGAATACAATAAAGACCACACAAGAAACTAAAAAGTCAATAATTTTAGAAAAAACTACCGAATAAGGAATAATTTCTCTAGGAAATGCTACTTTTTTAAGTAAAGTATCATTATGAACTAAACTCTGGGTAGCCGACGTAATAGAGTTTTGGAAAAAAGTCCATGGCAATAACGCTGCAAAAAGAAAAATGGGATAAGGCACATCAGAAGGAAAACGAAAAACCAAAGAAAAAACAAATGAGTAAACGGCCAGTTGAGCCAATGGATTGAGCAAAACCCAGGCATATCCAATAAACGATTGCTTATAACGAGCTTTGATCTCACGCTGAGTTAGTTGGAAAAGTAGGTATTTGTAAGAAATAAAGGGTCGAAAAAACTCTTTTAGCATTAAACTAAGTATATCGTATTCTTTTGGTATTGTTGGCAACGATTTTTTTTGGTACAAGAAGAAGAGTACTCTTACTTTAGAAAACTATCAATGATTCAATCACCTACCGAACTCGATCACTGGTATCGCCAAGAAGATCCTTGGCAGTATGAAACTACTTTTGATGATCTAAAACGCAAAAATATTTTGCTGAGCGAATTGCCCACTAGTAAGTACGGACGAGTCTTAGATATTGGTTGTGGGCACGGCTATGTAACTAGAGATTTACCGGGCAAAAAAGTGGTGGGCGTAGATGTGTCGGAAAAAGCCATTGCCCAAGCTCAACGGTATGCCAGATCTCATCGCTTAAAGCATCACCATTACCAAACAGCTAACCTGTTTAAACTCACCTCTACCTTTCAACAACCCTTTGACTTAATTATCATCACTGGTGTTCTATATCCTCAATATATCGGCCAAGCTCATTCATTGGTGTATCATGTAATTGATCAGTTGTTAGAAAAAAGTGGTATCTTAGTGTCAGTTCATGTGGATGCTTGGTATAAAGCCCGCTTTCCTTATTTATTGCTAAAAGATCATTACTATAAATACCGGGAGTATAACCACCGGTTAGAAGTGTACGTCAAATGATTCTCATGTACCATAAAATTCACCCTGACAGCCCCAATATGTGGTGGGTAACGGTGGATAATTTTTACCGACAATTACTTGAACTGGAACATAAAGAAGTAGTTTATTTAGATGAATATGATCCTCAAAGTCAAAACCAAGTAGTCATTACTTTTGATGGCGTGTATCAAAATGTGCTTGAGTACGCAGCTCCTTTGCTCAAGAAATTCCACTATCCTTTTGAGTTATTTGTGACTAG
>DASVCZ010000003.1:0-2771 GCA_036381335.1 Patescibacteria group bacterium | reverse complement strand
GTTTAAAAATTAGAAATTATAAATTACTCCAAAGGAGTTCATATGTCACCTGCACGCTTCATTCTTTATTTAATCAACGTCGTCTTTAGCTTGATTGAACTGTTGATTGCAGTCAGGATTATCTTACGCTTATTCGGTGCTAATCCGGCAGCCGGCTTTGTGCAGTGGATCTACGCTACCACCGAGCCGTTGTTGAGACCCTTTATAGGTATGTTCCCGAGTCCGGTTCTGGAAGGGGGGTTTGTGATTGAGTTTTCGGCCGTCTTTGCTTTGATTGTCTACGCGTTTGTAGGTTACTTGCTGTCAGAAATTGTAGCTGAGCTGAGTTATCAATCGAGGAGAAGGGTGGTCTATACCGATTAACGGTCGGTCTCAAATTGATTTTGGATAAGCTCATTCTGAACTATATTGCCTACAATTGGCACATCTTCAATGGTGTGAATCGTCCGGGCTAAGATAGCAATCACCATACCGGCAATTATGGTCGCACCAATGGCCGAGCCAATCCCTGCCAGCACGGCATGAAAAAAAACATATCTGGCAGAGGTCTGCTTATAGAGGCGGGCGTTTAACTTGCGCATTTGCTCACTCAGTAGCTCCAGCTCGGTGATTAATTGGTCACGCTCCGTCACCTCTTCTGCCTCGCCGATAAAGTGGCCTACTTTTTCATGTAAATTATCGAAAAATCCTAACATATTAAAAATCCCCCGGTGCGACTTGGAAGCAAGTATAGCCCTCTTCTCGCCACATATTCACTACTTGATTTCTGTCATCTAAGAAAAAGAAAACTTCGTACTCAGGCAGTATTTTTTGGGTCAGGATTTCTTTTTTGACCACAAAGTCTTTTCGGAAGTCTTGGGCGTGTCTCATGAATAGCTCGTCGTAGGGAATCTGATGCCTGGCTAACCAGCGCTCTGCTTCTGCCCGCCATGTATCCATCCGGCCAGAAACGAGAATAATGGCGTAGTCAGGTGCAAACCGGCGGAGAACTTCGGCTACCGGTTCATTGAGAACATCTTGTTCACTGGTGCTGGCATCATACGGGTCGCGGTGATCAATCAGAGCTAGCGTTCCATCCAAATCACAGATAATCGCTTTTCGTTTGGTGTGACTTCCTTTTGACATGGCTAACTCTTAGAGTAACACTTGGACCAAGCGGACGACTAGCACCACCACCAAGATGGCGATAAAAATATCGAGGATGACTCCCAGTGCAAAGTACCCCCGGCCAGCAAAAGCGCCGATAATTAAAATGATTAACATTAATTCAAGAATACCCATGGTGCCTCCGATACTAGTTGATTAGTGTTAGCACCATCTTATCGAGCATTTTTCACGAAGCAGGCAAAAGTGGGTAATATCTATGTAAGAAAATAGTTGCTCCTTTTCACCGAGCGAAAAAAATCCTACAATGAGTAGTATGAACAACCTTGGCCCCCTGGAAAGAGACATCCTCCACATCGTCTGGAAGCAAGAAAATGCCTCAGTCAAAACTGTCCTGGCTGAGCTAACCAAAAAAAAGCAGCACTTGGCCTACACCACGGTCATGACCATTCTGTCTCGGTTGGTGGCTAAAGGCGTTCTGCGGCGAGAAAAAGAAGGTCGGTTATTCCTGTATAAACCGGCTGAAAAAAAACAAAGCTTTATCCGGAGTCTGATTCATAGCACGTTGGCCACGTTCGTCAATCGCTTTGGCGAAGAAGCCATTACCGCCTTTCTTGAGGAAGCCCAAGATATTTCAACACAAGATCGTAAAAAATACTTAAAAAAACTAAAGTGAGTTTACTCTCCAGTTGCCAAGCTATTACTTACACAATTTTAATGAATCAACCATATCAGTGGTATGCCGGTGTTTTTTTGATGCTGATTGCAACCAAACTTTTGACCACCGTGCTTAAATCTCAAACGGAAAGTGCCTCCAGAGTAAAAAAGCTACCTAAAAAAGTGGCCAATATTGTGACACGCCATGGATTTCCGGTCAGTCGGGTGCAGTACTTGGCCAGTGTTCAATCACTAGCGTTTACCAGCGGGTTTTTGACTCCTAAAATTAATGTCTCCCAAGGTCTGGTCCGTCAACTAACGACTAAGCAACTGGAAGCAGTTATTTTGCATGAGATTTATCACGCTCGGCATTACCATCCAGTACAAATAGCCCTGGCTAAAGTACTCAGTTCTGTCTTGGCTCTTTTGCCAGTGGTTGATGATGTCACCCAGTACTATCACTTGCTCCTGGAAACCCGGGCCGATGACTTTGCCTATTCACAACAACGTTCCACTCGTTATTTAAAAGGCGCCTTGTCCAAGATGTTGATCAGTCCCGTGCCTCATTTAGCACTGGGCTTTGCCCACAGTGCCTTGGACCAAAGAATTGGCTACCTGTTGCACCAGCGCCGACCAATCTTACGCGTACAGCCACTGAAAGCCCTGACCTCTACCCTGGTTTTACTAGCGTGTGTTTGGTACAGCCAACAGTGGCAGGCAGCCCAAGCCTTAGAGGAAAGTTTTAATATTTCGCAGCCATGTACCCTCACTCAATGTGTCAGCCAATGCGTCAACGAAACTTGGTTTACCCCCGCTCCCACGTTCAGTCCTGACATTTCGTACTCTTCGGTAAAATAAGGTGTTGACAGCTCCCGACAACTACTACATACTGTAGTAATATGAACAATAACCCTTACTCTCTCCAGAGTTTTATTTCTTTTCTTAATAAAAATTTCGTGGTGCTGGTAGTGCTCAGCTTCGCTTTCATTGGTGGCTTTGCCGGTGGCTCG
>DASVCZ010000002.1:0-14730 GCA_036381335.1 Patescibacteria group bacterium | reverse complement strand
GACTAAGTTAGCTTTTGAGGAATCGCTGAAAATTTTGAGTCAGGTCCATGGTTTTGAGCATGTCATACTGCGTCCACATAATGTCTATGGTCCGCGCCAAAACATGCGGGATCCTTATCGCAATGTGGTCACTATTTTCATGAATGCCTTATTAAAGGGTGAGCCACTGTACGTCTATGGTGATGGTTCACAAGTGAGGTGTTTTTCATATATTGATGATGTGGTGACGGCCTTGGTTCGGAGCGCGACCTTAAAAAATGTCAATCATATTTTTAATGTTGGTTCGGACGTTCCGTATACGGTCAAAGAGTTAGCGGCTCTGATTATGAAGGTGAGTCGTCTGAAAAGTGATGTCATAATGTTACCTGAACGACCGAGAGAAGTGAAAACGGCAGTTAGTGATCACTCGATGGCGAAGTCAATTTTGAAATACCGGGATACTACCAGTTTGCGGTCGGGATTAAAGAAGACTTGGCAGTGGGCGGCAGCATTGGGTCCTCAACAGCCGGTGTTCACACCGATTGAGATTGAAAGTCCGGACTTGCCGGTGAATTGGAGAAAGTAAACGCTGAAATTATAATTTCACATTCGAGACACGTTCAATCTACTTTCTCCAGACTATATAGTCCCCGAAGGTGTGGGTGGGGGTGAAGTTCGCTTCGATGGTTTTAGCGATGAGGGAAGGGTCGTGTTTCAGGGAATGATCGGTGACCACGGTCTGGAGTTGGTCGGACAGCAAAGCCTGGCTAACGTTATTTTCTAGCTCTGGAGTCAGCATGCCACGGTGGACGTAATCATAGCGGGTGGGATTATCTTTATCAGTTAAAAAATACATCAGGGGCGTAAAGCTGTAGACAAATATTTTTTCTTCCGCAGGAACTGTTTTTTTTAAATATACTGCTAAGGGCAAAACAGTAACGGTAGTTTTATGATCGACAGTAATCCCAATTCGAGGGTGATCCACTTGGTAATTATGTGCAATCAAGGGAGTGTCCCAACCGTAGTAATTTCTAAATAAGGCACTGTACGCTGCCGCAAATAAAAATAGAGAAAGGAAAAAACTAAGTGAGAGTTGCACAAAATAATTTTTAAATTCGCTAGTCACAACAACCAAACAAATACTACTTAGAGCTAAAAGTGGCGTTAGATGAATGTAATCGGTAGTGGGGCGAAAGCTAAGAAGAAAAAAGAAAGTAGACACCAGTGGCAGATGAATTAAGAATGAATACCGATGAGAGTGAAATTTTATCAACGCTATCAGAGACAAGAATAAAGGCAAGAGATAAAGACATACTTTAAAGATTCGAGCATACCACCTAGCTGGATAATTCCAAGGCAAACTGGAATTAAGGATGCCGTCACGAATAATTTTTTCATAGGTGATAAACCACATTTCACTAAAAAACCAGGTTACAGAATCGGTGGTCAGTAAGTAGATTAGTTGAAGTAAGCCCACTGCCACCATTCCTCCAAAATGGGCAATTAGTTGCCGACGTTCGATATGTGATTTTCGAAGTATAAAAAAAATAAGGTTGGCTAAGATTAAAGCCACGCCAAAGTTTTGTTTTAAAAGACCAGTTAAGGCGGTGGTGATACCACTCAGAAAAAAGAGGAGGACTTTGGTGGCAGGATTTTTTTCGGTTTCAGCGTAGAGTAGAGCTGTAGAAGTAGCTAAGCTAGTAGTCAGGCAAAACATCACTGGCCAGACAAAGTTAATATGAGCAGGACCCCAGAATAAAAAAGTGAGCAGTAAGAAAGTTGAAGAAAGAAAGGGCAACTGAATTTTTTTGGCTATTAAACCTAGTAAGCCTAAAGCCACCATCGAATTGATAAGAGCCAGCAGACGGGTTGACCAAACGGATATGCCAAACACGAGATAGCTGAGGCTGGTTAAGTAAACTAAGCCGGGAGTGTAGACAAACTGGAAGTCTTTGTAGATGTTTTCACCTTGGAGTAGTCGTTCGCCCGCGTACAGAAACCATCCCTCGTCGTGGCTGATTAAACCGCGGAAGTGGAACCAGTACAGAAGGCAAAAGCAGGCAGCCATCGCCAAGGCGGGGCAGGCATAACGAAAAAAGTTACCAAGCAGTCGAATAAATGTCATTGTACTTGGCCGATTATAAATGCTCTTGGAAGAAATCAACAGTTGCCTGCATGGCTTGATTAAAGCTAGCGCCTTCGATGTCGTGGCCACCACTTTGATATTCGTGGTATTGGTGGACAATGTTGAGTTGGCCGAGCAATTGGTCAAGGTTGCGACTGTACTCGACGTTGACGGTAGCGTCGTTGACGGCATGATGAAGCTGAATAGCCCCACCGAAGTCACTTAAGTAATTGGTGGGAATCACCTGGCGCCAGAAAGGATGCTGGGGATCGAACTCGCCGTGGGTGTCAAACAACTCCCGCCGACGTCGCTGGCGCTCCGTATTTTGTGACGGCGGCCGATACGAGTTGTCACTAATGCCAAACTCTTGCAAATCTTCATAAGAGAAGCCAGCCCCTGCCCAGATGACGGCCGCCGGAATATCAGGTTTCGCCGCTAGGCTTCTAAGCGTGACGTTGCCCGCCATGCTGTGCCCCCAGAGCCCTATCTTGCTGTCATCCACAAATGAAGATCCTGCTAGCGCGGCCTGGGCGTTGAGAGTATCGATGACATAATCGGAGGAGTAGTAGGCACCTCCCGGCTCGCCTTCCGATGCTCCGTGCCCCCTCAAATCAATCTTAAAAACCACGAATCCATTGCGGGCTAAGTAATTGACGTACTCAACGTATTTCTCGGTGGTTCGATATTGTGTGGGCGGTATGTACCCATGAATAAAGACAATGGCTGGCCAGCCAGCAACAGGTTGCTCTCCGGTGGGCACGGTTAACAAGCCATTAATGCGCAAACCATCAGAAGTATAACTAGACAGGTACGAGCGATAGGTGCCATTTTGGGATAACAGCTCCATTTCGCCCAGCGAGCTTTGATAGGTACGCGAGCGCAAGTAAGGGATCGTCATTTCTTGAAACGGTGTGGCAGCCGGTTGGGAAGAAGCCGACAAGGGATTTTCAATCTGGCTTAACGACTCTATCGTCAGGGGAGCCGGCCGTTGTTGGTTCCATAACCCCCACGTCACACCAGCAATGACTAAGATAGTCAGGCCCATCAGTAGATAAATATAGGAAAAGCGTGAGCTCATGAAAATCAATTATAGAAAGTTAGGCACTGCCTGAGAAGCATCAATCAAGTTAACAATTGGTAGGGAAAAAGTAAGAATTACTTCAGAGTAATGTTTTCCCAATCATCTGTCGCAACTCATCTAACCCTTCCCCTGTTTTTGCTGACACAAAGAAATGGTTTTTGCCCGAATACTCTTTTTTGAATTGCGCCAACCGTTCTGTATCTACTTGATCAATTTTATTAAACACCAATATATGGGGCTGTTGGACGTTTAAATCTTGTAAGATATCTTTGACGACTTTCATTTTTAAAAGCATGTCAGGATCGGCAGCGTCAATCACATGCAGTAACATATCCGCGGACAAGGATTCCATCAGGGTTGAGCGAAAGGCTTCAATTAAAAATGGTGGCAGATCTTCGATAAAACCAATGGTGTCAGAAATCAAGACGGTGGGGTCGTGTGGCGAAATTTTTAATTTGCCGACCACACTATCTAAAGTCGTAAATAACGCTTGGCTTTCCTGGCGTTCTTTACTGGTTAAGGCATTAAATAAGGTTGTCTTGCCGGCACTGGTATACCCAACTAAGGCGACCGAGGTAATATTTTTAGCTTTCCGTTGATGAATTTTATGTTGTTGATTACGAGCAATATGGGTTAGTTTCTGTCTAATTTCTTGGGTTCGCTTTTTAATCAGCCGCCGCTCTTTTTCAATATTGGTTTCACCGCCGCCACGAGTCCCGATACCTCCGGCTTGGCGAGAAAGTTCTGTCCGGCCTAAGCCGTAAATTTGAGGACCACTGTGCTGCAGGCGCGCCAACTCAATTTGGAGCTTGGCTTCGGTGGTGGAGGCGTGCTGATCAAAAATATTGAGAATTAAATCGACTCGGTCCCAAACCTTAATCCGAGTGTGTACTTCCCACAAGGCTTTGGTTAAGCGGAATAACTGCCCGGCTTTGACAATGCCATTAATGACCACCACCTCAATCTTCTTGTCTCTGACTGTTTCTTTGAGCCACTCAACCTTGCCACTGCCAATATACATATCAGGATGAGGATTTTGCCGGTGCTGAATTGATTTCTCCACCACTTCCCCGCCATACGTCTCTACCAGCTGCTCTAACTCAGCCATGTTTTTGAGCGCCAGTTCTTGATGGTAGTGAGGGGTGATGACCTGGAGGAGAAGAAAACGGGGTTTGAGATTAGCCATGGGGCTTATTTTATCAGCTACTTCAACAACATCCAGGCTGCCGTTTCTTCAATCGACAAGCCGTCAACCGGATACTTCTTTGACTTGTAAATTTTTTCAAAGTGAGGAATTAAGAGATCTTTCTGGTAACTTTCGACAATTTTAGGATGTATGTAATACTTGCGACAGACATTGACCGTGTTCCTCAGATGACTCGATACCTCTTTGACAGTGTGATTGAGCGCCTTTTTGACCTCAGCTTCAGACTCCGGCTTTCCCCATTGATACAACGTGTCTCCAGCTAAGGTGGTGCCGCCCCAGGTGCGAAAATCTTTGGCTGATAACGTCTCTCCCGTAATGCTCTGCATGTATTCGTTGACGTCACTAGAATCAATCGTTTGCCGATCGTAGTCTTCGTCGAGGTATTGAAACAGTTCGTAGCCCGGTAACTCGCTGCACTTTTTAATGGTAGCGGCTACTCGTTTATTAGTCACAGCCAAGTCATGGTAGACGCCGCTTTTACCTTTAAAACGAAACTTAACCGTGTTACCGCGAACTTTGACGTGCTTGCCTCTTAACGTAGTCAGCCCGTAGGACTTATTGTCGCGTTCGTATTGTTTGTTTCCCACCCGGATAAAAGTATTTTCCAGCAGCCAGACGACGGTGGCTAAAATCCGCTCCCGAGTCAAGTTGTGTTGACGCATGTGGCCGCTGACCGTCTCTCTGAGCGTGGGTAGCACTTCACCAAAGCGAACCATCCGGTCAAACTTGTGCTGCTGGTTATATTCTGTCCACACAGGGTGATAGATGTACTGCTTACGGCCTTTAGCGTCGAAACCAACCGCCTGAATGTGACCGTTTTCTTTATGACAAATGCGGACGTCGGTCCAGGCTGGAGGGATGCCCAGCTTTTTAATGCGATCCATCTCTTTGGCCGCCAGGACATTTCCTTCCTCATCCAGGAAACGAAAACCCTTACCGTGCTTTTTGCGGCTCCACCGGAAGGTACTGTCGGAGACGTAACGTATGGAAGGAGGGCCATCGGTCATAAAAGTAATTATGACACATTAAAGCGAGCAACTCATTAAGCTGCTTAAGGTTTAGATCGTTCCTTTTTGGCCAACAAAATAAACGGAATAGCCAGTAGCTGGAAGAGCGCTCCCCCCGCATACGACAACGGATAGCTCCAGACATCGGCCACCTTCCCTAGTACCGGTTGGATGACAATGCCGCCACTAGACCCGACTAGAGAATCAAACGATAAAACGGTAGCCCGCTGCTGGGAAGGAATAAGATTGTTTAAGTACGCTTGCCGGACAGGCAAGACAGCCGCAAATAACAATCCCCAGAGTATAAAGAGACCGATCGCAAGCCAAAAATGACTGACCACGCTTAAGGTTAACAACAGTATCACTCCCAGCACCCCATTGGCTAACAGCACCGATAACCGATTGGGCAGTAGCTTACGGACATACGGTACCGCCATCCCACCTAAAATTTGAGCGCCAGCGATAATAGCCGCCGCTAAGCCGGCAATGCCATAGGCTTCTGAGTTGCCGTAAAGGTTGAGCAGGTGAGGTTGCATGGCGTAAAAGACGTAAAACCCCACTCCAGAAGTAAAAGGCGCCGCCAGCATCACCCAGCGCACTGAAGGATTGCCCCAGCCGTACTTGAGAGAGGTGGCAAAAGTGTCTTTGACATCAGCTAGCCAGCGCTGGCTCTTTTTAGGTGTAAAGCCCAAGTCTTTCATTAAGAAAAACGCCACGGCAAAGTTAATGATCAAGATAATTGCTCTCAAAATATAAGGAACGCCTAAATTCGTGTGCTGAGCAATGACGCCACCTAGAACCGAACCTACCAACATCGCACCACCGCCCACCATTTGGCCCTTGGCCATCACTTCTTCCAGACTACTTTTGTTTTTGGTAAAGGCCAGGCTATCGACTAGCCAGGCTTCAGTGGCTCCTGAAAAAAAGGTAAAGCCCAATCCGAGCAGGATGGAGGTCACCGCCCAACTCCAGAAAGGCAATTGCATTTGCCAGGCGAAGAAGTATAGCAATGTTGATACAGCCAAAGTGCACGTCCCCAACAGATACGAAGCTCGGCGACCCACGGTATCGGCCACTATGCCAGTCGGGATTTCAAAAATGACCTGCCCGAGGGTAAAAAAAGCGTTAGCAGAAAATGCCTCCAAGTTGCTTAAGCCAGCATCCAGCAAAAACAAGGTGTTGATGCCCCAGATCAGGGAAGCAGCTAAGGTATTACATAGGGTCAAAAGTAAATAGACTTTGGAGGTGTCGTGCGATCTCAGAGCCATGACTCTATTGTAGCAGCAAAAGCTCAAAGATGAGGAAGCCGCAGTAAAGACCAAAAAGTACTAGGCTTTCTTTGCGGGAGAGAGAGCTTTTCGAACGAGCAAAAAAGAAAAATAAAACTAAACCAACCAAAATGAAAGTAAAGCGTTGTAAGAAATGGTTGGGGAGGTGAAAAGTTGATCCGTGGGCAAGTGTCAGGGCGCCAAAGAGGAGGGTATTGGCGCTAGCTGAACCTAAATAGTCTGCAAAGGCTATGTCTTTCTTTCGCTTAGCAATGGATCGAAAGACAATAGATAATTCAGGCAAGTTTGTTCCCAATGACACCACCAGCAGACTCAGAAAAAATGGCGAGATGTGGTACATCTGAGCAAAAAACAAGGTGGAATTTAGTATTTGGTGGCTAGCTCCTAAGACAATAATAGTCCCTACTACAATTTTGGCAATGAATTTTGTGCCATTAGTCTTTCGCTTGAGGGATGTTTTAGCTTTCTCCCACCACGACTGCTTAAAGGAAAAAACAACTCCCAGAAGAAGGTATAAACCAATCATAATATAGGCTTCGGGACTGGTTACTTCTCGATCCACAGTCAACACAGCCGGAGCTAGAATCACAATTAAGGTAATCATCAACTGCGAATGATTTAGTTGGGAAGGGAGAGTGACTCCGTTTCCTACAATGCCGAGGAGAGGAATGATGCCCAAAAATAACACAATGGTTGCGCCTAGCAGGTTGCCTGCAAAGACAGCGGGGGTATTATTTAGCACTGCCAAGCCACCAATTGTCATCTCAGGGAAAGAAGTCAAAATGCCGAGTAAAAAGAACGAAATAATAAATCGTGGTAAGTGCCAGGACCGTGAGAGGCTGGAGACTGCCGTTACTACCATGCCTGATCCTATCCAAACCAGAAGGAAACAAAAGACATACGCTAAGAGATGAAAGGCAGGTGTAGTAGGCATGAGGCAATTCCATTATAGCCAAAAAAATTCAGAAGGGGTATCCTGAAGGTAGGTAAAAACTTTTTAGACTATGGATTTGCACTTTTTAAACCCTTTAGCCAAAAAAACCAAAACTTCTAGTCCGGAAGAAAAACGTAGTCTAGTTAGGAAGCTCAAGCACAACAGTATCACTTGGATCGATATTGAAAATCCCAAACGCAAAGAAATGAACCAACTGGCAGAAGAGTTTGCCTTTGACCCGCTTCACTTAGATGCGTGCATCCAGAAAGGGCAGTTGGACCAATTAAGCATCGAAGACAAGTACATCTTTATTCTTTTACGAACACCACGTTATGATCAACAGGAAAATAAAGTCACCGCACACAAGGTGTGCATCTTCTTGAACAAAAATACGGTTGTTACTGTACATCGAGACTCAGAGTTGTCGACAGCTGACCTTTTTAAAGAAGTTGAGTCAGATGAAAAGCGAAGAGATGAGGTCATGAAGAAGTCGGCTGCATATCTGACTTACCATCTGTTGGAGGCGTTGGTGACAGATGTGTCCTCTTTGCTTGATATCATTCTCCAGGAAGTGGACGAAATCGATGACTTAGTTTTTGACGTCAATGTCTCGGGGGCCTATAGCATTAGTCAGCTTCGGCAAAAAATTATGCGCCAACGGCGCGTCATCAGTTCGTTCAAAACCATGCTCCAAGATCTTTCGGCCAGTAAAACTGAATTAATTGATACTACCACTCGCTATTATTCCAGCCTAACCATGAGAATGAAGCGCCTGAGTGAGACGCTGGAAGAGGCCAGAGAAACGGTAGAAATTTACAAAGATGCCGACTTTACTGTCAGTACTGAGCGGACTAACAAAATTTTGGGCATTCTGACGATTATTTTTACATTAGGTATTCCGGCTACGATTGTGGGTTCATTTTACGGCATGAATATTTTAATTCCCGGCGGCATCGAGGCGGGTTCCTGGACTTTCTGGGGCCCTTTCACTACCTTTTACTTGGTCATGGTTATGGCCATTGGTCCGGCGGTTTTAATGCTCCTCCTCTTCAAATATAAGAAGTGGTTTTAATTTCTATTATGACTCATATTCTCATGTGTCGTCCTCAATATTTTCAAGTTGAGTATCAGATTAACCCCTGGATGGAAGTAGGGGCGGTGGACCCTGAGCAGGCGTTACAAGAGTGGAAATCACTCAAGACGGCGTATGAATCGCTGGGGGTGAAAGTGGAGGTGATTGACCAGGAAAAGGGCGTGCCCGATATGGTTTTCGCAACTGACCAAGGTGTGATGCTCGATGATTCGACCTTTCTCTTGAGCCGCTTTCGCTACCCCGAGCGCCAGCCAGAATCAGAGTACTATCGGCAGTGGTATCACACCCAAGGCTATGAGATTAAAGAGTTGCCTGAAGGTATTTTTTTGGAAGGCGGAGACGTGCAAAAACTCGGCCAGCGATTGCTGATGGGGATGGGCTTCCGGACGTCAAGCGAGGCCGTGTCGGTCGTGGGTGACTTGGCCCATAAAGAAGCGATTGGGCTAGAGTTAGTTGATCCCAAGTTTTATCACCTCGATACATGCCTGATGGTTTTGAATGCAACTACAGTTTTTTATTATCCGTCCGCGTTTTCAGATTCTTCCCAAAAAAAACTGAAAGAAATTGTGCCCAACCTGATTGAATTTTCCTTAGAGGACGTGCTTCATTTTGCCGCTAACAGCGTGCCGGTCACTCAAACGGTGCTGATGCATACCCCTACCGACTCATTTAAAAAAGCAATTGAAAAACTGGGGTACGCACCCCACATTGTCGATATCAGCCAGTTCATCAAGGCTGGCGGCGGGATTCACTGTTTAACAGGGGAGCTTGCTTAAGAGGTTTGATTTTTAGCCATACTTGCCAGATAAAAAGTGCAACTCCCAAGTAAAGAAAGACTTCAGTAGGTTCTCCCCAGTGGCCAATAGTATGTTCAATACCTGGCCTGGTTTGATATTGATAGAGAAGCAAAAAGAAAAAGTTAGGAGCTATAAACCAAGGAGGAAGAAAAAAATCTGCTAGAGAAGTAAGGGCCGCCCACGCAGTTCCTATTTTACTTAGCAACCACCTAATAACCCAAGCAAAACTGCCAAAGATGCTAATCAGAAAGTACGCTTGCCAAATAAAAGGAGTTACTCCTTCTAAATTATGAAAGGTAACTTCACTCTGAGTATTTTGTTGGGCTATCTGAGTAGGAGTACTGAGGCCAAGCAGGCGCTGACCCCAGGAGATCTCATCACCAGTGATTGCAAAGAGGCCGACGGTCACACCGAGGTAGATGAGCGCTAATAAGCTGGGATACTGTTTTTTTTGCCAAAGCCTGATGGTGACTTTGAACGACATCCACGTGGCCAGCAGTAAAATGGCTACTTGGACCCACTCAATCAGACCATCTTCACCAGCAATAGATTTGAGGTAATTAAAGGGCCAATAGCTGATTAAAAATAGGTAAGATCCCAACATTAAAGGAGCGGCCAAGAGCCACAAATGACCAGCGAGCTGCTGCCAGTTTACTTGTAGAGATAAGTAAATGACGACCAAACTCCCCAAGGCTATGATGCCGAACTGTTGGTAATGAATATTCAAAAGGCTGTAGACGTAGTTGTCAGATGTATGATATTCCAGCATGCTTAGTCCTACTGTGGCCGCAATAGCTACCGGAAAAATAAGCCAGCGATTAATTCTGCTAATAGGAGTGGGAATGACATACCCCAGATTTCTGAGGAGAGCAAGTATGACTAGGAGTAAGCCCAGTATAAAAGCAGAGCTAACGCCAAGATACTTCTCAATACTATCGGGATTACGGTAAGAATCCTTCAACAAGCTCAAAAAAGTGAAGATACAAGCAGAATATATCAAGGGATCCAGCCATTTTTTAATCATGGTAAAAGCATCATAGCTGGCTCGTTATTGCTTGGCAAGTATATTCCCGCTTGACCTTCCAGTAACTAGAAAGTATATAGTCATTACTATGAATAAGAAGATAACTATTGGTCAGCTCAGCCAGCGTGTAGGTTTGCCCGCCAAGACCATTCGTTTTTATGAAGAGCAAGGTGTGATTGTGCCTGCCCAACGAGACGACAATGGCTATCGTATGTACTCACCCTCAGCGGTAGAGGAAATCTTTTTGATTAAAAACGCCCGGGATTTAGGTTTGCCTTTAAGTGAAATCAAAAAATTAATAGTAGGGTGTAATAGTCAAGAAGATTGCCAGCATACTCAAAAGTACATTGAATCAGAAATTGAAGAGTACTTGATAAAACTGAGAGCTCAAATAGCGCAGTTTCAGACGTTAGAGAAAAAGCTCAGCAATTTAAAAAGTCACGTTTGTGAGGACCCTGACTGTCAAGATAAAAAATATGGCTGTAATATTTTGCATCAACTAGTTAGCCCGTCTCCACTGGAACGTACACGAGACGAGAAAGGACACATATGACCGGACCAGGTGAATGCTGCGGCGGTGGCTGCAGCTGCTAAACGCAAAGCAAAAATAGTCTCTCGATAATCGGGAGACTATTTTTTTGGTACAATGGGTGTGTATGAAGAAAAAGAGTACATTTATTTTATTGGCAACTTTTCTTTTTATAGGTATTATTTTCGCAGGTGGGTATTATTACTTTACTTACTTTCATCAATCGGAACCAATTGTTCACGTCCACACACACGCTGGCTTCCATGTCTACGTCGATGGAGTCAAGCAAGATTTCTCTGGGTTTGAACACATGTCGTTTACGCCTTGTGGCACTGATCACTCACAAAAATTAACGCCAGCAGAACTGCAACTAGAAAAAACCCATTTGCACGATGGGGTAGGAGAAGTGGCCCACGTCCACCATCAAGGAGCCACGTGGGGCGACTTGCTGAAGAATATTAATTTTGAGTACGATCAAGCTAAAGAACTGGCTGGCTACACCGAAACAGGTAAGGTAGAAAATATTTTGTCCCAAGAAATTAAAGATAACGACAGTATCATCATTGTCATCGGTGATCAAGCCCAAGCGGCCGAATACTTTAATAATCGAGTAACTCCAGAGAGAATTACTCAAGTTGCCCAGAGTAGTGAACTCTGTGGAGGCGAAGAATAGGTATATCTGCTCATGAAAACATCGCTTTGGTTGTCCAGCATTCTCTTTTCGATCGTTATTTTTATTGTTAGTCTCAGTTATATTTTTTTGGTCGCCGGCAATCTTAACTTGGTTGTTCTTAGTCAGACGACGGCATTGACCGGCGGAATTTTAATTGGACTATCTTTTGTTTTGAGTAGTCTGAGTTACTTTTTTGATTTTGCTGATTCTAAACTCAAATACCGTAAGCAGTTGGGTCTTCTTGGTTACTATTTTGCGGTGGCTCATTCCCTGAGTTTAATCTATCGTTTTCCCACTACCTACGTAGAAAACTTCCCTCATTGGCTGACTCAACTACCTAATATTCTGGGTCTGGCAGCTATGTTCATCTTAACCTACATGGCCATTATTTCGACCGAGGCGGGCATGCGGCTAAGTGGGACTTACTTTAGGCCACTCTTGAGAACGGGCTATCTAGCCTACGCATTCTTAATTATCCGGGCCTATTTAATTGAAGGTGAAATGTGGCATCAATGGGCGTGGAGTTTGGACACCTGGCCTCCCCCACGATTACTGTTAACAGTCTTTGCGCTCAATGTTATTTTTTGGCGCCTAGCCATGGAGGTGAGCTTACAACTGAAAAAAAAGCCAGTCGCTTAACTTAACCTTAGTTACAATCGGACATTATTTTTCCAATACGTGGCAGTGTTATATTTTTGAGCATTGGCAAAGGCTTCGGTAGCTAACTCATTATTCCCCTGGTATTGAAAAACTAGCCCCCGCAAGTAGTAAAGCTCGGAATAGGCACGATTTTCATTAGTCAGAATTTCTTGGCTCATGGACAAGACTTGGTCATACTCACCCACTTGATAGTAGGCTAACAACGGTTCCACTTGATACCACATCATCCGGCCCGGGAGTGAGGGAGCTGCTTGCTCGTAAGCCTCAATCGAATCCTGATACTGACCCAGGTGGTAAAGCGCTACCGACCGATTGAAGTGAGCGTAGTGGTTGTTAGGATTGGTGGCCAGCTGTTGGTCGGCGATGGCGAGCGCCCGGTTCCAGGCTGATTCCTCGTCTAATCTGTCACCCAGAATCGCTTCCGCAATGGCTTGCTTCTCTACCGGTACTAAGACTAAAAACTCATAATTAAAGGCTTCCCAAATCTCATTAAAATCATCCTCACTGTAACGTAGATCTTTGCCTTGCAATGAATCATCTTGAATCAGTTCAGCGGTGGTGCGGTCGTAGCCCTTGACTACGCGGTAGTGGCCGATGTCCTCGTTGGGGCGGAGCCAAGTCCGGGTAATAACTGGCATCTCGTGAGCAATAAATTGCTGAATCATCTCCATGTCGCCGGCGGGCCGATAGTAGGCGATGAAACCGTACTCTTCTGCTTTTTGGGCCAGCTCACTTAAAGTCACCGATTTGTCATCGTTATCGCCTTCAGGGTGTTGATGAGGGCGCAATGCCTGGCCCAACGTCTGTTGCGAAACGTGAATATCATAATGCGACAGCGCCATGCTGAGCGAAGCGGGTCCGCAGTTGTTAAAAGTCTGAAAAACCTGAGTGCCACTGGGGAGCACTTTGGTTGGCGGAGGAGAAGGTAGGGTTACAGTGGGCTCAGTTGAACTCAACGTTTCTACCATTTGACTCAATGGCGTGTGAGACACTATTTCATCTACGCCACTCTCTGCAAATAAATAGTAGGTGGCGTAGGCACTTATGCCAATCAGCAGGAGCACCACTAAAATGTATTTCATCTTCTCATTTTAACGGAAATATTCGCAAAAGTAACTAAAATATTAAATTAAGCACCAAATTCTTACTTATTTTTTGCAAAGTACCTTTCAAATTGACGTATACTTGTTTTGTGCTACAAAGCGTAGTAGTATGATTTTTCTACCAAAAACTTAGAATAGAAAGGTTCATATGCTCAAGATCAAAATTTTAACCGGTTCAATTCGTCCTACCCGCTTTAATATTCAACCCGCTACTTGGATCTATGAGATAGCTAAAAAAAGAAAAGACATCACAGTGGAGCTGGTTGATATCAAGGAACTAAACTTACCATTAATGGATGAACCCATTCCACCTCTCCAAAATCAATACTCCAAACCCTACACCCAAAAATGGTCCAAAATTGTTGATGAAGCCGATGGTTTTATTTTTGTCACTCCCGAATATAACCATAGCACTTCTGCTTCTTTGAAGAATGCCATTGATTACTTGTATCACGAGTGGAAGTACAAACCGGTTAGTTACGTCAGTTATGGTTCTCAAGCTGGTGGGGCGCGAGCAGTGGAACACCTCAGAGGTATGGCTGGGGAGCAGCGAATGTACGACTTGCGGGAACAGATTTTGCTTCCTGACTATTGGAACAACCTAGACGAAAATGGCCAGTATCGTTTTACTCCAGAAGATGAAGAAAAAGCGAATTTGATCTTGGATGATACGATTTTCTGGGCGGGTGTGATGAAAGAAGCTAGAGCTAAGATGAAGGAGTAAACCTCAACACTTATTTCAAGTACCGAGCCGACAGCTGTTGGTAATACTTGGAATTAAAAGCCAGTATCGTCACCGCCAAGCCAATAAAACCAGTCAAGGTGAAGACTAAAGCAATGCCTCGGTCCGCTCCGGTCCCAAACCAAGGCCCGAGTATATCCACGCCCGCACCCGTGGTCATAAAAGGAATAAAAATAAACTGGGCAATTGGGCCAATGGCAAAGGCCGTTAACGGCGACGCCGCTTGCTCCACACTGGTGGCAAAGCCAAAGACTCGCCCTTGCCTTTCTGGAGGGACGACCTTTTGAATGATGGTATGCTCCGCAGCTTCGATAAACGGCACCACGCACAGATAGATAAACATCCCCGCTATCAGCAGAATAATCGACGGATACGCCGTGAAGACACTACAAATAGACCAGATAACAACGTTGGCCGCAAACAGGGCACGTAAAGGATTTTTGCCCAAACCAAACTTACTAATAAATAAGCCGCCCGCAATGAAGGC
>DASVCZ010000001.1:0-4820 GCA_036381335.1 Patescibacteria group bacterium | reverse complement strand
TCCAGGACAGTTGCGAGCATTACCCGCTCCACTGATTTCTCGTGGTTCTTGATTTCTAGCTTTAGCTCCAAATGGAGCGTAGGCAGCCATGTTGTACTGTTGGCGGTAGGCGACCACATTAGGGGAGGCTTCAGTCCAGTTGTACCCGGCTGCTTTAATTACTTCATCTGACAAATGCCGATTTGGCTCAGCTCGATGAGGCTTCACAAAATGCTCTGGTCGACGCTGCATCGGTCCAATTAACACGTTAAGAGTTCCACCTTTAAAGTCATTCCCTCCATACCGGATATGAATTGGGCCATCTTCATTCTGGAAAGATCGAATCAAGTTATCCACCGGCGGGCGGAGTCGGAGTGACTCCGTCAGTAGCGCTTCCAAATAGGGAAATGACTGACTTTGCTCTCCTAAAAGCTCCATAAACTGTTCTCGACTAATCCTCTGTCCTTCTGACAATCCGAGTGCTTGTAAAATTTCTTGCCGACAGTTAGCCAGAATAGTGGGGTTAGCGTTGGCAATCAAAACGGCATTGGTAGTCAACATCGTAACAGTATCCTGCCCGGCAAAGATGACAGACGTCAAGAAAGACTCCATTGCTTCCACGATAAAATCTTCATCTGATTGGTGCTGGTAGTGCTCCAGAACTTTGAGATCAACTTTGCCTTGATTGATAATGAGCGCCACCACTTCCTCTCTGATTTTTTCAATTTTTTCTGAAGTCCGTTGATACTGCACTTGACCTTCTTCACGGCGGGTTTCGGTTAAAAAGTAACGAACCATTTTGCGTAACACTCCATCTTTACCTTCACCCGTAAAAACGCCGGCGTTGACGTCCTTTAAGTACCCTTTGATAATTGGGTCAAAGTGAGTAGTTTTTAAGTCACCAATCACTTGGTTGACCCTGCTAAAGTGTTGCTTCACATCGTTTTCAGTTGCGCCAATTTTGTTATGAAGAAAAGCAGGAGATTTTTCCTGTTTAATCACAGTTAATAAATACTCACCCATTCTTTCACCTAGCTCCACCATCAGCTTAGCTAAATTGCTTATGTCAGAAGACTCAATGTCCGGTACTAAAAAGGAATGAATGCTCTCTGTGTACAGTTGTTTAACTGGTTGATGCATCAAATCCACCCTAATTTTTCCCCCGTTTTCTTTAATTTTCTTGTCTAGTTGCTCTGCAGTTCTCTGCAAAATATCGAGATGATGTGTCTCTAAGTGATGCTGAACTTCGCTCGGACCAAAACCTTTGTACAAGCCCTTAATTAAGCTACGATGGAGTGGCCCACTGGGTAAAATGAGTGCCGCCAGCCAGCCTAAGACGTCGGTGGCCTGGTTGACTTTCTCTCCGTGGAGGTAATCTAAAAGTCTAATAAGCGTCAGCATCTCTGGTGAAACGCTCATCACCATACCTGGAACCTTGACACCATCCTCGCCTTCCGGAATCATCCGAGCAAAACGATCGTTGACTTTCAAAGTTCTCTGAGGCTTAGTCATTTGCGAAAATAAATACAGAGCTAGAGCTCGCTGAAGGAGACTAGACGTTACTTCCAATTTTTTGCCAGTTGGTGTTTTGTCAGCGTACCTTTCAAAGTAAGCTTCTGGGGTGTGTGGTGTATGATCGGGATGTAAGGACATAAAGTTTTCCTGGTAATTTTTTTTGATTTTAGCATTTAAAATGACATCATGCTGAGCTTTTTACATCGTCCCACCTACCGCCACTTAAATAAGATTATGGTTAACTCTAGAGCGCTGAAAAGTAACTTTGAAGCGTTACAAAAATCACATCCTGAAGCCAAAATTGCTCCAGTTTTAAAAAGTAATGCCTACGGTCACGGATTACTTCAGGTCGCTCGAGTCGCAGATGACTTTGGAGCTCCGTTCATCGCCGTCGACAGCCTTTACGAAGCCTACGAACTGTATAAAGAACGGCTAAAAACCCCCATTCTCATCCTGGGATACACCCATCCCGACAACTATAAAGTCAAGAAGCTGCCGTTTCATTTTGCCGTTTTTGATCTGGAAACGATGGAAACACTTGATCGCTATCAGCCAGGAGCTCAAGTTCATCTTTTTGTGGATACCGGGATGAGTCGTGAAGGGATTCTAGTTTCTGAACTGCCGACGTTTCTGAAAAAAATAAAGTCATTGGAAAGTATTAATATCGTCGGCTTGGCCACTCACCTGGCAGACGCTGATAATCCTCAGGACCAGTCCTTTACTTTGGGCCAAATTGAAAAATATAAAACTGCTCTCCAAATTGTTCGAGATAGTGGTTTGAACCCGGAATGGAAGCATATTTCTGCCTCTGGTGGAACATTTAAGTATCACGATCCTACTTTTAACCTCATTCGAGCGGGCATCGCCTTGTACGGCATCAATCCTTTAGCATCTAGTGACGCCCATCACGGAGCTATTAAACTCCAACCTGCCTTGCGTTTTGAAACCACCCTAGCCCAAATCAAACAAATTTCTCGAGGCAGTAAGGTTGGCTATAACGGTACGCACACCGCTAAAAATGATATGAAGATCGGCATCCTGCCTATTGGCTACTACGATGGGGTAGATCGTCGGCTATCCAATAAAGGCTGGGTCCAGATCGGCGATGTTTTTTGTCCCATTATTGGTCGGGTGAGTATGAATATTACGGTTGTAGATTTAACACCTGCTCCTGATGCTAAAGTGGGCGAGAGGGTGGTTATTTTCTCTGATCAGCCTGGAGACAAAAACTCCTTGGTGAATTCAGCCGCCACCGCTGGCACCATTCCCTATGAGTTAATGGTGAAGTTAGCTGAATCCGTCAGGCGGGAAGTAGAACCCCTCTAAGCTGAAGTGCTGCTTGTCACTGACTCAAATTTTCCTCATACTAGAACCTGACTATTAATTTCGCTATACTCAAGCTTGCCCATGCTTAACACTCAAAAGTTACTCTATATCTTACCTGACGTGGCCTACGTCACCGAGCTACTGCCCGGTAAAAAAGAACATACTTTCGTTATCCACTCTTTTCGCCAAATTAACGGCGAGTTCCTCGATGATAACGATCTCCTAGCCGAAAATATCCAAAAATTGATTGGTAAACTGGAAGCCGACGAATATCATCTAGTCCTGCCAGACTTCTTGTTTACCAACACCATAGTGGAAGTAGCCGAAACCAGCGAAAATAAAATCAAAGAGCATCTCAAAGAAAAGCTACTGCCTAATCTGTCATTGAGCAAGGATACTCATGATATCTCTACCACTATCTTGACCGAGTACGGTGGTAAAACTAAGATTCAACTCTCTGCCATTGAAAAAAGTGTCTTAAATCCTATTGCCGAACATGCCCCTGCTCACAACGTTAAAATTTCGGGAATCTCGCCTTTGAGTTGGACCGTTAAATCAATCATTTCCCTGGAACCTTCAATTAGTATTATTCAAATGGGCTCACACGCCTACTTGGCACTACACTATATCGGTGTTGACCAAACTATTAGTGATTCGATTGAGAATATTGAGACACTAGGAGAAACCATTAAAACCCTTAAAGGCGCCGAACCGAGCATTCAGACGGTCTATTTATTGACCAATGAGTTAGTGGAAGAAAAACTCAAGGAACAACTCAGTGATACCTTACCACTCCAGCAACTGACCAAACCCGTTGATGAAGAGTCGCAAATGCCGTCGTATGTGAAACAGATTATTGAATCAGGCATGAGGACACTCTCGATAGATGATTTCCCAGTACCCCAATTTCCGTTAGGGAAGCCTGTGGCTGTCAGTCAATCCAAAGCAGAAACTGATGAGGAAGAAGAGCAGCCAGTGAAAGCAAAAACTCTGACAACCGAAGTCGTCGAAGAGGAAACCGACTCGGGTGAAACCGCAGAAGCCTTGCCGGCACCTAGTACACCTAGCTTGCCCACCCCCGAGACACCCATGATTGCCGCCGAATCTGAAACAGCTGCTGCCAAAACCCTTGATATTATGAATGATGACGAAGAAAGTAACATCGTTGTGCCTGATTTTGGAGACGTCAAAGATGTCAAAGAAGAAGCGGAACCTGAAAAACCAGTAGAGTCTGTGGTAGCTGTCAAAACTTCTGAAGTAGTTGTCTCACAGAAACCGGTAGCGACTCCTCCTCCAGTGGCTCCCACCTCACCAGTCTCGCCTTTACCCAAGAAAAATCCCGCCAATTCCATGGTCAAAATGCTGCTCGTTTCAGCAACCGTCTTTTTGGCCACGGTAGGTGTGGGAGTTGGTTTAGGCCTAGCCGTCATTACTTTGACGCAAAAGGACGCGGGCCAAGTTGCTACCACCGCCAGTCCCAGTCCTGTCACTTCACCCACGCCAGTAGCTAGCCCCAGCCCTTCACCTTCACCAGAGCCTGAAATCGTCAAAGAAGAAGTGAAAATCTTAATCGTTAATGCGACCACCAAAGCTGGCTATGCAGGGGAGACAGGAGATAAATTAGAAGCAGCCGGCTTTACTGATGTGACGGCCCGCAACGCTAAGGGTGAATATGAAGAGGGTTTTTACGTCTTGCTTGAAGAAGAAAATGCGGCTTTAATTGACGAGTTAACCGAAGCCACCGGGCTAGACTTAACGTTTTCAGAAGAAAAAGAAACCGAGGATACAGGGAATCAATATGATGTCGTTATTGTCTTGGCCGAATAGGCTGAGTAACGAGTATGCAACTTACCTCTTGCTTCCTAGAGCAGACAAGTTACAATAAAAGTCGAAAATTATGGCAGCGATTCATGTTTCTATTTCAGCCGAACCAATTGCCCACCTAGGTGGCTTGACTCTGACAAACTCGATGATCACCAGTTTGATCGTCAGTGGTCTCT